>JABFYH010000208.1 GCA_013361335.1 Gemmatimonadaceae bacterium | reverse complement strand
GCCTGGCGCGCCGGCAGGCCATGGACGTCCGGCACGGCGCGTGGCGGCAGCGGCACCGCCCGTGGCGCTTTCGGCGCGGGCAGCAACGCGACGAACGGCGTCGTGCCCACCGAGTCGTCGTCCGTCGCCGGATTCGCGGTCACGGTGTCCGTCGACGGCGCGGCGGCGACCACCGGACGCGCGGTGGTGTCGGAGGCGCGGACACGCTGCGACGCGGCGAGCGTGGTGCGGTCGAGCGCCGCATTGCGCGACGCCAGCGCCGCCTCGAGCACGGCCTTGGTGACCGGCGCGGCGGTGAGCCCGCCGACGTAAGCGCCGCGTGGGTTGTCGAGCTTCACGAGAATGACGAACTGTGGGTGCTCGGCGGGAAAGAGCCCGACGAAGGTGGGAATGTGCTGTCCGAGCGCGTACCGACCGCCCACGGTGCGACGGGCCGTTCCCGTCTTGCCCGCCAGGGCGAAGCTGCCCAGGTCGGCCTTGACCGCGGTGCCTCCCTCCACCACGCCGAGCAGGATGGTACGCACGCGCCGCGCCACCGGCGGCGACAGCACCCGGCGAATCACGCGGCGCTCATGACGGTAGAGCACGCGGCCATCCGGCCCGCGCACCTCCTTCACGAGCGCCGGCTCGAGCAGCTCGCCGTCGTTCGCCAGCGCGACGTACGCGGCGGCGAGCTGCAGCGGCGTGACCGCCACCTCGTAGCCCATCGCCATCGAGTTGGCCGACTGCGCCGACCACCGCACCGGCTCGCGCAGCGTGCCCGAGGCCTCCACGGGATACGGCACGCCGGTGGCCGTCCCGAAGCCGAAGTCCCGCAGCGTCTCGTACTCCTCGCGCGGCGAGAGCCGCTGCGCGAACTGCACGATCCCGACGTTGCTCGACCAGCGCACCACCTCGGCCAGGGTGAGATGCGACGACTTGTGCTCGTCGTGGATGGTGCGGCCGTTGATCGTGAGCTCGCCGTCGAAGGTGTTCACGACGTCGCTCTCCCGCGCGCGGCCCTTCTCCAGGAGCGCGGCGGCGACGAAGGGCTTCATGGTGGAGCCCGGCTCGTACGGTTCGGTGAGCGCGGTCGCGGCGGTGGCGCGCGGGTCCTGACGCTGGCTCGCCATCGCGAGGATCTCCCCGCCGGCGGGATCGAGCACCACGACGTCGCCCCCCTCGGCGCCCATCTTCGCCACCGCATCGGCGAGCGCGCGTTCGGCGATCTCCTGCAGCTCGTGGTTCAGCGTGAGGACGACCGTGTTCCCGGGCACCGGTGCCGTGCTCGGCGCGGTCGGCGATTCGATCTTCCAGCCGTGCGCGTCGCGCATCACCGTCGCCGAGCCGGGCGTGCCGCGCAGCAGGGAATCCAGCGCCAGCTCGATGCCGTCGAGCGCACGCCCGTTCGCGTCGACGCGGCCGATCACCCGACGCAGCCCGTCACCGACCGCGTACGATCGTTCCATGATCGGCGTGGTGTACACGCCGCGCATCGCGGAGATGCGCGCCACGCGGCCGGCCGGGAAGCGGCCGGGAAGCGTCACCCACTTTCGTGCCGGGTCGGTGGCGCGCGCGATCGTCGCCGCAGGCACGCCGACCGCCGTCAGGGCATCACGCAGCGCCTTCCGGTTCTTCAGCTCCGGGGGCGCGACGTCGAGCTTTACCGTCTCGCGGCTCTGCGCCAGCGTCTCCCCGGCGGCGTCGAGAATCTCGCCGCGCGGCGCGGGAATCACGCGCGCGGTGCTCTGCTGCCGCTGCGCGCTCGCCGCCCAGCTCCGGCCCTGCCAGAGCTGCACGCGTGCCGACTTGCCGACGATGGCGAGCGCGAAGAGCGCCAGCCCGAGATGCACCAACCCGACGCGACTAGGGCCGTTCATTCGATGGACGCGTGAGGATGATGACCTGGCTGTCGGCGGGGACCCGCATCTGGAGACGCTGCTCGGCAATCGGCTGGAGGGTCGCGCGGCTCGCCGCCGCGCGGATGTCTGCCTCGAGGCGCAACCGCTCGGCCACGAGCGTGTCACGCTGCGCGTCGAGCCGCTTGAGCTCGCGCGCGGCGGCGATGCCGTACGTGCGCCGCAGAATGACGCCCATGGCGACGACGAGGAAACCGAGCAGAACGAGGACGAAGCGGAGTCGGCCGCTCCCCCGTCCGGCTACTCGGCCCTTCGCCATGCGCGGAGCCGAGCGCTGCGGGCGCGCGGGTTACGAGCGACCTCGTCCGGCGACGCGACCACTGCGCGCCTGGTGAGCACGGTGCCCAGCGCATGGCCGCCCCCGCAGGCACACACGGGAAGTCGCGGGGGACAGACACAGTCCTCGCTCCAGCGCCGGAATGCGTGCTTCACCAGCCGATCCTCGCCGGAGTGATAGGCGATGATGGCGAGGACCCCGCCGGGCGCCAGGCGGTCGCGCAGCGCGGGCAGCGCTCGCTCGAGCCCCGCCAGCTCGTCGTTCACGGCGATGCGAACCGCTTGGAAGAGGCGCGCGAAATCGGAGGCGCCGGTGCGTGGGCCCAGCGCGCCGCGGATCGCCCCCACGAAGTCGTCGCTGATCGCGAACGGCCGGTTGGCGCGGCGGCGCACGATCTCGCGGGCGAGACGCCCGGCATGCGGCTCGTCGCCGTACTCGCGGAAGATCGTCATGAGCTCGCCCTCGTCGGCCTCGTTGAGGAGGTCGGCCGCGGACCGCGACGTGTCCTGCCCCATGCGCATGTCGAGGGGCGCGCCGTCGCGGAAGGAGAAGCCGCGCGTCGCGTCGTCGATCTGGTGAGAGGAGATGCCAAGGTCGAGCAGGATGCCGGTGAAATGGAGGTCGTCGAGGGGGAGCTCGTCGACCGCGGCGTAGTTGCCATGCAGCGCGCTGAAGCGCCCCGCGCTGGCGGCCTCGGACAGCCTGGCAGTCGCCGCGGCCAGTGCGTCGGGGTCGCGGTCCACACCGATGACCCGCCCCACGCCCGCATCCAGCAGCGCCGCGGTGTGCCCGCCGCCGCCCAGCGTGCCGTCCAGCACGAGCTCCGAGCCACCCAGCAGCTCGACGACCGGGCCGACCAGCGCAGGGGCATGATACGTCGAATCCCACGTCGCCTCGGTCTGGTGGCTGACGTCCGCCGTGCGGCCACGCATACTATTCGCGTCCCGACCGGGGCGGCAGTACCGACCCGGCGTTCCCGACACCACCGAGCGCATGCCGCCGACCCGCAAGCACATCACGTACATCGTTCACGGCGCGCGCGCCGACCGGGCCGACCTGCGCCAGATGGTGTCGTGGGTGCGCGATCGCGGCCACGCCGTGGACGTGCGCATCACCTGGAACAGTGGCGACGCCGAGGCCCTCGCCGCCGACGCCGCCGACCGCGGCACCGACGTCGTGGTGGCGTGCGGGGGCGACGGTACCCTCAACGAGGTGGTGAACGGCCTCGACGGGCGCGACGTGCCGCTGGGCGTGGTGCCACTGGGCACCGCCAACGACTTCGCGCGGCAGACGGGGATTCCGGAGGAGGCCGATCATGCCATGGATGTTATCCTCCGTCGCAAGCCCGTGCGCATCGATACGGCATCGATGAACGGCCGGCGCTTTCTGAACGTGTCGACGGGGGGCGTCGGCGCCGAGGCGACCGCGGAGACCCCGGCGGACTTCAAGGCGTCGCTCGGACCGCTCGCCTACGCGATCACGGCGATCCGCAAGCTGGCCACCGACCAGTCCTGGCACGCGTCATTCTCCAGCGCAGGGTTCGAGCTCGACGTGGATTTCCTGGCGTTTGCCGTCGGGAGTGCGCGTGTCACCGGGGGCGGGACGATCATGACGCCCGACGCGAGCGTGACGGACGGGCTGCTGGATCTCTGCGTCATCGAGTCGATGTCGCGGACCGACTTCGCCCTGCTCTCCCTCCAGGTGAAGAAGGGGGAGCATCTCGGACTTCCCGGCGTGCATTACGCGCAGCTTCCCTGGCTCAAGGTCGTCGGGGCCGATCCGCTGAGCGTCAACCTGGACGGCGAGAACCTGGAGGCGCAGGTCTGCGACTACCGCGCCCGCCGGGCCGACCTGCTGGTGCACGTGCAGCACCTGCCGGGTGAGGAATCGTGAACGGTGAACGGTGAACCGTGAACCGTAGAGGCGTCTAACAGCGTGAAGGGCACACCGGGCTGAGTCCGGTGTGCCCTTCCGCCGTTACAGTTCACCGTTCACGGCTCACCGTTCACGATTCACCAAAGTTACCTGCAGTACTTCTTGATGGACCCCTCGATGAACGCCTGGAACTGCGGCGCGGCGCTCAGGATCTGCTTGGCCGTGTTCGCGTCCACCGAGCCACCGGCGGGCATGTTGACGTTCACCAGCGTCAGCAGGTCGCTGGCGTTCTTGTAGTCCTGACAGCTCTTCGACTTCTGCAGCTCGGCCGAGCCGGACGCGAGGGACTGGAAGGCGGAGACGGCGATCAGGAACTTGGCGTTCGCGCTGGGCGCGATCTCGTCGGAGGCCTGCATGAGGGGAATCCCCTTGCTGTAATCCTCCGGCTTCTTGGACTCCACGCCCTTCTTGTAGACCTGCTGGCCGAGGCCGAGGATGAACGCGGCGTCGCGATCCTTGTTGCTTGCGTCCGCGGCGACGTCCGCCTTCACGGCCGCGACCGCGCAGGGATAGTCACCGAGATCGAAGCAGAGCTGCGCCTTGAGGAGGTTGGCGCCCATGATCTTGGGGTCCACCTCGAGGGCACGGTCGAGCGACGCCTTGGCGGCGGGGAGCTGACCGGCCGAGCGCTCGTTCTGGGCCTTCTGCAGATACAGCGTGGCGCTGCGCGGGAACTTGGCCACACCCTGCGCGGCGAGCTCCGCGGCCCGGGCGTACGCGCTGTCGGCGCGGAGGTCGGCGATCTGACGGAAGTAGTAGTTCGAGTCGGCCTGCGCCGTGTCGAGGGCGACGTACGCCGCGCCCGCCGGCACCGACTCCTTGTAGTTGTGCGCGGCGCGAAGCACGAGCCAGTAGGTGCGCGCGTACTGCGGGTCGCCCGGGTTCTCGGCGACGAGCTGCTTGGCGATCGGCGCGGCCAGCTCGGCCTTGCCCATCTGGATGATCTCGGCGATGACCTGCTCGCGCAGCGCGGCGTTGGTCGGATCCGAGTTCATGTAGCCGAGCAGCGCCGGCACCAGGTTGGCGGTGTCGTTCTTCGCCTTGTAGGCATCATACTGCAGCTGGTAGGCGATCTTGCTGCGCGGGTCGAGGCTCACCACTTCCTTGGTCACCGCGATCACCGAGTCCGCCCATGGGCGGGTCGAGTCGGCGGTCGTCTTCCAGGCCTGGAAGGCGCTGGCGAGGCAGAGCCGCGACAGGGTGGCCTTGGGATACTGGCCGATGCCCTTGCGCGCCTCGGACGCGGCGACGTCGAGCTTCTTGTCGCGGATCGCGTTCTCGCACGCCTGGTTCGCGGCGAGCTGCTTCCGCGCCGCGTCGTACTCGCGGACGATCTGCTTGGCCACGTCGCCCAGGTTGTTGGACTCCGTGTTGACGAGGGGCTGCGACAGGGCGGCGTCGCGGGGCAGGAAGAGCCGCGCGTTGACGCGATAGCCCGCCGGGGTCTTCGTCACGGCACCGTCGATGATCTCATCGGCGCGGACGAGCTTGGCGAGCTCCTTGATGTCGTTGGGGCTCAGCGCCGAGTCCGGCCGGTAGCCCGACTGCTCGAGCGTGCTGTTGATGTCCTTCTTGCTCGTCGGCATCAGGGTGCGGATGCTGAAGTCGCTGGCGATGCGGTTGCGGACCTCGTCCGCCGCCCGTACGCCGCCTTCGACGTCGCCCCGGAAGGAGGTGACGAGCACTTTCTTGGTATCAGGGCCGGGAGCCTGCTGCCGCTGGGCGCTGGCAACCGACGGAGCGGCCGACACGGCGAACACCGCGACGAGTCCAGCGGCCGTGAGCGCCGAGCGATGGGGAGCCTTCACAGTCGTAACCTCCAAAACGTTGAGCTTTCTTACCCCGACCTGACCCGTGAGGGTCCGCCGAGCTGCGGACCGCACGACCAACCAACCATGGGCGAAGAGGGACTCGAACCCCCGACATCCTGCGTGTAAGGCAGGCGCTCTAACCAACTGAGCTATTCGCCCGGCGAACGCTCGCACGAGCGAAGCCGTCGTCGGCCGCGCTCGCCAGGTGTGAATCATTGTGATGTGGCCGCCCGATCAACCGCTACGTCAGGAGCGCAGGATCGCCAGGGGGACCAGTACACAGTACCCCGCCACGAGCAAGATCGGTGCAATCGTCGTCCCGCCGCGCGCGAGGTCGGCATACCCGAGCAGAATCGTAACGAACGCGATTCCCCACCAGAGCAGCGGTCGCGACGGCGACATCGAGTCGATTTGAGCCATTGCGCGTAGTGTACGCCGCCCCCTGGAGCGTGTCAAGCGACAGTGCCATCGTCGCTTACGCCATCCGAGCGCCGCTGCGGCAACCCGCTGGTCGGCTCGTCTGGCGAGCTGACCGGTAGCGTCCCGGCCGGGTCGGCGGCCTCGGCCTCCGACGCCGAGGATGGCGCAACACCTCCCTCGGCCAACAACATCGCGAGCGCGCTCGCCTGCTCCGCCCGCTCGGCGGCGGCGTCCGCCGCGAGCAGCGCCGCCAGTCGACGGCGATCGCGCATCCGCCGCGCGATGAAGAACGGGAACAGCAGCACCGACAACACGAGCAGCAGCAGCGACAGATCGGCGAAGAGCGCCAGTCCCCCGTAGCGGCGCCGTGTCCGGGTCTGGAACTCGTGTTCGAACCCCGCCAGCGTGGTGCCGAACGCGCGACGCACCGCGACGTCCATCGACGGGCTGTGCGTCCAGTACTCGAAGAACAGGCTGAGCCCGCGCTCGGGATCGAGCGACGCGAGCTCGGTGACGGCGCGATAGCTCAACGCGTACGCCGACTGCGCCGCGACGGATCCGCCGGCGAAGCTCGCGTCGAGCTGCTCGAGCGACGGGGCGCCACGCAGCGCGAGCGCCACGTTGGCGGCGAGGATGTCGTCGCGTCGCCACTCGCGCGCCGCCACGCTGGCGTATCCTTCGTCGAACCAGCGGGGCGGACGATCCCCGAGCCGCTCATGCAGCGCCAGATGCGCGAGCTCGTGGCGCAGCACCTCCTGCGGATCGCCGGCGTCGGAGCCGGCGGCGCGCCCGTGCATGACGATGCGCCGCGATTCCGGAAAGGCGAGGGCGACGCCCCACTCCGGCGCCGAGGTGCCGGCCCAGGCGCGGAAGCGGGCCGCATCCGGCGCGATCGCGATGAGGACCCGCTGCCGAGGCCGTGGCAGCCAGGGAAAGGAATCCGCCCGCGCCGCGCCGGCGAGCAGGGATCGCGCGAGCAGCGCGTCGGGGGGATAGTAGACCGCGGTGAAGCGCGCGACGTCGAGCCGGAGCGGTGCATCGTCCTGCGCCGCGAGCGGCACACCGAGCAGCGCCACCGCGGCGCCCGCAGCCAGCGCGCGCGCCCACCCGCGAAGTGCCGTTACGGCTCTCCGCCCTGCTCCACCGTCGCGAGCACCTCGGCGCACTTCTTTCCCCACGGATTGAACTTGTTCGCCGCGAAGCCGTCGCGCCACGTCTGGAGCGCTTCTTCCTTCTGGCCATTGAACCAGAAGGCGCGACCGAGCTCGTAGTACGCCTCGATCAGGTTCGGGCCGATCGCCAGCGTCTTCTGGAAGAAGGTCTGCGCGTCCTCGAACATGTCGCGCTCGAGGTAGACGAGGCCCAGATAGAAGTGGGCGTAGAGCGTCGCCTTGCGATCCGAGTCGAGACGGATGGCGCGCGACAGATGCTCGATCGCCTCGCCGAAGATGCGCTTCTTGAGGCAGATGTAGCCGACGTTGATCCGCGCCAGGGCGTTGCCCGGCTCTCGCATCAACACCTTCTGGAATTGCATCAGCGCCTCGTCGTACTTCTCCTGCAGCATCAGCGCCCAGCCGAGGAGCGACTCCGCCTGCGGATCGTTCGGGGCGAGCTTGAGCGCCTTGGTGAGCGCGTCCTCCGCGCCGGCATAGTCGCCGAGGGAGATCCGCGTCCACCCTTTCTCGATGAAGGTCGATGCCCCGATGTGATCGGCGACGATGGGGCGCTCGGCGGTGAACGCCGGCGCGGCGCTCGCCTGCAGCCCCTTCCACCGCTCGACCAGCGCCTTGGCCTCCTCCTTCATCGCCGCGAGGTCGGCGAGATCCTGCTCGAGCCCTTTCCCCAGCGCGATGAGCGCGTCGCGGATCGCGTCGCGCTCGGTGGTCGCCTGCGGTGCATCGAGCCGCGCAGCGAGCGCGGCGAGCCGCACCCGGTACGCATCGCTCAGCTCACCCATGCGCCAGCTCTCGCGCTCCCGCTTCCGCGAGCGAGATCCGCTCGGTGGACGACAGCAGCTGCGCGACGTCGAGGAAGATCACGAGGCGCTCGCCGCGGCGCACGATCCCCTTGAGGTATTCCGCGGACAGGCCGCGAAAGAGCTTCGGTGGCGCCGAGACGGCGCCCCTGTCGTACGCGGCGACTTCGGTCACCGCGTCGACGACGACCCCGATCCACTCCCCGGCGACGTTCAGCACCAGCGTGCGCGTCTCGCCCCCCGTCGACGCGGCCGGAAGCTCGAACCGCAGTCGCAGATTCACGACGGGCACGACGTGCCCCTGATAGTCCATCACCCCTTCGATGTACGCGGGCATGTCGGGCACCGGCGTCGGCGCGACGTAACGCAGCACTCGCTCGACGGAGAAGATGTCGGCGGCGAAGAGATCCTCGCCCAGCCGGAAAACGACCAGCTTGTCGGCCTCGGTGGTCATGCGGTCTCCAGAAGTGGCGCGGCCTGACAGGCAGCGATGAGCGCGTCCGCATCCACGAGCGCGAGGAGGACGTCGCGCTGACGCACGACGCCGAGGATAATGCCGTCGCCCGCATCCAGGACCGGCGCGTCGCGCAGCAGCGCGAGGTCGAGCGTCGCCACGTCGTCGACCTCGTCGACGACGACGGCCACGCGCGTGCGGCCGCGCCGGAAGAGCAACGCCGACGTGCCGTCGTGCAGCGCGAGCCCCAGGGCGGCAGCGGGCGAGTAGACCGGCGTCAGCGTCCCGCGAACGGTGATGACGCCGAGCATCGCGGGGGGCATCTCGGGTACGTGGTGCACCGGCGGGATGTCGATCGCCTCCTCGACCGCGGAGAGGTCGATGGCGAACCGCTCGTCGGCGACACGGAAGAGGAGCACCTCGGTGTGCCCGGTGCGTCCACGCACCTGATCCCGGAGCACGCGCGACATTTTGGGCGCGACCACGCGCGCCGGCGCGGCGACGGTGGGCGCCGGCACGATCACGGCCGGTGGCGAGATCGGGGGCGGCTCCGCAGCGGGCGCGGGCGACGGCATCGGCGATGGCGCCGCCGCGGCCAGCTCGCTGTAGAGGATCCGCTTCTTCTTCATTCCTGATCGTCC
>JABFYH010000225.1 GCA_013361335.1 Gemmatimonadaceae bacterium | reverse complement strand
GTCGCGATGCGCGGTACGCCATCGCCCTCGCGCAGCTTGCTGCGGAGCCGGGCGACGTGGACGTCGATCACGTTGGAGTCCGGGTCGCGCGTGCGCTCCCACACGTGCTCCAGCAGGGCGCTGCGGGTCACCACCTGCTCGGCGTGCGCCACGAGGTGCTCCAGCACGCCGAACTCCTTCGTCGTCAGCGTCAGCCGGTCGCCGGCGATGAGCGCCTGCCGGGTGAGGCGGTTCACGACCAGCGCGCCGCAGGTGAGCTGGTCGGTGCGCGCCGGCCCGCCGCGGCGGAGGAGCGAGCGAACCCGCGCCTTGAGCTCGGTGACGTCGAACGGCTTGCCGAGGTAGTCGTCGGCGCCGGCGTCGAGCCCGCGCACGGCGTCGCTCGGCGTGCGCTGCGCGGTGAGCATGAGGATCGGCACCATGCGTGACTCGCGCCGGAGGGTGCGCGCGATGTCCATCCCGTTGCCGTCGGGGAGGCGTACGTCGAGCACCAGCGCGTCGTAGTCGTTGGTCATCGCGAGGGAGAGGCCCTCGGTGTAATCGACCGCCGAGTCGACGGCGTAGCCTTCCTCGCGCAGCACGAGGCTGACGAGCTCACGCACGTCGGCCTCGTCTTCCACGATGAGCAGCTTGGTCACCGGTCCCGCGTCTCCCGGCCAATGATGAAGAAAACGACAGGTTCGCTTCAGGATTTTGTAACAGGAAGACGCATAATGTCCCAGCATGTCACGGCACCCCGATCCGGCGTCCCCCCGCGGGGGGGTGCGGTCGTCGGCCGCGCGCTCGAGAGGCGCGGCCGCGGTCGCGGCGTTGGCGTCGGTGGTCCTCGCACTCACGCCGTCGCGCGCGCGGGCGTCCACTGACGAGACGGCCGCGCTGGTTCCCAAGTCGGACATGCAGGTCACCGCGGTGGCGAGCGCGGGGTTCGCCACGGGGGGGAACGCGACCTACACCCTGACGCTCGACAACAACGGCCCGCAGGGTGCCGCGGGGCCGATCACGCTCACGAACACCCTGCCGGCGGGCCTCACCTACACCAGCGTGACGGGCACCGGGTCCTGGACCTGTTCGACGCTGGGGCAGGTGGCGACCTGCACCTGGGCGGGGACGTACAACAAGAACGCGCCGACGACAATCACCATCGTCGCGCTCATCACGAGCGCGGCTCCCGCCAGCGTCACCAACGTCGCCACCGTCTCGTACCCGGGGCTGGACGACGCCAACCTCACGAACAACACGGCGTCGACCACGTCGGCGGTGACGGTGCGCTCCGTGGCCACCACACCGGACGGCGCCACTGTGTCGCACCTGCCGAGCAACGGCACCAACTACACCCAGACCTTCGTCGTCACGAACACCGGCGGCATCAGCGACAGCTACACCCTCGTCGCCAGCGTGGCGCCGGCGGGCGTCGTGACGGTCGTGTCGGTGGCGGGCGTGGCCGGGAGCACGGCGACAACGACGCCCGTGGCCACCGGGGGGACGCGCAGCGTGGCCGTGGTGTATTCCGTCGCCACCGGCGCGGCGACGGGGGCCAGCGCGACGCTCACCCTCACCGCCACCTCGATCGTGACCAACGCCGCCAGTGACGCGGGTGACCTCACGGTGACGGTGACGCGAGCGGGGATCACGATGACGAAAGCTCTGTATCGCGACGATCAGACGACGCTCGTGACCGGGCCCGCAGGCGTGAGCGTGGGCGAGTACGTGCAGTATCGCGTGACCGTGACGAACGGCGGCGGCGCGCCTGCCTCCGCCGTGACGGTGAGCGACCCGATCCCCGGGCAGGTGACCTACGATTCCGCGATCCCCGACGCCGCCGGGTGGACGATCGCGACGGCGTCCGGCACGCTCACCGCCAACCTCGCCGGCACGCTGGCCGCGGGGGCGAGCCGGTACTTCTGGATCAGGGTGCGGGTGAAGTAGCCGGGTGAGCGGGCGAGCGGATGAGCGAGAGGGCACACCGGACTGATGTCGGTGTGCCCTTCGTCGTTCCGCTCCACCGCTCCTCCGGCCCTCCATGAAGGAAATGACAGACTCGCTTCACGAAGCCTTCACTGGCGAAAACCGAGATTTGCTCTCGTGAAAATCGCTCCCGCCGCACTGCCCGTCATACACCACTCTGGAGGCCCCATGAAGTCGTCCGTCCTCACGAAGCTGCTCGTCGTTCTCACCCTCGCGGCGCCGGTGCGTGCGCAGGCGCCCGCGAAGCCGGCGTCGGCGCTCGCCGTGACGGCCGAGAACCGCACCGCCATGGCGGCCGCGGCGCAGGGTGCGAAGCGCACCGACGCCGCCGTGCACGCCGGCGACGTGCTGCGCTACAAGCTGACCTTCACCAACATCGCCGGGCGCCCGGTCCGTCAGGTCGCGCTCCAGAACCCGGTCGCCTCCGGCCTGCAGTTCGTCGCCGGCTCGGCCTCCTCGAGCCGCCAGGACGCGCGGGCCGAGTACTCCGCGGACCACGGCGCCACCTGGTCGGCGAAGCCGATGGAGACGGTGACGATCGACGGCAAGCGCGTCGAGCGCGCGGTCGCGCCGGAGCGCTACACCGGCGTGCGATGGATCGTGGACGGCTGGGTGTCGCCCGGCGCCACGGTGACCGCGCAGTTCGAGGCGCGGCTGGCCTCACGTTGAACGACACACCACCCGACGTCCGACCCCACCTCACTCAACCATAGGCCCGATCCATGACCACGAACTCCCGGCGCATGCGCGCCCTCGCGTCTCGCACCAGCCGCTGGCTGGCCGCCGGCGCGATCGCCCTGGTGGCGACGCTCGCGACGGCGCAGTCGGCCGGCGCCCAGGCGACCCCCGAGGGCACCGTCATCACGAACACCGCGACGGCGAGCTACACCGACGCGAACGGCAATACCTACTCGAACGCGACGGCCAGCGTCAGCGTCACCGTCGGCTTCGTCGCCGGCGTCGGCGTCGTCTCGCCCGTCTCGGTGTCGCCCGCCAGCCCGAGCTCGGCGAACCAGCTGAACTTCACGATCACCAATGCCGGCAACGGCACCGACCAGGTGAGCGTGGCGGTCAGCACGGCCGCCGGCCTCACGAACGTGTCCTACAAGTACTCCGGCACCACCTATCCTACGACTGCCGCGCTCAACACGGCGCTCGCCGGCGTGAACACGGTAGCCGGCGGCAGCATCGTCGTGTCGGTGCTGTACGACGTCGCATCGGGCAAGGGTGGACAGACGATGCCGATCACCCTGACGGCGACGTCGGTCCGCACGCCGGCGACCTCCAACGCCTCCACCACCAACGTCACGCCGGCTACTGCCGGCGGTGTGGCCGTCACGCCGGACGCCGCCAACGTTGACCGCCTGCCGAGCAACGGTACGCAGTACTCGCAGGTGTTTCCGGTGCAGAACACCGGTAACGCGAGCGACGTCTACAACCTCGTCGCCACGCTCAACGCCGGGACGGCGATCACGATCGTGTCGGTGAACGGTACGGCGGGCACGTCGAGCACCGTCAGCGTCGCGTCGGGCGCCACGGCGAACGTCACCGTGGTCTACACCGTCGGGAACGTGGCCGCCGGCACCACGCAGCAGCTCACGCTCACCGCCACCTCCACCAACACGCCGGCCCAGAGCGATCCCGGCGACGTCACCGTGCGCGTCGTCAAGGCGGCGCTCTCGATGACGAAGGTGGCCTACCGCGACAACCAGACGACGGTCATCAACAACACCACCGACCGCGTCCTGCCGGGCGAGTTCATCCAGTACAAGATCACCGTCACCAACGGCGGCCTCGCCAGCGCGTCGACGGTCTCCATCACCGACGCCCTCCCGGCGGCGGTCACGTACAACGCCGCGTCGGGCGACATCGCCGCCGACTGGGCCATCTCGCAGGCGGCCGGAACGGTCACGGCCAACCTGACTCCCGCGCTGGCCAGCACGGTCAGTCGCTTCATCTGGATTCGCGTCCAGGTCAAGTAGGCGGATCGCGAACCCGGTTCCGCGACCTCGACCCGTGTTGCCGATGCCGGCACACATGACGCGGACCTCCCGCGCAGCCCGCCAGGTGCAGCTCGCCTGGCGGGCGCTCGGCGCTTTTCCGATGATGGTCGTACTGTTTTCGATGTCGGCCGAGGCGCAGCTGCCCACCCCGCCCGACACGGCGCGCGTGATCAACGTCGCCACCTACCGCTTCATCGCCTTCGACGGCTCGACGGTGCAGGACACCGCGCAGGCGGCGGTGCTGCTGAAGCACCTCGCGGGCCTCACCCTCGCGCCGGCGCGCGCCCAGGCCGCCCCGGCCGGGGTGCGCCGAGTGCTCGCGCACACCCTCGCGAACACCGGCACGGCGGCGGACGCCTTCGCGCTCGCCGCGGCGGCGCCGGCCGGCTGGACCGTTACCATCTATCTCGACCAGAACGCCAACGGCGTGCTGGATGCGGGCGACGTCCCCGCGCCTACCGCGGTCGCGCTCGCGCAGAATGCCACGCTGCCCCTGCTGCTCGTCGTCGACATTCCCGCCGCCGCGAGCGGCGGGTACGTCGGCGCGCTGGACCTGACCGCCACGAGCCTGATGGACAACACGGTGCGCGGCGCGCTGCAGGACCGCCTCACCATCGTGCAGGGCGCCTCGGCCAGCGGCCTCGCGCTCGACAAGACCGTCGACCGCGCCACCGCCGTGGCGGGCGACACCCTCGTCTACACCCTCGCCTACGTCAACGCCGGCATCGCACCCTCCGCCGCCGCGACGATCACCGACGCGCTGCCGCGCGGCGCGCACTACGTGGCGGGCTCGCTGCGAAGCGGCGGCCTCGTCCTGACCGACGCTCCCGACGCCGATGCGGGGCAGATGGTGCGCGACGCTGCGGGTGTGGAGACGATCACCGTCGCCGTCGGCGTCATCCCGGTGAGCGGGGGCGGCGTGGTCACCTTCCGCGCCGTCGTCGGCAGCGATGCCGCCGCGGGCGCGCTCACGAACCTGGCGACGCTGAACGACGGCGTCGCCCCCGTGACGTCGCGGCCCGCGGCGACGACGATCTCCACACCGGTCCTCTCGGTGCAGAAGACGCTCGTCGGGGTGGACAGCGTCGCCGCGGGAGACCTCGTCACCTACCGCATCACCTACACGAACGCCTCCGCCACCGTCCCGGCGCGGGGAGTGACCCTCGTCGACACTTTGCCGGCCGGCCTCGCCTTCGTCTCGGCCATGGGCGCACCGACGGTCGTGGGCCAGGTCGTGACCTGGACGATCGGCACGGTCGGGCAGGGGAGCGTGACCCTCGATCTCGTCGCGCGCGCCGTGCGTCCCTCGGCCGCCGGCGTCGTCAACGGCGTCACCCTCGCGTCGAGCAACGCCGCCGGTGCGAGCGCGTCGGCGGTGGCGCTGCGCATCGCCGGCTGGCCGGCGAATGCGCTCGGGCTCACGAAGAGCGCGCAGGTGCTGGAGGCCGCGCTCGGCGACGCGGTGCCGTACTCGCTCGTGCTGCGCAACCGCGGCACGGTGCCGATCACCGGCTTCGTCGTGCGGGATCTGCTGCCGGCGGGGATGCGGGTCGTGCCCGCGTCGCTCGCCGGCGCCGACTCGGCGCGCCAGACCGGCCAGCTCCTCACGATCTGGCTCACCGCGTCGCTCGCCGCCGGCGAAGAGCGCACCGTGCGCTACGCGGCGGTGCTGGGCTCCGCCGGCGCCAACCGCTCGCTGCTCAACCGGGCCGTGGCCGAGGCGGAGGGCGGGCTCGTGGTGAGCGACACGGCGTCGGCGGCGGTGCGGGTGCGGGCGGGCTACGCGATGCAGGGCCGCACCCTGCTCGGCAAGGTGTATCTCGACCGCAACGAGAACGGCGTGCAGGACGCGGGCGAGGAAGGGGTCGCGGGGGCGCAGATCCTCACCGCGGACGGGCAGCTGATCACCGCCGACAAGGAGGGGCGCTTCTCGCTGCGCGATGTCGCGCCCGGCACGCACGCGCTGCGAATCGACACCGTGACGGCGATCCCGAGCGGCTTCGGCCTGGCGCGGACCGCCGAGGAGATCGTCGTGATTCGCACGGACGGGTGGACGACGCCGCGCGCCGACTTCCGCCTCGTGCCGCGTCGAGTGGCAACGGCGCCATGTGGATGCGACGCGGCCGCCGCGACGGTCGTGCAGGCCGGCGCCCCGGTGCGGGCCGCGGCCGCCGTGACGGCGCCGCGCATCGCGCCGCTGCGCACCGCGGCCGACCGCGACGCCGACGAGCGCAATGCGTTCATCAGCGGGCCGGCGGTGCGGATCTCCAGCCCGGTGGACGGCGCCATCCTCGCCACCAACCGCGTGTACGTCGGCGTCAAGGGCGAGCCCGGCGCAGCGGTCACGCTGTTCGAGGGCGACAGGCAGATCGCCCAGTCGGTGCTGCGGCCCGATGGCGTGCAGGATTTCATCGGCGTCGAGCTGACGCCGGGCCCGCACCGCCTGCGCGCCCGCATCGTCAACTCGTGGAAGAACGAGCGCTGGGACAGCGTCGCCGTGCACCGCTCCGGCGTGCCGGCCGCGCTCGAACTGGTGAACGCCGACAGCGCCGCCCCCCTCGTCCTGCGCGTGGACGCGGCGGAAGCCACACGCGTGTGGCTTCGTGTATTGGATGCGTGGAAGCTCCCCGTGTCGACCCTGCCCGACGTGACGGTGGAGGTCACCGGCGCGACGCTCGACGGGACCGACACCGATCCGAGCTCGCTCGGCCAGCAGCGCCGCGCCGATGCGAACGGCATCGTGACGGCGGAGCTCCGCGCCGGCCACGTGGTGGGCGACGGGATGCTCACCGCGCGCGTGGGCAACCGGATCGTGGTTCGGCGAGCGCTGCGCGTGCTGCCGACGCTGCGCGCGCTGAGCGCCGTGGGCACCGGCCAGCTCGGCGTCGGCGCGGCCACCCAGAGCTTCGGCGCGGTGACGGCGCGCGGCGCCATCGGCCACGAGACCTCGCTCAGCATGAGCTACGACTCGCGCCGCACCGGTGACGACGCTTTCTTCGGCCGCGGGTTTGACCCGCTCGACGAAGCGCACTACGCCACCTACGGCGACGGCAGCGAGCAGCGCGTGCTCTCGGGCGCCACGCAGCGGTTCTCGGCGCGGCTCGAGCGCGGGCTGAACTGGGTGGAGCTGGGCGACGTGGTCGCGCGGCCGGCGGTGAGCCAGGACGCGCTCCTCGCCGGGTATCAGCGCTCGCTGTCCGGGGTCAGCGCGCGGCTCGGCGCCGGCGGCCTGACCGTGCGCGGCTTCGGCAGCATGACCAGCCAGGCGCTTCAGCAGCAGCAGCTCCGCGGCGACGGCGGGTCGGGCCCGTACGTGTTCGGCGCGGGCACCCGGCCGGGCACCGATCGCATCACGATCGAGGTGCGCGCGCGCGACAACGCGGCACGCGTCATCGCGCGCGAGACGCTCACCCGCTTCGCCGACTACGAGATCGACTACGCCACCGGCGCGGTGCTGCTGCGCCGTCCGGTGCCGGCGGACGATCCCTACGGCAACCCCGTGTTCGTCGTCGCCGCGCTGGAGCGCGAGTCGGGGGGCGCGCAGCACTTCGTGGGCGGCGGCCGAGTGGAGGCGGACGTCGCGCGTCTCACGCGCTCCGCGGTCGTGGACTCGCTCGTCGTCGCGGTCACCGGCGTGCGCGACGCGGGTGCGGTCTCGACGCTCGCCACCGACATCGTCGGCGCCGACCTGCGCATCCGGACCGGCCCGCTCGCGCTCGGCGGCGAGCTGCTGCGCACGACGTCGACCGACTCCTCGGGGAGCGCGGCGCGCGCGAGCGTGCGCTGGTCGCTCCCCGACGAGCGCGCGTCGCTCGGCGCGCACTGGATGCACGTCGACTCCGGGATGACCGGCACCCTGGATCCGCGCCTCGGCGCCGGCCTGAGCGAGCTGCACTTCGACGGCGCGCTCAAGCTGAGCGAGACGACGCGGCTCCAGGTCGCGCACGATCGCCAGCACTTCGCGCAGTACGGCGTCGACCGGCAGACGACGACGGGGAGCGCGAAGACGATGGTCGGCGGGCGCGCGGTGACGCAGGAGATCGGGCTCTCCACCGACGTGCAGGGCGCGGGCACCGCCGCGGCGTCGTCGCTCAGCGGCAAGACCACCGTAGCTGTGGCGAGCCGCGTCGACGCCTGGATCGAGGGCTCGCACGCCCTCACGCCGGCGCTGGCCGCTCCTCTCGCGACGCCGACGCTCGCGCGCCCGGATCAGATGGGGGTCGGCATCGCGTACCGGATGACGCAGGGGCTCAAGCTGGAGGCGACACACCGCGTCTCGACGATGCCGGACAGCGCCGCGGGGGAGTCGACCCGCTACGAGGTCACCTCGGTGGATCTGCGCGCCTCCACGCTGTTCGGCGGCGAAGCGTGGGGCGGGGTGGAGCGCGCCGGCGCGACGAGCGCGTCGCACGCGGCGGTCCTGGGCTGGAACCAGCGTCTCGCGGTGGGCGGCGGATGGTCGGTGAGCACGCTCTACGAGCGTCGCGTGGGGCTGAGCCGCGCCGCGCTGGTGGATCCGGCACGCGCGCTCCCCTTCGCGCGCACCGAGGGCGACCGGTGGTCGGTGGGTGGTGGGGTGGAGTGGCTGCCGACGAGCGATCACTCGCGCTTCGCGCTGCGCGGCGAGTCGCGCAACGGCGACGGCCGCCGCGGCAGCCGCTTCACCCTCACCGGCGACGCCCCGCTCGGCGAGAGCGCCGCGCTCATCACGCTGCACGACTGGGCGCGCTACACCGTGACCGCCACCGGGCTCGTGGGGCAGCAGAGCCGGCAGGACCGGTCGCTGCTCGGGCTCGCGCTGCGCCCGATCGGCGGCGACGCCTTCAACCTGCTGGGCAAGCTCGAGTGGCGCCGCACCCTGAACCCGCTCAGCGGCGCCGCCGGCGCGAGCACGGTGCTCGGCGCGACGGGCGACGACATGCGCCTGCTTGGCGCCACCGACGCGATCCTGTCTGCTACCAGGCTGACTGAAGTGGCAGTTCGCTACGCGGTGCGCTGGTCGGAGAACGGCCAGGTCACCTCGGCCACGGGCGCACCGCTCGGGCTACGGTCGCAGTACCTCGGGGCGCGGGTGCAGCAGGGCCTTCAGCGTGATGGCGTCGTCCAGCTGCGTGTCGACGCGCGCATGCTGCTCGAGCAGACGAGCGGCACGGCGCCGTGGAGCGTCGCGCCCTCGCTGGCGCTCCGCGTCGGGCCGCGCATCGAGCTGGAGGGCGGCTACCGGATGGGCGAGCTGCTCGATCGCGACTTCGCCGCGAACGGCGGCAGCGGCCTGTTCGCCACCATCGGCGTCCGCCTCACCGAAGGGCTGATCGGCAGCCCGGCGGCCTTCTGGCGCGACCGCATCACCACGGGGGATCGCTGATCATGCCCGCATCGTCCACGACCCGCGTCCCGCGCCTCGCGCTGGCGCTGTGCGCGACGCTCGCCGCCTGCGCGCCGCAGCGTCCCGCGCCCGGCGCCCTCGC
>JABFYH010000011.1 GCA_013361335.1 Gemmatimonadaceae bacterium | reverse complement strand
CGGCAGAGGAAGTTGACCTTGATCTGCATCGGGTAGCCCATCCACCCGACGATGTCGATGTTGTCCCACCCTTCCTTGTTGTCGCCGCGCGGCGGGTAGTAGTTGATGCGCACGACGTGGGAGAAGTCCTTGTACAGGTCGGCGTACTTCTCCGGCTGCAGGATGGTGTGCAGCACCGACAGCTTGGACTCCTCCTTCGTCTTGAACGACGCCGGGTCGTCGAGCACCTCGCCGTCGCGATTGCCGAGGATGTTCGTGGAGTACCAGCCGGCGAGGCCGAGCATGCGCGCCTTGATGCCGGGCGCGATGATCGTCTTCATCCAGGTCTGGCCGGTCTTGAAGTCCTTGCCGGAGATCGGCACGCCGCGCTCCGTCGCGAGCTGCACCAGGGCGGGCAGGTCGACGGAGAGATTCGGCGCGCCGTTGCAGAACGGCACCCCTTCCATGATCGCCGCGTAGGCGTAGAGCATCGACGGCGCGATCGCCTCGTCGTTGTTCTCCATCGCGCGCTCGAACTGCTCGAGGGTCGCATGCTGGCGGCCCGGCTTGATGAAGATCTCCGTCGACGCGCACCACACGACGACGACGCGGTCGCACTTGTTCTTCGCCTTGAAGTCGCGGATGTCCTGCCGCAGCTGCTCGGCCAGGTCCCGCTTCGTCTTCCCCTTCTTGACGTTCTTGCCGTTGATGCGGGTGACGTACTTGTTCTCGAACACCGCCGGCATCGGCTTGATCGCCGAGAGGAAGTCCTTCAGCGGCTCGAGATCGCGGTCTTCCAGCACCCCCGCCTTCTTCGCTGCGGTGTAGGCGTCGTCCGGAATCGGATCCCACGCGCCGAACACGATGTCCTTCAGGTCGGCGAGGGGGACGAAGTCCTTGATCAGCGGGGCGCGATTCTCCGTGCGCTTGCCGAGGCGGATGGTGGCCATCTGGGTGAGCGAGCCGATCGGCTTGCTCCGCCCCTGGCGGATGCTCTCGACGCCGGCCATGAAGGTCGTCGCGACCGCGCCGAGGCCGGGCGTGATGATGCCGAGCCGGCCGGTCGCAGGCTTTGGAGTCGAGGATGCGTCCTTGGCAGAACCTTTCACGAACTATTCTCCTTTGAGCAGAGGGCGCGGAACGCGGCGCCGCGCCCAGAAGCGAGGCTGGGCCTCGCTCTCGGTGCGCGCTTCCGCGGCATCCGCCCGCGTGGTGGCCGTATACACGAACGCCACGCGCTGGACCACGGTGATCCAGGCCGTTACGGTCAGAATGACGATGATGAGCGCGAGCACCCACCCGTTGAGCACGAGGCCGAACAGCGCCTGCGGGGCCGACAGGAGGACGACGCGCTCGGGGCGCTGCAGCAGACCAACCTTCGCGTCGAGGCCGAGCGATTCGGCGCGCGCCCGGGTGTAGGAGGTGAGGAACGCGCCGACGAGCCCAAGAAGCGCCGTGATCATGAGGGGCACGCTGCCGTGCACCGGGCTCGTGGCGTAGAACACCGCGAGGCCGCCGAGGACGAACCCGTCGGCCAGGCGGTCGAGCGTGGAATCGAGAAACGCCCCGAAGGTCGAGCTCTTGTTGGACCGGCGGGCGACCGTGCCGTCCAGGACGTCGAACAGGGCGGTGATGCCGAGGAAGAACCCCCCGGTCCGGATGTGTCCCGTCGCGTAGATGACTCCGCCGACGACGGTGCAGAAGGTCCCGACGACCGTGATCGTGTTCGGGTGGACCCCACGCTTCACGAGCCAGTTCGCGACCGGGTCGATGAGGCGCAGGTAACCGTTCTTGATCCAGTCGGGCAGAAGCTTCATGCGGCTCCGAGGCGCACGGAAGTCCCGCGGCCGGACGGTCGAGCGGCGGTGACGATGTCGGTGGGCGGTGAACGCAAACGGGCCGGAGGGGTGCCCTCCGGCCCGTCAAAGCTATTCGGCGTGCCAGCGTCCAGCAACCAGCGCCGCGGTCGCCTGCGTGCGCGCGCAGCCGTCGCGCCGAGCGTCAGGGCACGCTCCAGAGGAACTGTCCGGCGAGCGTCGACGAGCGGCTCTGGTACGTGCGCGAGCCGTCCACCGTCACCGCCTTGAAGGTCACGCTCGTGCCGCTCGCGACACCGGGCACCGGCACGGTCTCCGCGCTGTTGGCCGGCACCTGGCGCAGGAAGATCTCGCTGCCCCCGCTCGGCGTGACGTAGACGTTCACCGCCTGGCTCAGGCTGTTGGTGATCCGCACGGACTGTTCGGTCGTGGCGGTCGGCGCGGTGCGCACCTC
>JABFYH010000118.1 GCA_013361335.1 Gemmatimonadaceae bacterium | reverse complement strand
TTCCACGTCGCCGAGCTCCGCTCGCGCGCGTGCCTCGAGCAGCGGCGCGAAGATCGCCTCGTGCGCCGCGTCGCCGGCCGCGTCGCGCGGGGCGCCGAAGCTGCGGAGCGAGCGGGCCAGCTCCGGCAGCAGCAGCGGCTCAGGCATTCGACGGGTCGTAGCGCACGTCGCCGCGGAGCTCCGCATCGCACAGCGCCGCGACGTTTCCGGTCCGCGCCTCGTACCGGCGAACGAAGTCGGGAAGCCGCTCGGCCGTGAAGCCCGCGCGCGGCAGCCCGAGTGCCGCGATGGCGCGCTCGATCTGCTCGGGCGTCCCCTCGACCTCGACGAGATCGTCCATGCGCGGATAGCGCTCGAAGCGGATCATGGCGCCGTCGAGATCGTACTGCGCGATCTCGCGGTCGATGGCGACCGTGACGACGTAGCCGAGGCGATCGAGAACGGTGGTGAGCGCGTCCGGCTCGGTGACGGGCACGTCCACCTCCTCACGCACCTTGTATCCGCCCTCGTACTGCGTGGGCCCTTTCCAGTCGAGCTCCGCGCGCCGTTCGCCGGCGCGGCCGTACTCGCGCACGCGCAGCACGTGATCGCGCGCCGCGAGCGCATGGTCGGGGGTGTCGTAGCGCCGATCCGTGAGGTGTCCGGCGAAAGTAAGCGTGGCACCGGCCGCCTCGATCGCCGCGCGACGTCGCGCGGCATCGTCGACGACGCACTTGAGCTCCACCTCGATCATGCGACGTCGCCGACGATGGCGCGCACGACCGCCGCGGTGTCGGAGAGGTCGTCGAACACGGCATGGGCGTCGCACGCGCGCAGCGCATCCACGGAGTATTGACCGGTGGCCACTCCGATCGCGCGGGCGCCGATCCCGCGGCCGCACCCCATGTCGGCCGGCGTGTCGCCGATGACGACGACGTCGTGTCCCGACACCGGGCGGCCCAACATTTCCTCCGCCCGCGCCCGCGCGATCGCCGGGAGCTCGGGGCGGTCGGCGTGATCGGACCCGAACGCCCCGACCCGGAACCGGTCGGGATCGATGCCGACGGCCGCGAGCTTCGCGCGTGCGCCCTCGCGAACGTTGCCGGTGAGGAGGCCGAGCAGCACGTCATCGCGCTGCTCGAGCGCGTCGAGCAGGGCCACGACGCCCGGATACACGGCGCCGCCGTGACTCGCGTCCCCGAGCTCCGCCGAGAGGTGGTCCACGTAGCGGGCCAGCGCGCGCGGCATGCGCTGCTGGATCGCCTGCGCGGTGACGCCGACGCGCAGCATGAGCTCGCGCACGATCTGCGGGTCCGTCTTGCCGGCGAACTCGTGCTCGGCCGGAGGACGCGCGCCGAAGATCTCCTCGACCGCGCGATGCACGGCGCGCCGTCCGGCGCCGCCCGAATGCAGGATGGTGCCGTCGATGTCGAACAGCACGAGCGTCTTCACCATGCCCAAAGCTAGGCGGCTGGAGGGCCGTCGCAAACCACGCAGCCCGGCGCTAGCTTCGCTGCATGCATGTCACCTTCGCGCTGTTCGCCGACGCCGCCAATCTCTCGCAGGAAGGGAAGCTCAACATCCTCGGCGTGTTCGACGCGCTGCAGGTGGCGACCCTGCCCGCGCTCCATCCGCGCGCCACGCTCGTGGTGCATCTCAAGGGGAGCGCGACCGACGTCGGACAGCACCGGGTGACGCTCACCTGGCTGAGCCCGAGCGGCACGGAGCTGTGGAGCAGCGACGGCGAGCTGGGGATCGCCGCGCCGCCCCAGGGCGTGGTCGACATGGACTTCCCGCTCATCGCCCAGCTCGACCTGCCGCTGGACCTGTCGGGGGGCTACCTGATGCGCGTCGGCCTCGACGGGACGACGCATGCCGAGGTGCCCCTCCAGGTGCGCACCGCTGCCAACGCCCCCGCCCCGCCGACACCGGCCTGGATGAGCTGAGCTCCACTGTTCGCGTCCGCCGAACAGTGGCCGGACCTGGCGACCTGGTCGCCGCCGGTGCGGCAAACTCTTTGCCTTGTGTCCCCCTGCCCGGCGCCGTGATGCTCGCCGTGATCCGGCGTCCGGGCGCAACTCACAGGGGGACGACATGAGCATCTTCGGCACGATCATGGGCAAGATCATGGGGCACGAGGCCCGCGCGCAGGCCGCGGCCGAGAACGCCGCCCGCCCCAGCACTCCGGCGCCCGCGGCGGCGACACCCGCGGCGTCATCCGGAGGGACCGCGACTGCCGTCGCCACCCCCATGGCGTCGGTGGACGTCGCTGCACGCCTCGACGACATGAAGGCGGCGTCCAGGCAGAATCTCGACTGGCGCCATTCGATCGTCGACCTGATGAAGCTGCTCGGCATCGACAGCGACATCACCAACCGGCGCGCCCTGGCCAATGAGCTCGGCTATACGGGCGACCTGAACGACAGCGCGACGATGAACGTCTGGCTGCACAAGCAGGTCATGCAGAAGCTGGCCGAGAACGGCGGTACCGTCCCGGCGAACCTGACGGATTGACGCCGGACACCTGCGGCGCGGCGCTCCCGTAGGGGGACTCACCCCCTATCGGAGCGCCGATGGATGCTGGCAACCGCCGCTCGTTCGTCGAGAGAAGCGCTGGCGCCGCTGGAGCGGCCCTGCCCCTACTGCTGCTCGTCCATCCCGCGCGAGGCGAAGAAGTGTCATGCCTGCGCCGAGTGGGTGGTCGGCACCTCGGGCGGCATCGCCGCGGCCTTGCTCCGCCTGCTCGCTCTCGCCTGGGCCGCGCTCACGGTGCTCGGCGCGCTGGGGTTGTGGACGATCGGCCAGGGGATCGTGCGCTGGGTCTGGATGCACGCCGTCGACCAGGCGATCACTCCGCACGTCGTGAACCTCGTGCTCTACACGGTGATCGCTGCGGTGCTGCTCAAGGGGCTGATGGTGAGCATCGGCCTCGCGCTGCTGGCGCGGCTCGCGCCGAGGCGGCCGCGGTGGTGGACGTGAGACGGTGAGACGGCGAGCGCCGCACCCCTACTGCCCAGCCCGCCCGAACGTGCCGACGCCTGGTGTGTATCACGATCCGACTCCCCGCGGCCCGTCGTCGCACGCTGGTGCCCACCCCCACGCGCGCGGTCGTCGCCGCCACTCTCACAGTCGACGTCAGCCAGGAGAACGATCCCCATGCGCAATCCGCGCTCTGGACGGGGCAGACTCCCCGTAATCGCGACGATCGCCGCGGCCGCCATCGGCGCCGCTGCCCTTGCCGAGCACGCGCCCGTGCTCCACGCCACCCCGCTCGGCGCCGACAGCCTCTCGGCGCTCGCGCGACCGCCGATCTCCACCGGGGCCGTCGCGCGTCTCGAGGACCTGAGCGACGCCTTCGCGACCGTCGCCGCGCACGTCAAGCCGAGCGTCGTGTACATCACCGCGCGCCACGAGGCGCAGCAGGTGACGCAGTCGCAGGGTCCGTCGCTCGACCTCAGCCAGATCCCGCCCGAGCTCCGTGATTTCTTCCGGAGCATGCCCGGCATGCCCGGCACGCCGCGCGGGCGGAGTCGAGGGGGCGTCGCCTCCGGCTCGGGCTTCGTCGTCTCGAACGACGGCTACATCCTCACGAACAATCACGTCGTCGACGGCGCATCGGAGGTCACGGTGCGGCTGCTCGACCGGCGCGAGTTCAAGGCGCGCGTCGTCGGCCGCGACCCGAACACCGACGTCGCCGTTCTGAAGATCGACGCGAAGAATCTCACCGCCGCGCCGCTCGGCAACAGCGACGCGTCGCGCGTCGGGGAATGGGTGCTGGCCGTCGGCAACCCGCTCGGCGAGAACCTCACCTTCACCGTGACGCAGGGGATCATCAGCGCCAAGGGCCGCGCCCTCGCGCTGCCCGGGCAGTCGCAGCACACGATCCAGGACTTCATCCAGACGGACGCCGCGATCAATCCCGGCAACTCCGGCGGGCCTCTGGTCAACGTCCACGGCGAGGTCGTCGGCATCAACAGCGCGATCGAGAGCCCGACGGGCTACAACGCCGGCTACGGCTTCGCCGTGCCGATCAACCTCGCCCGCGCGGTGATGGGCCAGATCATCAAGTCGGGGCGCGTGGAGCGCGTGGCGCTCGGCATCGCGGTGCGCGACGCGAGCGCCGACGACGCGGCGTACGTCGGCCTCGACGAGATCCGCGGTGTGCTGGTGTCGGACTTCGGCGACGCGACCTCGCCCGCGCAGCGCGCGGGGATGCAGGCCGGCGACGTCATCCTGAGCATCGACGGCAAGCGCGTCGACTACGTGGCGCAGCTCCAGGAGGCGATTGCCTTTCGCTCGCCGGGCGACGTCGCGACCGTCGAGGTGGCGCGCAAGGGTGGCAAGCGCGTGACGGTACGCGTTCCGCTCCAGCGGGTGAGCGAGCCGACGACGGAGATCGCGAGCCGTGGCGACGACGCCGGCTCCAACGACGCTGCGCGCGGCTCGTCCGCGCCCCTGCTCGGCGTGAAGGTCGCCCCGATGGATGCAGGCACCGCGCGCCAGCTCCAGCTCCCGAGTGACGTGCAGGGCGTGATCGTGACGGACGTCGAGGACGGCAGCTCGGCGAGCAGCCATCTGGCCACCCCGTCGACCGGCGGACCGGACGTCATCCTCTCGGTGGAAGGGACGGCGGTACGCACGCCGGACGAGCTGCGCGCGGCGCTCCGCCAGGCCAGGGCGGGCGACGTCGTCTCCCTCCGCGTCTACAACGTGCCGGCCAAGACGAAGCGCGTGGAGCGGGTGCGGCTGGGCAGCGGCAGGTAGCGCCGACCCGCAAGGAATCGACCTGTCGCGGGCGTGGGCATCCGGGCAAATTGCAGCCCGGATGCCCACCTCCCCCGTCGCCCCGCCGCCCACGCTGACACTCCTCGCCGGAGGGGGTCCGGTTCGCGTGCCGTCCCCTTCGCAGCGCGAGGCGATCGAGTCCGGGGCCCAGCCACTGCTGGTGCTGGCCGGCCCGGGCGCCGGCAAGACATTCTGTCTCATCGAGCGGATCCGGTTCCTGCTCGAAGTGCTGGCGCTCGACCCGGCACGCATCTGCGCCTTCACGTTCACCAACAAGGCCGCGGGGGAGATCGCTGAACGGCTGGAGCGCACCCTGGGGGAGCGCGCGGCCCAGGTCCGCACCGGCACCATCCACGCCTTCTGCGCCGAGCTGCTGCGCGAGTTCGGTTCGCGCATCGGGCTCCGGCCGGGCTTCGGCATCGCCGACGACAAGACCCAGCGCGCGGTCCTGCGGCGCATCGGCCAGAGCCCCAAGTGGCACGCCACCCTGCTCAAGCGCTTCACCGGCTACCGGTTCCGCAAGGAACCGTTCCAGCGTCGTGAGGACGCGGACGCCTTCGCGCGCTACGAGGACTTCCTCGCGCAGCGCAACATGGTGGACTTCGACATGCTGGTCATCCGCACCGCGGAGCTCCTCGCCGACCCGCACGTCGTGCATCGTGTGCGCGCGCGGTGGGATTGCGTGCTCGTCGACGAGTTCCAGGACCTCAACCCGTATCAGTACCAGGTGGTGCGCGAGCTGGCCCGCGACCACGGTCATGTCTTCGCCGTCGGCGACGAGGAACAGTCGATCTTCTCGTGGACGGGCGCGGATCCGCGCGTCTTCCGCACCTTCCTGAACGACTTCAAGCTGGCCACCAACGTCAGCCTGCGTGAGAACCGCCGGTGCTCGCGGGAGATCTTCGCCCTGGCGCGACGGCTGATCGAGGGCAACGCGCCGCTGTTCGACGAGCGCAAGGTGATCGAGGCCGACCACGACTCCCCCTTCTGCGTCTCGGCGCTGGCGTTCGCGGACGACGAAGCGGAACAGGCCTGGCTCATCGACGACATCCGGCGCGACCGCGCGGCGCACGGGTTCGCGCTCGGCGACGTCGCCATCCTGTACCGGAAGCATCACACCGGCGAGACGGCGGAGGCTCGGCTGCTGGCGGCCGGGATGCCCTGCCGGCTCGCGTCGGGGCACGCCATCGGCGACGATCGGGTGGTGACGTACGTGCTGGCGGCGCTCGGTGTGATCACCGCCCCCGACGACCTCACCGAAGAGAGCTTCTTCGCCGCGGTGCTTCCCGCGCCCCTGCTCGACATGGCGCGCGCCTCGGCCGACGAGGGCAAGCGTACGCTGCGCGCGGAGCTCGAGCGTCGGGCGCGTGAGCTGCCGCGCGAGCACGTCGAGGGGCGCGGCATTCGCCGCGCGCTGTGCACTCTGGGAAACCTCGGCGCCATCGCCCGCCGGCACACCACGCTCGTCGGGCTGGTGGAGGAGCTGCTCGCGCATCGCATCGACGCGTGGGGCTCGGTGCTCGAGGAGCATCACGACGAGCTGACCGATCCGCTCGCCCACCCCGAGGTGGTGGCCCTGGCGGGACGCCTCGGCGCTGCGGTCGAGAGCGGACGGACGGTCTGGCTTGCGCGCGCGAACGGCGCCGAGATCGGGATGAAGGGAATGCTCGCCGGCGCGGGCGTCCGGCGCGTGCAGCTCGGCGGCGTCGCACCCCCGGATGCCGAGTGTGTCGTCGCCACGGAGGCGTCGTCGCTCGGCCTGCCACTCACCCTGTTCAAGGCTCTGCAGCTTCTGCGGTGCGGCGACGTCGCGAACCGCTTCCGCAGCTTCACGGCGATCGACATCGAGACCACGGACAACCACGTGGATACGGCGGAGGTGGTGGAGATCGCCGCCGTGCGGGTGCGCGACGGAATGATCGTCGAGGAGTGGTCGTCGCTGGTGCGCCCGCAGGGGCGGATCACTGCGGCGGCGCGGAAAGCGCATCACATCTCGGACGAGATGGTCGCGAACGCGCCCAGCTTCGGCGAAGCGTGGTTGCAGTATAGAGCCTTCTGCGGTGAGGACGTGCTCGTCGCGCACAACGGCTTCGGCTTCGACTTCCCGATCCTGCGGCGGCTGGGCGGCGCGGATGCCGGTGCGTCGAACTACGACACGTTGCCGCTCGCGCGCTCTCTTCAGCCGACCAGCGCGAAGCTGGTCGACCTGGCGCGGCGGTTCGGGATCGACGCCGGCACGTCACATCGCGCCCTCGACGACACGCGCACCCTCGCCCGTGTCTGCCTGGCACTGCACGATCTCGGTGCCGAGGTGACGCGAAAGACGGCGCTCGCCAACCTGCTGGATCATCTGGCGATCGCGCTGCTGCTCTGGCCCGGCGATCCCGGTCCCGAGGCAGAGCTTCTGCGGCGCCTGTGTCGGCCCTACGCCTTTGGGCGCTACAGCGATTGCCTGGATCTGTACGACGCCGAGCGCACGCTCGCCGCGGATTCGTCGCTGCCCACCGTGGATCAGCTCATCGGGTGGCTGGGCGGGACGAAGATGATGGAGCGGGTGCGGGCAGGCGCGGACAAGACGGCGGACGAGCGGTATCCGGCCGCGATGGCCCGGATGCGACGGCTGCTCGAGCAGTGCACCGGTGATTCACTTTACGAGCAGATCGCGGCCTTCCTGGAGCGCGTCGCGCTCTCCAGGTCCGACGGTGCCGATCCGACACAGGCGCGAGTGAACCTCCTCACCCTGCACTCCACCAAGGGGCTCGAGTTTTCACGGGTCTACATCCTGGGCGCCGAGGACAGCGAGCTGCCCGGCGACTCGCCGCTCAAGGGGCGCGGAGCCACGCGATCGGAGATCGAGGAGTCGCGACGATTGTTGTACGTCGGGATGACGCGGGCCAAGGATCGACTCGTGCTGACGTACGTGCGCGAGCGGGATGGCCAGCCCACAGGGGGCCACCGCTTTCTCGACGAGATGGGGCTGCGGCCGCAGCCGCCGGCGTGAGCGCGGCGATCATGACGACATGGACGGTGCCGGTCGGCGGCGACGAGACGAGCGCGGTCTACGAGTCCGCGCCGTCGGGCAGCGGGACCGTGTTCGTCTGCGCGCATGGGGCGGGCGGGAGCATGTCCGACCGTGCGACGACGGCCGCCGCGGCCACGATGCGCGCCCACGGCATGGATACCGTGCGCTTCAACTTCCTGTACAAGGAGCGGGGGAGCGGTCGACCCGATCCGATGCCTCGGCTCCAGGAGTGCGTCGCTGCCGTCGTCGACCGGGTGCGTCGGGAGACCGGTGCGCAGCGCGTGATCATCGGCGGCCGCTCGATGGGCGGCCGCGCGGCGTCGATGCTGGCGGCGGAGGGATACGCCTGCGACGGGCTGCTCCTGCTCGCCTATCCCCTGCATCCCGAGGGGAAGCCCGAGAAGCTGCGCGACGCGCACCTGCCACAGATTCGCGTGTCGACCCTCTGCCTGAACGGCACTCGCGACGGCCTGTGCCGCCGCGATCTGATGGAAGCGGTGCTCGAGCGTGTGCAACCGACCTTTCGCATGCATTGGCTGGAAGGTGCGGACCACAGCTGGCACGTGCTCAAGTCTTCGGGCCGGACGGATGCCGCGGTGCTCGAGGAGGCAGGGCGGACCGCCGGGGAATGGTTGGGGATCGGATGAGCGGTCGAGTAGATGGGTGGATGGGCGATCGCGCGAGGTGAGGCGTACGGCGCGTCGGTGCGGCGGGCGGGGTGAGGCGTACGGCGGGGGATTCGGTGGTGGGTGCTGGTTTGGGAACTGCGGCCCGAGGCGGTGCAGGCGTTCCTGTCGGAATAGGTGCTGGTGGTCTGACCGCGTGAGAAGCAGATAGAGGCGGGACCGCCGTCAACCGCCCTCACTCAACCGATACCAGTTCCGAATCCTCATGCCGTACCCCTTCCGCCGCGACGCCGCACGTCGCGCCGTACGCCGCACGCCGCCGTACGGCGTTCCGCGTACGCCTCACCAGCACGACCGCCCGTAACCCACACCGCCCCCGAACGCGCGCTACGCTGGCTCCCCGCAGGCCTTGACGAAGGCGTCTACCGCTGGCGGCCCCGAGCCGACCCCTTCGTCGTGCTTGAAGTAGATGTAGCTGTCGGACCACGGCTGGGTGGCGATGCACTTCGCCCACTCGCCGAGCGCGCCGGCGTCGTAATCGAGCCGATGGAGGCGCAGGTAGCCCCAGGAGGCCGTAGACTGAACCGGGCACTTGAAGTCATCCTGCTCGGCCACGCAGAACGCGACGTCGCGATCGCGCAGCGTGGCGAACACCGCGTCGTCGAACCAGCTCTCGTGCCGGAACTCGATCGCATAGCGGCGGCCGTCCGGGAGCAGTCCCAGGAATCCCTTCAGCCGATCCAGGTCCTGCTTGAGGTTCGGCGGGAGCTGGAAAAGAATCGGGCCGAGGCTCGACCCCAGCACGGCGGTGTTGCGGAGCAGGAAATCCACCGCGTCCGCGCACTCCGCCTTCAGGCGCGCATGGTGGGTGATGCGCTGGCTGGCCTTGATCGAGAAGGTGAAGCCATCGGGAACCCTCGCGGACCACTCGCGCAGCACCGACTCCTTCGGCATCCGGTAGAAGGTGTTGTTGATCTCCACCGTCGGAAACCGCGTCGCGTAGTAGCCCAGCCACTCCGCGTCCGGCAGCTCCGGCGGATAGAACGCCCCCTTCCACTCCTTGAACGCGTAGCCGCTGGTGCCTGCGCGCAGGGTCATGACACCATGCGCCCGGGCACGCTGTCCTTTGCCGGGTGGCTGACGAGGCTCGCCTTGAGCGCCTCCATCAGGTCGATGACCTTGCTCCCCGCGTCCGGCGTGACGTCCGAGGTCGTGATGTCCTGGCCTTCGACCTTGCGCTGGATCGTCTCGAGCACGCGCTCGCGGACGGTGTCCTTGTACTTCTGGGGCTCGAAGCTGTCGTTCGCCGTCTGCTCGATGAGCTGCTTGGCGAGCGCCAGCTCCGCGGCCTTCACCTCGCCGGCGGGGATCGGCACCTCGGTGGTCGCGCGCACCTCGTCGGCGTAGTGCAGCTGCTCCATCACGATCACGCCGTTCAGGGGCCGCAGAAGGACGAGGTACTGATTCCCGCGCGCCGAATACTGCCCCAGGGCGGCGCGGCCGGTCTCGGCGAGGGCGGCGCACAACAGCCGGTAGGCGCGGTCCCCTCCCTTGTCGGGGCCGAGGTAGTAGACTTTTTCGACGTACTCGCGGTCGACCTTGGCGAGGGGGACGAACTCCACCACCTCGATCATCGCCGTCGCCTTCTCCTCGAGCGCCTTGAGCTCCTCCGGCGTGAAGACCACGTACTGGTCCTTGGCGAACTCGTAGCCCTTGACCATCTCCGCGCGCTCGACGACCTCGTTGTCCTTCGGGCAGGTGTACTGCTGCTTGAGGCGCGAGTTGCACTTCTTGTGGAGCATGTTGAACGACACGCTCGACTTGGACTCGGACGACGAGTAGAGATTGATCGGGACGTTGACGAGCCCGAAGGAGATGGTGGCGGAGGCGATCGAACGAGCGGGCATGGGCGGCAGCGGCTCGGGAAGGCGACGCGGCGGGTGAACGCCCGTAAGCTACGTCGCGAGAGGATAGTTTTCCACAGTCGGCCGAGTCCGACATCAGATTTGTGAACAATCTGACCGTACGACCGTCTGACCGGACTTGACGAGCATGCCTTCCGGAAGTGACTCGCCAGACTCGACCGTAGGCCAGGGCGATGCGCTGAGCGCCTACCGCGCCAAGCGCTCCCCCGACCGCTCGCCGGAGCCGGCCGGCGTCGTGTCGCCGGTGCTCGGCCGCCTCTTCGTCGTGCACAAGCACGCGGCGCGGCAGCTCCACTTCGATCTCCGCCTCGAGATGGATGGCGTGCTCCGCTCGTGGGCGGTGCCCAGAGGCCCGTCGTACGACATGGACGACAAGCGCCTCGCCGTGAGGGTGGAGGACCACCCGATCGAGTACGGCGACTTCGAGGGGATCATCCCGGCCGGGAACTACGGTGCGGGCGGCGTCATCGTCTGGGACCGCGGCGAGTGGGTGCCACTCGAGGATTGGCGCGAGGGCCTCGAGAAAGGGAAGCTTCTGTTCGAGCTGAAGGGCTACAAGCTCCACGGCAAGTGGACGCTCGTGAAGATCAAGAAAAGCGAGCGCGATTGGCTCCTCATCAAGGAGCGCGACGCGTACGTCGCCAAGCCCGGCGACCAGTTCCCCGAGGAATCGGTGCTCTCCGGGCTCACGGTCGAGGAGGTGAAGGCGGGGCTGCATCCCGGCACCCGACTCGTCGCCGCGGTGGAGCGCGCCGGCGCCGAGCGATCGCGCGTCGACGTGCGCACCCTTCAGCCGATGCTGGCCGAGCCGGCGACCGACGCCTTCACGCGAGACGGCTGGTTGTTCGAGCTCAAGCTCGACGGATATCGCCTCGTCGCCGCGAAGACACGCGGCGAGGCGCTCCTGCTCACCCGGAACGGCAACGATTACACGGCGGTCTTCCCTGAGATCGCCCGCGCCGTCGCCGCGCTCCCGATCGACGAATGCATCCTCGACGGCGAGGTCGTCGTGCTCGACGCGCAGGGCCGTCCGAGCTTCTCTCGGCTCCAGCAGCGCGGGCGGCTCCAGTCGCCGCTCGACATCCGTCGCGCATCGGTGGAGCTGCCGGCGACCTACTACGCCTTCGACCTGCTCGCCGTCGCCGACTTCGATCTCCGCGGGCTGCCCCTGGTGACCCGCAAGCAGCTGCTCGTCGACGCGGTGCCCAGGCTGGGGCCGGTGCGGCTGCTCGATCACATCGAGCGGCAGGGCGAGGCCTTTCTCGAGCAGGTGGCGGCCATCGGGCTCGAGGGGATCATCGCGAAGCGCGCCGACGGCCCCTATCGACGCGGACGCTCGACGGACTGGCTCAAGATCAAGGCGGAGGCGACGGGGGACTTCGTGATCGTCGGCTACACTGCCCCAGGGGGAAGTCGCGCGCACCTCGGCGCGCTGCAGCTCGCCGATTATGTGGACGGCGCGCTGGTGTACGCCGGGCGCGTGGGCACGGGGTTCGACCAGGCGATGCTGGGCGAGCTCTCACGGATGCTCGCCCCGATCGTGCGCACGGATCCACCGTGCGGGGGCCCGATCGTGGAGGGCGACGCGACGGCGACGATTCCGGAGATCAGGACGACGACCTGGGTCGAGCCGCTGCATGTGGTAGAGGTGCGCTTTCGCGAGTGGACGCCGGATGGATTGCTGCGCCACGCCGCGTTTCTGCGGCAGCGCCCGGACAAGTCGGCGCGCGACTGCGTGCGGCAACAGCCGGTCGGTCACGACGCGCCGCCGCTGTCATCCCGCACGAGCGAGGCGAGTGTCGGAATCTCCCCTCCCGACAGCGTGGCCGGCCACGACGCGGAGCAGGCGGACCCCGACCCTCCCTCGCTGCGCTCGGTCGCGCGGGATGACAGCAGGGCCGTCGCCTTCTCGAACCTCAAGAAGGTCTACTGGCCTGCCGACGGTCTCACGAAGGGCGACATGGTGGAGTACTACCGCGCCGTCGCGCGCTGGATGCTCCCCTACCTGCGCAACCGACCCGTCGTGCTCACTCGCTTCCCCGACGGCATCCACGGCAAGTCGTTCTATCAGAAGGACGCCCCCGACTTCGCCCCCGAGTGGATGCGCGTCGAGCGCATCTGGAGCGAGGAGACCCAGCGCGAGATCCGCTACTTCGTCTGCGACGACGTCGAGTCGGTGCTCTACGTCGCCAACATGGGCTCCATCCCGCTCCACATCTGGGCGAGCCGAGTCGGGGCGCTCGAGCAGCCCGACTGGTGCGTGATGGATCTCGACCCGAAGGACGCGCCCTTCTCCGACGTCATCCGCACCGCCCAGGTGCTGCACCGCTGGTGCGACGCCGTGGCGATGCCGCACTTCGTGAAGACCACCGGCAAGACGGGGCTGCACATCCTGATCCCGCTCGGCAAGCAGTGCACGTATGCCCAGTCGCGCATGCTCGGCGAGCTGCTGGCGCGCGTCGTCCTGCGCGAGCTCGGCGACATCGCCACGATCACTCGCCAGGTCACGCGCCGCGGCGACAAGGTGTACCTCGACTACCTCCAGAATCGCCACGGCCAGACGATCGTCGCGCCGTTCAGCGTGCGGCCGCTCCCCGGCGCGACCGTGTCGATGCCCCTGCGGTGGGACGAGGTGAACGAGTCCCTGGATCCGCGGACCTACACGATCCGCAACGCGGTCGAGCGCATGGAGGCGCTCGGCGAGGACCCCGTGCTGCCGGTGCTCGATCTGCGGCCCGACCTGAACGAGGTGCTCCAGCGGCTTACCGTGGCGCTGCAGACCTGAGGCGCACACTCCCAGGAACAAGAGCTTGAACCACAGAGGACACAGAGCACTGCCGTGAAGCAGTTCTCTGTGCGCTCTGTGGCAAATGCCGTTGCCTTTTCCTTTGCCAGCGCAGAGGACAGCCGTGACGCTACTCGGAGCCCGGCGCTCCGGTCTCGAACGGGCGCAGCTCGCACTCCCCCTCGAACTCCGGCCAGTGTGTGCGGTGCAGCTCCATGAACTTCGTCGCCATGTCGAGCGCCTCGGCGTCGGACTCCAGGTCGGCGATCGCGTAGCCGCCGATCAGCTCCTTCGTCTCGGTGAACGGCCCGTCGACGACACGCAGCCTGCCGCCGTGGAGCTGGATGCGCTTGCCCTTGTGGCTGGACTTGAGGCCCGCGCCGTCGAGGAACTTGCCCTGCTTGGCGTACTCGCCGATGAAGCCGTCCATCGCGTCGATCAGCCCCTGCGGGATGGGCTTGCCGCGGTAGTCTTCCGTGTGCTTGATGAGCATCATGTATTTCATTGGTCGATCCTCTTGGTCGGATGAGTGAAAGAGCTCAGGCGCCGCGCAGTGCGCCGCGCGGGACGTCGGCGAGCGGGACGACGCGCGTGCGGCCGTACGCGATCCAGGCGGTGACGACGCCGACGACCGCCGGGAAGAGTCCCGCGGCCACGCCCATCCCGACGATGCTGACCACGGTCGCGCCGATCATGATGATCGTCAGCCCGGCGGCGGCGAGGGGCGTGAGCCCCGTGCGGACTCGGGTCAGCCCGGGGAGAATCAGGCCGAGCCCACCGAGGCACTCGCAGACGCCGATGAAGTAGAGGAAGGCGACCGGAAAGACGATCGGGCCCTGCTGCATCTTCTCCACGGGCATGATGAACTTCATCGAGCCGGCGAAGAGGAACAGGATGGCGGTGAGGATCTGGGCGGTCCACAGCAGGCGGTTGGTGGTGCGGGTGCGCGAGCTCAACATGGGTCGGATCTCCGGTGGCGTATCGGGGGCTGGTCCGCCCGAGGCGTTCGGGCGTCTGGCTGCCTCTCACAATCACGTCGAACGAGTCGGCGCTGGATCGACATGGCGGGTGAAACAACTACTCGACCGCTGGACGCAATTGCGTAAAGAAGTGTTCCCTCGGCATTCAGGCGAGACGACGCGCCTCATGACCGGGCCGACGGGCTAGGAGTGAAGGTCGTCCGGTGCCTCGACGGCATTGCTCTGCGCTGGCGGCGGAACCGGCAGCTCCGCCGTCCGCACCTCGAACACCGGCAGCGTCAGCCCCCACCAGATGGCCGCGAGCCGTAGCGCGGCGACCACCGCCATCCCGGCCAGCGACGCCGCCGAGTGCTCCAGGCCGAGACGCGCCAGGATCAGGTAGAGGCTCGTGCCGGCGATCGCCGCCGCGGCGTACAGGCTCCCGTGCTGCAGCACCGCGGGGACCCGGGCCGTGAGCACGTCGCGAATCGCGCCGCCTGCCGCGCCGGTCACGGCGCCCAGCAGTACGCAGCTCGCCGCCGGCATCCCCGCCCGCTCTGCCACCTGCGTCCCCGCGACGCTGAACAGCGCGAGCCCGAGCGCATCGGCCACGTCGAGCGTGATCCAGGGGACGCGCCCCCAGCGCACGTAGAGCACCGTCGCGACCGCCGCCACGATGATCACGAGCAGATAGCGCGCGTCGGCCAGCCAGAAGATGGGATGGCGGTCGAGGAGGACATCGCGGATCGTGCCGCCGCCGACCGCCGTCACGGCCGCCAGCACCAGCACTCCGATCAGATCGAGACGCCGGCGTCCGGCCGCGAGCGCGCCGCTGATGGCGAACACCGCGACGCCAACGAGATCGAGGACGTAGAGGTACACGCCCGGAAGGTATGGGCTGGGCCCGATTCTGGCGCTGCCAGCCCTTCACCTTCCACCCCAACGAGGTGCCCTGATGCCTTCCCGCCCCGTCCGCGGTCTCCTTGCCGCCCTCGCGCTGCTCCTGTCCGCCTGCGCCGTCCGTCCGGGCATCAACCCGACCGTGGAGAGCGACGAGCTCACGCCGCCCACGCCCATCGGCGGCATGGCCGGCGGTCCGGCGCTCGTCGGCGCCACCGTGCAGCAGCCGGTCAACCTCGACATCCTCGTCCAGATCGACACCACCGGACGCGCCGACCTGTCCACGCTGCAGATCACCGGGCCCGGCGCCGATGCGAATCGCCAGCCTGTCGCTGACTGGCTGCGCACGGCGCGCTTCGAGCCGGCCCGGCTCAACGGGTACCCGGTGCGTGGGTGGTTTCGCGTCGCCGCCGAGGCCAAGGCGTCGAGCGTGCGCCAGGACTGACGGTCAGTCGGCCGGCAGCACGCGCCGCGCCTTCACGAACCGTTCGCGCAGCTTGGCGACGTACGGATCGCGCTCGTCGGTGAGGCGCTCCACCGCGTAGCCGCCGCGGCCGAGCGCGAGGTGCACGAGACGCTGCATGCCGAGCGCGATCGCCACGTGCGTGATGTGGCCGTCGATGCGGTCGGAGAAGAAGAGGAGGTCGCCGGTGCGCGCCGCGAGCAGATCCGCTTCCCCGGGCTCGCCCTGCTCCGACTGCTGCCACGCGTCGCGGCGTAGCTGGATACCGTGCAGCCAGAACGACGTCTGCACGAGCCCGGAGCAGTCGGCGCCCCATGGCGTCACCCCGCCCCAGAGATAGCTCGTCCCCTCGAAGTAGAGCCGCGCGCTCCGCGTGATCGCCTCCGCCTCCGCCGGAAACCGCGTCGCCTGCTCGTCCACGCTCACGACGTCGCCGGACTTCACCGACTCCTCCGCCGCCAGCAGCGATCCGAGCGGCATCGCGCGACGTCCGGTGCCGTTGGTCGTGATGCAGCCCAACGACACGCGGTCGAGCCGTGTGCTCTGGCGGGCGCGCTCGTCGGGAGACGCCGACAGGTAGCCGCGGTGCAGCCAGCCCTCGTATTCGTCGGGGCCGCGGATGCGATACCAGTCGTCGCGCTGTTCCAGCAGCTCGACGCAGCGCCCCGCGACGAGCTGCGAGATCTGCGGGCTCGCGACGCGCGGCTCGGCGAACACCGGCGCCACCGGTGCATGGACGATCGCGCAGCCGGGATCGACCGTCGTCATGACAGCACGTCGCCCGGCGCTCGCGTCCGGACGCTGCGCTCGATCGCCTGCTCCAGCGCCAGCACCGCGAGCGCCTCGACCTGCGGCGGAGCGGCGGCGACGCCGCCCTCCGTCGGCGAGGTCGCGAATATGACGTCACCGTCGAACATCGTCCCCACTGGTGTGATCCGCCGATAGAGCGCCGCCGCGGCCGCGCGGGCGACGGAGGCGAGCTGCACCCGATCCAGCGCCGCATTCGTGGCGAGGACGCACAATGTCGTGTTGCGTCCCGCGAGCGCGTCGAAACGCGGCGTCTCCGCCGGCCCGCGGGCGACGTACGCCGCGCTGTTTACGTATCGTCCCTGCGCGTCCCGCGCTCCAGCGACGATCTGCCCCGACGCGTCGCGCACGTCGCCGAGCGCATTCACGACGGCGAGCGCGCGGACCGTCAACCGGCCGGCGTCCGCGCTGCCGGTCCCGAGCCCGCCCTTCATCGCTCCTGCCGGTCCGAGCACCTTGCCGACCGTCGCCCCCGTGCCGGCGCCGACCGAGCCTTCCTGCGGTTCGGCCGTCGCGGCCTCGCAGGCCGCGTAGCCCATCGCCGGCGTCGGCCGCGCGTCGAATCGGCCGAGGGGCGCGAGGTCGAACACCACCGCGCCCGGTACGATCGGCACCACACCCGCGCCGACGGAGAACCCTCGGTCGCGCTCCTCCATCCAGCGCATCACTCCACCGGCGGCGTCGAGGCCGTAGGCGGAGCCGCCGGCGAGCAGGATCGCGTCCACGCGGTCCACGAGCTGACCCGGCTCGAGCAGCGCGGTCTCGCGCGTCCCCGTCGCGCGCCCCATGACGTGCATCGCGCAGCGGAAGGCGCCCGTCTCGCCGCGCACGACGGTACACCCGGTGGCCCCGTCGACGTCGGTCGCGTGGCCGACGACGAGCCCACATGCGGCGAACGACGTCGTCATCGAACGCGGGCGGGCGTCAATCCTCGAGCCACTTGGGCATCGGGATCTCCTTCTGCGCGCAGCTCTTGCACTTCTCCACCCCGCGCATGTTGCAGATCTGGCAGATGAACGTGCCGCACTTCACGCAGGGATAGCCCTCCGAGGCGCGCTCCTCCTTGCCGCAGGCGCGGCAGATCATCCCGTCGTGCTCGTGCAGCTCCGTCGTCATGCCTCCTCCACGCGCAGGTGGGACCCGCTGCCCATCGTGCGCTCGCCAAGGTCGTACTCGCGGATCTTCTTGATCAGCGTCGCCCGCGAGATGCCCAGCTCTCGCGCCGCGCGCGTGCGGTTGTCGCCGTGTGCCCGCAGCGTCCGCTCGATGTGTGCGCGCTCCACCTCCGAGAGCGAGCGCGACACGTGCGGCAGCGAGGCATCGTCGCCGATGCCGCGCACTTCCGCCGCGAGGTGCGTCACACCCACCAGCTCTTCCCCGCGCGCAAGCAGCAGCGCGCGCTCGAGCACGTTGCGCAGCTCGCGCACGTTGCCCGGCCACGGATAGCTGCCGATCACCTCGAGCGCCTCGTCGCTCACGCCGTACGGGGCATGCTGGAGCCCACGCCGCAGCTCGGTCACGAGCGCCGCCACCGTCTCGCGCAGGTCCTCCGGCGACCGCGCGCGGAGCGGGGGCAGGTGCACCGGCATGACGCTGAGACGATAGTAGAGATCCTCGCGGAACCGTCCTTCCGTCACCTCGGTCGCGAGGTCGCGCACGGTGGCGGCGATGAGGCGCACGTCCACGGGCACCTCGCGCGCGCCGCCGGCGCGCCGCACCCGCCGCTCCTCGATCGCCCGCAGCAGCGTGGGCTGCAGCGACTCGGGCAGCTCGGCAACCTCGTCGAGGAAGAGCGTCCCGCCGTCGGACGCCTCGAACAGTCCCGGGAGCGGGCCCTCGCCGGCACGCTCCACGCCGAAGAGCTCCGCGTCGAGGGCGGCAATGGGGCGCAGCGCGCAGCTCACCTCGTGAAAGGGACGTGCGCCGCGTGGGCTCAACGCGTGGATGGCGCGAGCCACGCGTCCCTTCCCCACGCCGCTCTCCCCGACGAGCAGCGCCACCGTGCGCTCGCTGCGCGCCAACATCTCGATCTGCTGCGCCAGCTCGCGCATCGGGGCGGACGGGCCGAGCAGCATCTCCGTCGCCGCGCGGCCGGTGCGTGCACCCGCCGCGCGCGTCAGCTCGCGCAGCTGGGCCTTCTCCAGCGCTCGCTCGACGACCGCGCCGAGATGCGCCAGCTCCACCGGCTTGGTGAGAAAGCCCTCGGCGCCTCCCTGCATCGCCTGCACGGCGAGCGGGATGTCGCCATGTCCGGTGATGACGATCACCACCGGCCGATGCTCGCGCGTCCGATCCAGCACCTCGAAGCCGGAGATGTCCGGCAGGTGCAGGTCGAGGAGCATCACGGCGGGCCGCTCGCTCGCGGCGAGGGCGACACCCTCCGTGCCGGTGGCGGCGCGCAGCACGTCGTGCCCGGCCCGCTCGAAGTAGCGGCCGAGCGCCGACGTGATGTCCGGCTCGTCGTCGACGATGAGGATCTTGGCCATCAGGCGGTCACGCCAGCGATCACCGTTGCGAGGTCGTCCAGCTGAAAGGGCTTGCCCACGACAGGGCGTTCGGCCCGCGCCAGGAAGCGTCGGGTCTGGTCGCTCTGCACGTCCCCGGTCACGAACACGACGCGGCGTGCGTGACGCGGGTCACGATCGCGAAGCTCCTCGTAGAGGGTGTCGCCACCGAGGTCCGGCATCCGCAGGTCCAGCAGCACCACATCATACTCATTGGCATCGAGGAGCGCGCGGGCCTCCACCCCGCCCGACGTCGAGGTCACGGTGTGCCCCAGGGAAGTGAGAAAGGTCGAGATCGCGCTTCGCATGGCGGTTTCGTCGTCCACCACGAGCACCCGGCGTCCCGCCGAGGCGACTGGCTGGGGCGCCTGCGGCACCGGTCGCGCACGCGGCGCGGTGGTGAGCAGCGGAAGCTCGATCAGAAAGGTAGCCCCCTCCCCCGGCTGCGACTCGACGCGAATCTGCCCGCCGTGCTCCCGCACGATGCCATCGGAGATGGAGAGCCCGAGGCCCGTCCCCTGCCCGACCGGCTTGGTGGTGTAGAACGGATTGAAGATGCGGTCGCGCTGCTCCGGCGCCACGCCCGGTCCTGTGTCCGCAACGCCGATCACCAGCTGGTCGCCGTCGCGGCGCGTCCACACGGTGATCCGGCGCGTCCCGTCCCACTCCGCGAGCGCCTGCTCGGCGTTGCCGAGCAGATTCAGCACCACCTGCTGGAGCTGGAAGGGGTCTGCCCAGGTCCGCGGCAGCTCGGGATCGAGCAGCACCTCGAGCTCGATCTGCGCGGCGTGCAGCGCGTATCGTCGGAGGGCGACCGTATCGGTGACGATGGCGTTGAGATCGGCGTCGGTGCGCTCGGCCGACCGCTGCCGCGCGAAGGTGAGCAGATGCGACACGATCTTCGCCGCGCGCGTCGCTTCGTGATGGATCGTCTCCACCGCGTGGCGAGCGTCGGGGTCGTGCACAGCGCCGGAGGTCAGGAGCAGCTCGGAGAATGCCATCACCCCGGCGAGCGGATTGTTCAGCTCGTGCGCCACGCCGCTCACGAGCTGCCCCACCGCGGCCAGCTTTTCCTGCTGCAGCAGCTGCTCAGCGAGCCGCCGGTTCTCCGTGACGTCGCGCAGCCCGGCCACGATGCCCGTGATCACCCCCTGCTCGCGCAGCGGCGCCGTGGTGACGGCCACGATGCGACGCTCGCCGTTGGCGCGCAGCACGTAGCTCTCGTAGCGCTGCGGCTCGCCGCCGAGCGCGGCGTCCTCACGGCGCCGCACGAACTCGTGGGCGTCCGGTGGGACGGTGCACGACACCGGCATCCCGATCAGCGCGTCGCCATGGCCGAAGAAGGCGATCGCCGCCGGGTTGGCGAAGGCGATGCGGCGCTCCAGGTCCGTGATGACGATCGCATCCGACGACGCCTCCACCACGCGCTGATGCCGCTCGGCCAACGCTCGGCTGGCCGTCACGTCCTCGAACAGTCGCGCGTTCACCACCGCCACCGCCACCTGATCGGCGAGGCGCTTGAGGATCGCGGCAGCATCCGGGGTGAACGCCGCGTCCCGGTTGAACACCGTGAGCGCGCCGACCGGCCCGCTGGCGGTCGACAGCGGCACGATGATGACGTTGCGGATGAACGCCGCGGTCACCGTGGGCGGATACGCTTCGGGATCGGTGGATGCGTCGCCGACGATGCTCTCGCCGGTGCGCACGGCACGGCCGGTCATGCTCCCGACGAGGGGTAGCGACATGCCCAGCAGCGGATCGCCGGTGCCGATGGCGGCCACCACCTCGAGCTGTTCGCCGTGCAGGAGCGCGATGCAGGCGCCGTCGGTGTGGAGGAGCGACGTCGCATGGCCGAGGATGAGCCGGAGCACTTCGTCGAGCCGGAGCGACTCGCTGACGGCGCGCGCCACGTCGGCGAGCGCCTCCATCTGCCGCTGCTGTCGCTGGCTCTCGGCGTAGAGCTCGCGCAGCGCCTCGTCGGAAGGTTGGGCGGAGTGATCCATCAACGTCGTGGGACGAGCAGGTGAGCCGCCAGCGGCTCGACGGTGATGTCGGCAGGGGTCGGACCGAGCAGCTCCCCGTCCGCCTGCAACGTGAGCACCGGATCGGTCGTGACCCGGAATCGTGTCCCCTTCTTGTACAAGATCGAACGATCGGGGCGAAAATCCCGTCGGGTGACGCGCCACATGATCCGCATCGCGTCGTTCAGGTCGGAGGGCGAGAAGATGCAGCAGTCGAGGACCCCGTCGTCGACGGCGATGTCGGGCCCGAAGGAGATGCGGTCCTCGAGGATCGCCCCGAAGTTGGCGAACATCACCGCCGCGGCGCGGCGCTCGATCACCTCGCCGTCGGCCTCGACCCGCACCTGGAAGTACTTGCCGCGCACCACCGCGCGCAGCGCCGCCTTCGTCGCCATGATGGTGTAGGCGAGGACGCCGAGGCGCCGCTTCATCCAGCGCGGCGTCTCCTGCACCATCGCCGAGTCGATGCCCACCCCGGCGGCGACGGCGAACCGGTGGCCGAGCACGACGCCGAGATCGATCTGGCGGATGCTGCCCTGGAGGAGCGCCGGAATCGCGCGGCCCACGGCGCGCGGAATGCCGAGCGCGCGACCGAGCAGGTTGCCCGTCCCGCCGGCGAGCACGCCGATGGGGATGCCGGACCAGGCGAGCGCACCGGCCACCTCCATCGCCGTGCCGTCGCCGCCGAGGGTGAAGACGACGTCATAGTCGCGGCCGCGGGAGCGGGCGATCTCGGCGGCGTGGCCGGAGCGTTCGGTGCGGGCGACGTCGCAGCTCGCGCCGGCGACGCGGAAGGCGCGCAGCGCGGCCCGCTCGAGCTGGCCGCCGCGGCGCGATGCCGGGTTGGCGATGAGCAGGACGCGCGGCGTCAGAACGACCAGGAGCGGAAGATCGACAACCCCCACTGCTGCGGGGTGGCCACGAAGCCGCGCACGCTGTTGGCGGAGCCGCAGCGCAGCGAGCTGGCCGAGGGATCGAGACCACCACGCAGCGACAGCCGGTTCGGTCCGCTGAGCGGGAACCGGTACTCGACCTTCCCCTCGATGGACTTGCCGAGCGCGTCCAGACCGGAGCTCTGATCGTCGGTGCCGCCGAGACAGAGTCCGGTGCTGAAGCTCAGGAACAGCCGGTCGCTGATCTGCTTCTCTCCGCCCAGCCGTGTGCTTCTGAAGATGCTGGACACCTGCTCGCGGGTGCTCGCCGTGCCGTTGGGCGCGTCGGTGTTCAGCGTGCCCGACTGGATCTGGAAGAGGTCCATGAAGCTGAACTGGTCGCGCAGCGCCGAGTTGGCGTAGGCGCTGAGCGTCGGGAGGAGGATCTCGGAGGCGCGCTGCACGTCGAGCGACGAGCCGATGTCTCGCGACGGACGCCCCGTCGCGAGATAGCTCACGAGGTCGGACTGCGCGACCGACGCGTCCGTGCTCGTGAGCTCGAGCGTCGGCTGCGGGTAGAAGTTGCCGAAGATGCGCGCCTGGACGGGGATGTCGGCGCGATCGTTCTGCTTCACGCGGTAGAGCGCCGTGACGTCGATCTCCGGGTTGAAGTCCGGCGTGCCGAAGAAGGTGATGCGGCCGTTCTGCACCTGGAACTCGCGCTGCACGGGACCAAGGGCGAGTCGATACGTGCCACGGTCGGCGCTGAGCGTGCCGGCGAGCGCGAGAGTATACCGCGTGGCGGCGCGCGTCGTATCGGACAGCAGGTCGCGATCGAACGACGCACCCCCCACGTCGCGCTCCTCGCGCGCCCGGGTGACGTTCAGCGATCCGCCCAGCTTGATGTTCGCTTCCTTGGAGCGCAACCACACGTCATCGCCCAGGTTGACCGAGACGCCGGCCAGCCGCAGATGCTCCACCAGCTTGCTGGGCGCCGCCGGCATGAGGGAGCGGTTGCGCACGTCGGTCGTGTCGAACAGCATCGCGAAGTCGTCGAGGCTGATCTCCTCCAGCTCCTTCCGCACGATCTCGGGGATGTAGATGGTGCCGCGATCCACGACGACGGCGCCGCTCAGCGTGGCCTCGTCGAAGGTGCCGTGGAGGGTCATCCCACTGGCGCCGGTGGAGATGTCCAGCCGCGCCAGCGACCGCTTGTCCAGCGCTCGCAGGAGTCGCGCGTCGAAGCGCAGATCGAGCCGCGGATTGAGCTTGTCGCGAAAGACGACGGCGCCCGACAGCTGCGCCGTGCCACCGCTCGCCGGGCTGGTGAATCGGAGCTGCTCGATGGCCAGCGAGTCGCGCGCGGGGTCGACGCGGAACAGTCCCTCCAGGCCGGCGAAGCGGAGGCCGGCATCGGGGATGTCCACCGCGCCGTCGCGCACGCTCGCCACGCCGCCCAGATGCGGCTGGGCGGGAGCGCCGCTGATCGCGAGGTCGATCGCGAGGCGGCCGCTCGCGTTACGAAGCTTGGTCGACAGCGCCTCCACCAGGGCGAGGTCGACGCTGTCGGCGTGGATCCGGCCGCGCAGCGAGTCACCGGTCGCCTTGGCCGAGAAGAGGGTCAGCGCCACCGGATAGTCCAGCGAGGCGTCGAGCAGCGACCGTCCGCCGCGCAGGAGGTTCGCCTGGAGCCGCGCCCGCTCGTTCGCGTAGGCGCCGGACAGGGTGAACTGCTCGACGGAGAAGCTGCTGAAGCGCACCTGCCGCGCCGCACCCTCCAACGCGAGCGTCGGACGCTCGCGGGTGCCCCTGGCGCTGAAGGTGGCGGAGAGCACGCCCTCCATCGGTGTCGAGAGCTGCGCGAGGCGCGCCACCTCGGCGAGGGGGAGGGCGTCGGCCCGGAGCTGCATCTGCACCGGCGCCGTCGCCGGCACGCGGGCGAAGCCGGTGATCGATCCGCCGGTGCCATTCGCCAGCACCAGCGTGTCCATCACGAGCCCGAGCGGCGAGCGCACGACGTGGGTCGGCCGGCGCAACGCCCAGGTGGCGTCGCCGGTGGCCACGGTGAAGGTGTCGACGCGCACGGCCATCGTGTCGCCAAGCGAGCGATACTCGCCCGCCACGAGCAGCGAGCCGCCGTTCGTCGTCTTCGCGCCGACGCCGAAGCGCGCGCTGCCGTCGTTCAGCATGCTCGCATGGAAGGTCGCCCCCCGCACGCCCACGCCGCCGACGACGACGGTGTCCGCGCGCAGGTCCACCGAGCCCGCCGTACGGCCCTTCACGCTCCGCACGGCCAGGGCACCGCGCGCCGAATGGGCGAGCGTCCCGTTCACGTAGAGGTCGCGGCCGGCCAGCGCGCCGCGGACGTCGAGCGAATCGAGCCACCCGCGCAGGGTGCCGTTGAAGGTGAGCGAGCCGAGGAGCGAGTCGCGCACCGTGGCGCCGGTGAGGGTCGGGCCGCTCTTGAGGTAGCGCCGCAGCCCGCCGAGGGAATCCACAGTGAAGGCCAGCACGAGCGAGTCCGCGCCGGCGGGACGCGTGAGCCCGATCCTGCCCGCGGCGCGCAGCGTACCCGGCGCCATCGTCACCCGCAGCGTGTCGACGTGCAGGATGCCGCGATCGAAGCGGAGACGCGAGATGCCGCTCGCGATCGACACGCCATCCATCTCCGAGCGGTCGAGCGTCAGCGCCAGCGAGCCGGCGAGGGTGGCGAGGGAGTCGCCGGTGAGATCGACGTCGTACCGGCCGGCGAGGCGCGAGGGCGGCTCGGTGCGTCCGACCAGGGCCACGCCGTTCAGCCCCTCGAAGGTGCCGCCGCCGTGGGCGCCGTATCCCCCGATCGAGTCGGCATCGACGCGTCCCGCGTAGGTGATGTGCCCCGCCGCGCCGGTGAGATCCGCCTCCACCTGAAGATCCGGGGCGATGCCGCGCACCTTCACCGGGCCGGAGAACGCGCCGCGCAGCGGCAGCTTGGGATAGGATCGCGCGAGCGTCGTCACCGAGAGCGGGGACGCCAGCAGATCCAGATCGTACTTCATGAACTGCGTGCCGTAGGTGATCCGCCCGCCGCCGGTGGCGTGGGTGGGCTCGCCCGGCCCGTCGATGTGCGTGAGATCGGCGTTCGACACCCGCACGTCGAGCCACGACGAGTCGAGCACCGCGCCCCCTTTCACGATCCCGTTGATGCGCGGAAAGGCCGGATAGATCGCCGACAGCGTGCGCAGCTCAAGCCGGTCGGTGTTCGCCTGGAAATGATGGAAGGCGGTGAAGGCGGGGAACAGGATGTCGAGCTCGCCGTGTCCGGTGAAGTGCGACACGGCACCCGGCACGTGGCGGTCGTTGAAGGTCATGTCCGCCGCATCGACGTAGAAGCGGTTCAGCGGACCGCCGCGCGCCGTCACCGTGCCGGTGAGCGTCCCCTGCCAGTCGGCGGGAAAGGGCTTGCCGTTGAGCGTGCGGAGGAGATCCCAGTCGACCGGCTCCGCCCGCACCTTCACGTCGTGCACCGCGAGCACCGCCCCGCCGGTCTCGAAGGTCATCGCGCCCAGGAGCCGCGACTTCGTCGTGCGCACGTCCATCGCGCTCAGCGCGTAGTCGAGCTGATGGAGGTCGCGCTCGTTCTTGATGTCGAGGATCATCGTGCCGCCCCCCGTCGTGGGGAGGGTGGGATACACCCAGGCGACGTCCTTGAGGGAGACCGAGTCGCCGAAGATCCGGATCGCATAGCGCACCGGCAGATCGCTCCCCCACGTCACCTTCCCCTGCGCGCGGCCCGTGGAGCCCGGGAGGTCCCAGTGCGGGGCCTTGATCCACACCGAATCGCCGAGCAGCCGCACGACGCCGATGACGTTCCGCCACCGGAAGGGAGGGACCGTCTCGTCGGCGTGAAGGGTGTCGATGACGAAGAGGCGGCCCGCGCTGTCCGGATCGGCGATGCGGGCGTACGGAACCGCCGCGTAGGCGTTCGTCCAGCGATAGGTCTGGGTGTAGCCCTCGCGCGTGCGGCGGATCTCGTGGTCCTTCCGCGCCAGGTTCACGCGCAGCGCGCTGTCGCGCCGCGCGCCGTGCAGCGAGTCGTCCGGGTGCCAGGGCATCGTGAGGCGGAAGCTCGCGTTGCGGATCCGCGCCGAGTCGATGACGATGTAGTCGCCGAAGCCGCGCTCCGGCCCGGGCGGCGTCGCCGGCCGGTTCGACGCGAACATCCGCTTGAAGTTCCAGGTCCAGTTCTCGTGCTGCCGCATCACGACGACGGGACGCTCGACTTCGACGCGGCGGAAGCGCAGCCGGCGGTCGACGATGTCGCGGATGTCGTACTCCAGCTTCACCCGGCTCGTCGCGACGAAGAGCGAGTCCTCGTCGTCGCGCAGCTCGAGCGAGTCGATCGTGACGCCGGTGAAGAAGTTCCCGCTCATCGGCCCGATGTAGAGCTTCCCCTTCATCGACGACGCCACCTGCTGCTGGATCGTGCGCCGCAGCCCCGACTGCCCCGCTTCCGTGTGCAGCAGGAAGGTGCCGACGCCCACCCCGATCAACCCGAGCACGACGAGCGTGCACAGGGCGACGAGGACGACGAAGCGGCGGCGGGTCATGCGGGGCACGGGCGTGGCGGCGCTAGAAGTCGGGGCCGATCGAGAAGGTGAAGGTCAGCCGGCTCAGAAAGGAGGTCTTGCGCGGCGGCGTGAAGTCGGTGCACCGCGCCCCGGCGACCTGCTCGTACTGTCCGGCGGCGTTGCGCACGGCGGGAATGGTGTTGCCCGGCGTGACGCAGTAGAGGGAGAGCGGGGCGAGGCCCGACGGTGGCGCCGCCGAGGCATCGAAGTAGATCGCGCCCGGCGGCTGCGCGAAAGGGTTGTACCCCACGTTGGCCTGAAAGGGGCCCACCGGCGTGAACACCCGCACGCCGATCCCGGGCGTCCACTTCAACCCGTTGAGGAACAGCTTGGAGGCCGCGTGCGAGCGCTGGCCGATCAACGTCTGCCGCGACCAGACGTCGCCGCCGTCGACGAAGAGCGTGTACTGGAGCAGCTCCGGGAAGTATCGACTCCGCAGACGCAGCTCGAAGTTGGCGACGATCAATGAATTGCCCCCGACCGGCACGACCCGCCGGACGGCCTGGCTGTCGACGCCCGCGCCCAACCGCACGTACACCGTGTCCCCATTGCCGGGCACGATCGCCGGCGCATTCTCGGCGATGTAGATGAGATCGCCCAGGGCATTCTGCTGGAAGCCGCGGACGCTCGCCGCACCGCCGGCGTACAATCGCTCTTCGGGAGGAATGAAGGCGGGGGCGTCGGTGAAGGACAGCGTTCGGCCGAGCACCGTGCCGAGCCGCAGCCGGGCGGCGAAGGTCGCGCCGGTTCCCAGCGCCTTGTAGACCGACGCATCGCTCAGCCCCTTCAGGAACTCGAGCCGAGGATCGGACCCCAGCTCGCGCAGCGAGGTCCGGAGATCGAGGCGGAGCACGGTGCCCGACCTCGGCGCGAACGGGTTGTCGGTGCGGATCCGATCGAGATGCGCGCTCGCCACCGCGAGCCGGCGGTTCTGGTCGGTGATGAAGGCGCGCGAGTCGGCATCGCAGAAGCTGAACAGCGCGCAGAGCAGCGCGGGGGGCGCCTCGGTGCGGCCGAACTCCACCGTGTATGCCAGCCGCAACGGCAGGTCGCGCGCGACGTCGCGCGAGAACGACGCCTCGCCGCCGACGAGCGTCGTCCGCAGAAAGGCCTGATACTCGCTGCGCCGCTCGCTGTACACCGAGAAGGTGGGCGACGCGCGGAAGCCGAACAGCGTGGGCAGGCGCAGCGAGGCGGAGGTGAAGTAGTTCAGCTTCTCGCTGAACGGATCGTCGCGGATCGCGTTCGCGCAGAGGCGGCCGTTGTCGCCGATGCGAGTCGGCGTGCCGTACCCCACCTTCGAGATCTGCGCCGTGAGCTCCACTCGACGGGCCTCGCCGAGGAAGCTCTTGTCGACGAAGCGCGTTCGATCCTTGAAGCAGTCCAGCACCGACCATCCGATCTCGGTGTCGAGCTGCCGCAGGTAGTTCTCGCGCACCAGGATGTCGACGGTGACGAGCGAATCGGCGCCCTGCTGCGCACTGTCCGGCGCGAGGCGCACCTCGACGCTCCGGAACAGGTCGGTCTGGTAGAGGCCCCGCTGGGCATCGATCAGGTCGCGGTCGCGATAGAGATCGCCGGTGCGCACCGTGGCCAGCCGCAACACGGTGGGTGTGCCGAGCCGCGACGCCTCCTGCCCGGGGAGCGGCTCGCTGAACACCCGGATCTGGCCGATGCGGGCGCGCGCGCCGGCGAGCACCGTCAGCCCGACGCTCGCGCGGCGGGCGGTGGTGTCCACCGTATAGCTCGCAGCGACGTCGGCGCGCGGGTAGCCGTTGTTGCGCAGCCGCCCCTTGATGGTGTCGATCGTCGCCTGGAGCTTGGTGCGGTCGAAGGGGATTCCCTTTCGCAGCGCGAGCTCGCTGGTGTCCACGATCTCGCGGACCGCGGGGTCGAGCCCCGAGATGCGCAGCGAGTCGATCAGCACCGGCTGCCCTTCGTCGATCAGGAAGGCGACCTGCACGGCGTCCCCCTCGCCGGCGCTCGTCACCGCCGTGTCGACCGTCGCCGCGTAGTAGCCGTGACGCTGATAGAAGACGCGGAGGCGTCCGACGTCGAGCCGCAGGGCGTCGCTGTCCAGGCACCGCCGGGTGCCGAACACGTGGAGCCGCCGCTGGAGAAAGTCCGACGCCGTCGTGGACACGCGCAGCTCCAGCTCGCGGCTCGGAAAGGCCTGATTGCCGCGGAACACGAGCGAGCGCACCTCACGCTCCCCCGGGGTGCCGTCGCAGTCGATCCCCTGCGCCCGGAGCGCGTGCGGTGTGAGGGCCGCGAGGGCCAGCACCAGCGCGCCGAAGCCCCATCGCCTCGTCACGGGAGGGCCGAACCGCCTCATCCTCTGGGACGTCGCCCAGGTCCGGTCGCGTGATGCTTGCCGGCGCGCCGGTCCTCCGGCAGCAGTGGCGTGCGCTCGAGGAAGAGGCGCGCCACGTAGAAGGCCGCCAGCCCGGTGACGATGCCCGCCCCGATGGCCGGGATCAGCTCCCGCTCCGTGAGCTTGCGCCGGTACACGTAGCCTTCGAGACGCGCGACTTCACGCGACGGACGGTCGGATGTCTTGGCCATGTGGAGGGACGGCTGGACGGGAGGGACGCAACTTGCAACTGAACGCGCGACGCGCCCGCGCGGGCGGGTCGCTCCGGCGGGCGCGATTTTCATTGACGGTGCACTGTAGCACGGGTAAGTTCTCGCGCCTTCACCATGCTGTCAACTGCTTACGCCAGAACGAAATGCGTCGCTTCTACCCCCTGATCGTCCCGTTGGTGGTCGCGGCCTGCGGCGGGGGCGGAAGCAGCACGAATCGGCGCACCCTGGTGGACTCGCGGGACAACTACGACCCCCGCTCCCTCGACCCCGCGCTCTCCACCGACGTCCCGACCGGCCGCGCCGTCGGCTACCTCTTCGACGGCCTGACGCGCTTCACCCCGGACGCCGGCGTCGTCCCCGGGCTCGCCACGAGCTGGGAGGTCTCCCCCGATGGGATCACGTACACCTTCCATCTGCGGCGCGGGGTCACCTTCACCGACGGCACCCCCTTCGTCGCCCGACAGGTGGCGACGAGCTGGCAGCGGGTGCTCGACCCCAAGGTCCGCGGCGGCCGCGGCTGGCCCCTCTATCCCATCCTCGGCGCCAAGGAGTTCGCGGACGGCAAGGCGACGACGATCCCCGGGCTCGCCACCCCGAACGACTCCACCGTCGTCGTCACCCTCAAGGAACCCTTCGCGATCTTTCCGAAGCTGCTGGCGATGCCGGTGGCCTCCATCGCACCGGAGAAGGTACCGGCCAGCTTCGGCGAGCGGCCGGTGGGCACCGGCCCGTGGAAGCTCGTCGAATGGAAGCACGACGACTATCTCCTGTTCGTGCCGAACAAGGGTTACTGGGGAGGCGCGCCAAAGGCCGACTCCCTCAAGGCGCGCATCATCTCGGAGCCCAGCACCGCGGTCGCCGAGTTCCAGAGCGGGAACGTGGACGTGCTCCAGGTCCCGCAGGGCGAGATCCGCGACTGGGAAGAGGACACCGAGCGTCGGAAGCTGCTCGCGTCGACGCCGGCGCTCGAGCTCGTGTATGTCGCCATCAACACCACCCGCGGCCCCCTGGCCGACGTCCGTGTCCGGCAGGCGATCAACCACTCGCTCGACCGGCGCACCATCGTGCGCAACCTGATCGCCGGCCGAGGTGAGCTCGCCGCGGGCGTCATCCCCTCCCAGCTCCCCGGCTCCGACAAAACGCGCATCGGCTACCAGTTCGACACCCTGCGCGCGAAGCAGCTCCTGCGCGAGGCCGGCTATCCCAACGGGATCGACGTCGAGCTCTGGACCTCCACCACGCCGATCTTCGTCCGCATCGCGGAGACGCTGCAAGGCTACCTCGCGCTCTCCGGCATCCGCGCCAAGATCGTGCAACGCGAGAGCGCCGCGGCGCGCGAAGCGGCGCGCAAGGGGCAGACCGATCTGTTCGTGAAGGACTGGTACGCCGACTATCCCGACGCCGAAAACTTCCTGTATCCCCTGCTGCACAGCGCGAACAAGGGCGTCGGCGGCAACGTGTCCTTCTTCCAGAACGCGCGCTTCGACTCGCTGGTCACCGCATCGCGTCGCGAGCAGGACGAGGCGAAGCGCATCGCGCTCTACACGGAAGCCGACGAGCTGGCGTTCCGTGAGGCACCGATGGTGTTCCTCTACTTCTACAACGAGCTCTACGCCATCCAGCCCTGGGTGAAGGGCTTCGTGCCGCCGGTGATCTTCAACGGCCAGCCCTGGACCGCCGTGAGCATCGCCCGCGAAGCCCCCTCGAAACAATGACCGCCTTCATCGTCCGCCGGCTGCTGCTCTCCATCCCCACCCTGCTCGGCGTCCTCGTCGTCGCCTTCCTGCTGCTGTACGTCGCCCCGGGCGATCCGGTGCAGGCGATGGTTGGCGAGCGCGCCGACGAGCAGACGATCGCACGGCTCCGTCAGGAGCTCCGGCTCGATGATCCCCTCCCCGTCCAGTTCGGGCATTATCTGGCCGGCATCGCGAAGGGCGATCTCGGCCGCTCGTACATCACCAACCGGCCGATCCGGAAAGACATCCTCGAGCGCTTTCCCAAGACGCTGCAGCTCGCCGGCGCGGCCATGCTGCTCGCCACGATCTGCGGCGTGACGCTCGGAGTCCTGAGCGGAAGGAAGCCCGGTAGCACAATAGACAGGTTCGGGCTGGGCCTCGCCTACCTCGGCATCAGCTTTCCCGTCTACTGGGTGGGCCTGCTGCTGATTCTCCTCTTCGCCGTTACGCTGCACTGGCTCCCGCCCTCGGGGTTCGGCGGCGCGCGCTACCTCGTGCTGCCGGCCATCGCCCTCGGCATGCGCTCCATCGCCTTCCTGGCGCGCATGACCCGTTCGGCGATGCTCGACTCGCTCGGCGCGGACTACGTGCGCACGGCGCGCGCGAAGGGGCTCGGCGAGCGGCTCGTCGTGGGACGGCACGCGCTGCGCAACGCGCTGATTCCGATCATCACCGTGCTCGGGCTCGACTTCGGCGCCTACCTCACCGGCAGCATCCTCACCGAGACCATCTTCTCCTGGCCGGGTCTCGGCCGCTACGTCGTGAACGCGATCGCCCGGCGCGATCTGCCCGCGATCCAGGGCTCCGTGCTCTTCCTGAGCGCCGTGTTCGTGCTCGTGAACCTCATCACCGACGTCGCCTACGCGAAGGCGGATCCGAGAGTGACCTACGCATGACCGATCAGCCCGGCACTCCATTGCTCGAGCGGCGCGCCGCCGAGCGAACCCTCGACGCGTATCAGCTCGCGGCGGGGCGCACCGTGAACCCCGCGCTCGACGATGCGCATCGCTTTCTCGACGCCGCGGCGGGTCTCGCCGAGGAGGCGGGTGAGGTGCTCGCTCATGCCCGCAAGCATGTGCTGCAGGGGCGACCGCTCGACCGCGACGCGGTGGTCGACGAGCTGGGCGACGCGCTGTGGTGCCTGGCGATCGCGGCCAGCTCGGTGGGGGTGAGCCTGAGCGGCGTCGCTGTGCGCAACGAGGAGAAGCTGCGCGAGCGGCATCCGGAGGGCTTTCAGCGTCCGGGGGGCTGAGTGAGGGGAACGTCTCTTGCGCTCCGGACAGAGCCGTTCCCACGCTGCGTGGCGGCATTCCAGTGTCGAGCCCGCCGTGATCTTTTCGATCCTCGCCGTGTTGGTGCTCTCGGCGTGCATCGCCATTCCGGTGTATATGATGCGCCACGCCAGAGGCCCGGAGCGCCGCGAGCTTCCGCCGCTGATCTTTCCCGGATCCGGAGGCTGGCAGGCTGAACCATCGTTGACGAACTCGCTGCCGCTCGACGGCGTCAAAACCGTCGAGTCCGCTGTGTCGTCGTTCGCGCCACCGGCCGTTGCACCGCCTGCGCCGCCCACGCTGATCGAGGTCGACGTCGCCGATGTCGCGCCGCCGAGCACGGAGACGGTGCACTTCCGTCGCCCCTCCGACCAGGCGGTGCAGATCCTTCCGGGTCGACTGGAGGTACTATCGGGGCTCGCGATGCCGCGAGAGATTCGATTCGTGCGCATCCCGGGGGAGCGTCCGCAGTTGATCCTCGGCCGCGAGCCGGGTAGCTCACCGCCGCACGTTGCGCTTCCGTCCAGCACCGTCAGTCGTCAGCATGCGCGTCTCGATTTCTCCGGTGGGCGTTGGGGCCTCACCAACCTCTCGCGCACCAACCCCGTCGTCGTCAACGACGAGACGCTGTCCAGCGCCGACGGTGAGCGCGCGCTCGCCGATGGCGACCGGATCGAGCTGGGCGACGTAGTGCTTCGCTTCTCGTCGCGCTGACTCATGACCGCCGAGCGCATCCCGCCGCTGCTGGCCCTGTCCGCCCGCTACGAGATCCTGCGCGAGGTGGGCCGCGGAGGCACGGCTGTCGTGTACCTCGCGCGCGACCGTGACACCGATGCCCAGGTCGCGATCAAGCTGATCCACGCGCGCTATGCGGAGGATGCCGAGGCGGTCGCGCGGTTCGCGCGGGAGGCGCGGTTCGTCGCGCAGCTCGAGCACCCCAACGTGGTCGGCGTGCACGAGGTCATCCACCTCGACGACGGCGGTGTCGCCCTCGTCATGGCGCACATCGCCGGCCGCACGCTCAAGCAGCGCATCGCCGCCGACGGGCCGCTGTCTCCGACAGACACCGAGCGCGTCATGCGCGACGTGGCGGCAGCGCTCGGTGCGGCGCACGCGCGCGGCATCGTGCATCGCGACGTCAAGCCGGAGAACATCTTCGTCGACGAGGAGGACCGCGCGCTGCTCGCGGACTTCGGCGTCGCGCGCTCGATGTCGACCGAGACGCAGCAGCTCACCATGCACGGCGTCGCGATCGGCACGCCGACGTACATGGCGCCCGAGCAGATCGACGGCGGCGAGCTCGATGGACGTGGCGACATCTACAGCCTCGGCCTCGTCGTGTGGGAGATGCTCGTCGGCCACCGCCCCTGGGAGGGCGAGGCCCTCTACTCCGTGCTCTATCATCAGAAGCACGTGCGGCTCCCCGCCGTCACGACGCTGCGCGACGACGTCCCGCCGCATCTCGCCGAGGCGATCGCCGGCGCGATCGAGAAGGAGCGCGAATGCCGCTGGCAGACGGTGGACGAGCTGATCGCGGCGCTCGACGGCGACCCGCCCGCGCGTCGCGCGCCGGCCGTCGCGCCGCTGGGAAACGAGACCATCCAGTTCGTGCGCGATCCGGCATTGGCGCCGGCCGCGGCGGCGGCGGTGGTGCGGCCGGCGGCGGGCGCTGGTCCGGTCGCGGCCATCAGGGCGGCGCGCGATCGCATGCCGCCCAGCACGCGCGTCGTGCTCGCGGGGGCGCTGGTGTCGCTGATCGCGCTCGTGCTGGTGGCTGGCGGTGTTCAGGCGTGGTCCGATGGGGCAGCGCGGCGGGAACGCCACGCGCAGACGACGGGGTCCCGGCACGGTATCAGCGCCGGCGTCGTGACCGACACCCGGGATTCGCTCGGCGGCGTGAGCGCCGCGGCCAATTCACCGCGCAGCGGCGATAGTCCCGCCGGCATCGCCATTCCGGCCACGCTCGCGCCGGCGGCGGCGCCAAGCGTCGTAGCGGCGACGTCGCGGAGCGGCGACTCGGCGCAATCGTCGGCGATCACCCGTGCGGCGCCGCCCGCGGTCGCCGTCGCACCGTCGCCGGCGCCGGCCGCCACTCCGCCCGCGCCGCTGCCCGTGATCGTGCCGAGCCGGCCGACGGCGGTCGCGCCGCGCGTGCGCATCGTC
>JABFYH010000048.1 GCA_013361335.1 Gemmatimonadaceae bacterium | reverse complement strand
AGACGGTGAGACGGTGAGACGGTGAGACGGTGAGACGGTGAGACGGTGAGACGGTGAGACGGTGAGACGGTGAGACGGTGAGACGGTGAGACGGCGAGACGGTGAGTCTGATATCTGGCTCGCCCACAGTCGCGCGCGTCGGCCGAGAGGGCTATCTTGGGGAGCGACCCCTCGCCCCTGTAGCTCAGGTGGATAGAGCAGCGGTTTCCTAAACCGTTGGCCGGGTGTTCGAGTCACCCCAGGGGCATGCCGGCGCCCGCCGGTCATTCAATAACTTGTAAACCTATGACGACTCCTGATACCGGGGCTGTGGCCCCCGCGCGCCAGCCGAAAGCCGAGAGCTTCATGGACTGGTTTCACGTCAACTCCAAGCTGGTGACGGTGGCCGGGGTCGTGGTGCTCGTCGCGATCGCCGGCGCCTGGTACTACCAGACGGCGAAGACGCGGAAGCTGCAGAACGCCGACAAGCAGCTGTTGTTGGCGAAGCAGTCGCTGCAGCCGGGGAACCCCAATGTCCAGCTCGCCGAGTCGGATCTCGGCAAGGTGGCGGAGCGGTACTCCGGGACGCCGGCCGGCGCCGAGGCTGGGATGCTGCTGGCGCAGCTCAAGCTCGAGAAGGGAGACAATCAGGGGGCGGTGACCTACCTGAAGGGATTGGCCGACAAGCTGTCATCCGGGCCGAACGCGTCGGCCGTGCGGGGGCTGTTGGGGGACGCGTATTCCCAGCTCGACAAGCCTGCCGATGCGGCAGCCGAGTATGAGCGGGCAGCGGGGCTGACGGCGATGCCGAACGAGAAGGCTTTCCTGCTGGCGAAGGCCGGTCACGCCTACATGGCGGCCGGGAAGCACGCCGAGGCTCGGCGGGTGTGGGAGGGTCTGGCGGCGAACCAGGAGAGCCCGGCGCTGGCGGCGGAGGCTCGGGTGCGGTTGGGCGAGCTGGTGGCAAGCCCGGCGAAGGGCTGACGGTCAGGGCCGGCGGGCGGACGAGGAAACGGAGTAGGCCGAAGTCGGCCGGACTGAGCGGACCTGACGGTGGGTCGTTCGGTTCGGCCTTTTTCGTGTTCGTTCCGGTGCTGGCGATGGCGGATGTGCCGAGCGGCCTCTGAGGATTTCCGGGGGTCATGTCCGTGGTGGAGCGTGCCATCGCGAGATGCGCCATCATTCGAACAGCTGGCAGCCGCGTCCGTGCTCACCGGTACGTATAAGATGTATTATGTAAACTTACGAACGTGGAGAAATGTGGAGAACTTGATTCTCCACCTGCGGTGACGGCGTATCAACCCCTTACCCCGTACCGGGTTGAGCCAAGTCAGCTCACCCAGCCAGTGAGCTGAGCCGTTCCGATGGGGATCGGGGCTGTAAGCGGCGAGGCCAGGCAACGCCCACTGTCGCGATCGCTGTCGCCATCGGCGGGCGGATCGGGCCGAACGCCCCTCAGATCTCGCCGAACCGGCCCTCGAAGACCAGCCGAGCCTCGCCGCTCAGCGAGGGCTGCCAGCCACCGTCGGCCTTCGTGAGCCGGACCGTCAGCGTCCGCCCCGACCGCGTCGCGAGGGCGACTCGGTCCTCGACCTCGCCGGCTTCCCGCAGCAGGATCGCCGTGGCGACCGATCCCGTTCCACAGGCCAGCGTCTCGCCCTCGACCCCGCGCTCATAGGTCCGGATCCGCCACCCGCCGGCCGCGTCCCGGGAGACGAAGTTCACGTTGGCGCCGCCGGGTAGCGACGCTTCATGACGCAGCGGCCGGCCGCGCTCGACCACCGGCACCGTCGCCACGTCGTCGACCCGGACGACGAGGTGCGGCACCCCGGCCACCGCGTACCCCATCCACTGCTCGCCCTGGACGAGCCGAAATGGCAGGGTGCGCCGAACGTCGGTCACGGGCCGCAGGTCGACCTCGGGCCCGGTCGGCAGGATCCGCGCGCCGAGGATTCCGGCGTCCGTCTCGACGCGAAATTCGGCCGAGCTCGCTACGCCGAGCTCCGTCGCGAGGCGGGCCGAGCATAGCGATGCATTTCCGCACAGGTCGGCACGGGAGCCGTCGCTGTTGAGGTAGGTCATCCGGTATGCCGCCCCGCTCCCTCGACTCGCCGGCTCGAGGAAGACGATCCCATCGGCCCCGACCCCGGTCGCCCGCGCACAGACCTCCTGGATGACCCGGGACTCCGCGAGCGGACCGGGGGGCTCGCGCATGGCGTCGACCATGACGAAGTCGTTGCCCGACCCGCTCATCTTGTAGAAGGTGCGTCCGGTGGGGAGCAAGTTCGCCTCGGAGGATGTGAAGCGCGCCGACGTGACGCGCCTAGATCGTGCCCCGCAGCGACCACCATCGCAGGCGCCAGACCATCCAGACCGCCTCGCGAACGATCGACTTCGACATCTTGCTCGTCCCCTCCGTCCGGTCGACGAACACGATCGGGATCTCGGCGATGCGGAAGTTGCGTTTCCAGGCCCGGAAGCTCATCTCGATCTGGAAGGCGTAGCCGTTGGAGCGAACGCGACTGAGGTCGATCGCCTCGAGCACCGACCTGCGAAAGCACTTGAAGCCGCCGGTCGCATCCCACACCGGGAGGCCAGTTACGCCCCTCGCATATATGTTGGCGCAGTAGCTCAGGATCAGCCGCGCGATCGGCCAGTTCACCACGGTGACCCGGCCCTGCTGATACCGCGACCCCAGTACGAGATCCGCCCCTTCCACCGCCCGCAGGAACTGCGGCAGGTGGATCGGGTCGTGGGAGAAGTCGGCGTCCATCTCCAAAATGTAGTCGTACTGCCGCTCCAACGCCCAGCGGAAACCGGCGATGTAGGCGGTGCCCAGCCCCATCTTCCGCTCCCGGTGAAGCACATGCACCCGCCCGTTCAGCCCGACGATCTCGTCGACGAGCTGTCCGGTGCCGTCCGGCGACCCATCGTCGACGACGAGGACCTCGAGCCGCGCATCCTGGACGAGCACCGTGTCGATCAGTCGCCGGATGTTCTCGCGTTCGTTGTACGTCGGAACGATGACGAGGGCCCGCTCAGGCAAGGCGCGTCCTCCGGCGGTCGTTCGCGAGGCCCAGGGCGAGCGCGACCAGGGACAGGGCCAGGGCGACGAGGGTGACGGCCTTCCCCGTCGACACCGCAGCGTCCTGGAAGCTGAGCTCGACTCGGCGAGCGCCGGCCGATAGAGGCACCCCAATCAGGTTGTAGTCGGCCCGGTACACGGCCGCGTCGCGGCCGTCGATCTTCGCCCGCCAGCCGGGGAAATAGTTCTCCGACACCACGAGCGCCGCCCCCGCGGGAGCCGGCCCGCTGAGGGCGATCGTCGCCTTGCCCGGCCCGAGATCCGACGTGCTCGTCGTCAGCGGGAGCCGCTCGGGGAGCGCCGTGACCGTGGGCGTGTTGATCGCGGCCGAGGTGTCCAGCACCGCGATGCGGAGCGGGTCGAAGCGCGGGTCCAGCGCGGCCGCCTCGGCGTCCTGGTCCGGTGCCTTGGTGACGACGGGGGTGACCCAGGCGTACGGGTTGTCGCCCGGGAGCCGGTACAGGTAGACGGTGGACCCGGACGCGTTCTTCACGGGACCGATGAGGAGCTGGAGCGAGCTGTCGCCCAGCGCCTGGTTGGTGTACAGGTACCGCGCGTTCTCATGGCGCCAGAACATCGGAGTGCTGACGGCCGAGCGGGCACCCTGGAGCTGCGCCTCCATGAGGCGATCGTACCGTCCCAGCTCGTTCCCGTGATAGCCTGTGAGCGACCGGATCCCGTGCACCATCAGCCCGGTGCCGCTGCCTTGCGTATCGGTGCCGAAGTACGGATCGCGCTGCGCGAGCCCGCTGTCGCTCACCGCCATGACGAGCACGCGACCCGGCTGGGCCTCCTTCTTCAGCAGCTCGATGGCCGAATCGCTCGCGTACAGTGTCCGAGCGGGAGGGGAGAACATCCAGTACTCCCGCTCCACGCTCCAGAGGTCGATGGCGATGATTGCCGCGAGCGCGGCGCCAGCGAGACGCGCGGGCAGCGCGCCTCGCAGATAGGCCAGGAGCGCCCCCGCCGCCAGCGCCAAAAACAGGAAGCTCCGCCAGGCACCGAGCACCACGTCCGCCGCGTTCGCATTCGCGCGTTGCACGAACGCCTCGCCGTACCGCGCGGCCGTACCGGAGTCCAACCCGCGGCTGAGTGCCAGCGTCTCCCCGGACTGGCGGGCGAGGTTCTCCGCGATGGAGCTCAGCACGCCGCCGCTCGCGACGAGCGCGATCACGAGCCCGCCGATGAGCCAGCCCAGCGCGTAGCGACGGCCGATCTGCCGGGCGAGCAGCCGCTCCGTCCCGAGCGCCGCCAGCACGCACAGCCCGAATGCGAACACGAAGACGATCGTGCTCGGCGCGCGGAAGAACTTGGTCCCGGGGATGAGCTCGTAGACGAGTCGGAAGAAGGGCGTCTCGCCGCCGAGCATCCACAGGAACGCGACGGCCGTGACGCCGAGCCAGAACCGGCGGAAGGCGCGCCGCCGATCGCCCCCGAAGGCGGCGCCCGCCAGCATCAGCACTGGCCCGCCGATGTACTCGCTGTGGAGATGAATCCCGTTCGGTCCCCAGTAGCGATCGAACATCCCGGTGAACTGCGGCAGATACGTGTTGAAGAGCTCGACGATCGGGAAGGAGTAGCTCGTCGCGTAGCCGTAGTCGCGGCCGACACGCGTCGACCAGGGCACGTACTCGCGCACGGGCGCAAACTGGATGGCCCCCATCGCCATACCGACGAGGACCGCCGCGAGGGCGAGGGCCAAGCGGCGGACGCCGGTGCGGCGATCGAGCTTCACGCCGGCGCGGTCGGTTCCGAGCGCGAGGAAGAGCGCGAACGATCCCGCGGTGAGCAACAGGTACTGCAGGAGCTGGGGGTGCGGGGCGAGCACGGCGAGCCCGATCGTGAGAGCAAATGCACCCCACGCCCAGTGCCGGTCGTCGCGGATGCCGCGCACCAGCAGCCAGAGCGCGAGCGGCAGCAGGGCGGAGACGAACAGCTTGCCGTCGTGTCCCGGAGACGCGTACGACGCGATCGGTCCCGAGAGCAGATATCCCATCCCCCCGACGAGCGACGCGGCGAAGCCCAGCCCCCAGGCGCGCAGGAAGCCGTAGGTGAAGAGGCCGGCGAGGAAGGTGTGGATGATGAAGCCCCACGACATCGCCAGGTCGGTCGGCATGATGAGCCGCAGCCAGGCCGTTGGATAGAAGATGTCGCCGTGCATCGCCGCGACGTACGGCAACCCGCCAAAAAGGTAGGGATTCCACTGGGGGATCCCCTGCCCTGCGCGCAGCGACTGCGCCGCGAAATCGCGGAAGGCGAATCCGGCGATGTACTGGTCGCTGTGCGGGTTGACGAGGAACAGCCCCGACAGCACCGGATACGCGAGCGTGAGGGTGGCGAGCGCGTAGGCCAGCGCCACCCAGCCCATCGCGAAGCGCGGCGCCGAATCGAGGGGCGCCGCGGGATTGCCGTCAGGTCGTGACATCCGAAGGGTCGGTGGTCGGGGGCCGGCGTCGCACGGCGGCGGACGCCCAGAAGAGGAAACCAGGGACGACTTCGAGCAGCGTCAGCCACACCCGCGATGCCAGAGCCACCAGCGCCGCCTCGGGTCGGGTCGCGAGACCCGCATACGCCAGGACGGTCACCATGGCCCCTTCACGCGCGCCGATCCCGGCGGGCGCGAAGAGCGCAAGATAACCAACGAGGTACGAGATGGTGTAAGCTGCCAGATAGGCCGCGTAGCCGCCAGCCGCGCCCCCGAGCAGGCCGATCATGAAGAGGCGGAACGCCGCGCCGTAAACCAGCCATGCCGCGATGTTGCCGGCGAGCGCATACAGCACCGCTCGCGTCGGCAGACGCGCCGACACGGGACGTCCGGCGACGCGGCCGAGCCACGGGGCGAGCCGCGGCAGCACGGCGGGCGCGCCGAGCAGCGCGGCGGCGGCGACGAGCACGAAGACGATGGCCAGGGTGCCGTGTCCGTTGGACGAGCGCTCGAGCAATGCGCGCCCGCCGAGCAGCGCGACGACGAATCCCGCGACGAGATTCACCAGCGTGCCGAGAATGGCCGAGCCGGAGGCGGCGACCGGCGACACGCCGACGTCGCGCGCCATCGCGCCCATCGCGCCGATCTGCCAGATCTTTCCCGGCAGATATCGGCCGAGGTTCGAGACGCTCCAGATGCGCGCCGCCGTCCAGAAGGGGAGCCGCGCGTCCCAGCAACCGAGCACGCTGCGCCAGGTCTGCACGAGGATCGCATGCGCCGACAGGAAGAGCGCGCCGGAAAGGGCGATCGTCCCCCACGCGGGCGCGGTGGCGACCGGATGTGCGCGGAGGTCGCGGAGGTCGTGCAGCAGCAGCCGTCCGACGAACCAGACGACGAGCGCGGCGAGCACCCAGCCGAGGGCGCGGACGACGGGCTTAGCGGATCGCGCGGCCAAGTGCGGTGCGATAGATGTCCGCGTAGTGGCGGGCCACGACGCTCGGGTCGAAGGTCGAGAGCGCGCGCTCTCGGCCGGCGCGGCCGAGTGCGGCGCCGCGATCCTCACGCGCGAGCAGCGCGCCGACCGCCGCCGCCAACGCCGACGCCTCCCGGTGCTCGACGAGCAGCCCCGTCACGCCGTGCTCGACGACGTCGATCAGCCCACCGGAGGCGAAGGCCACGACCGGAGTCTCGCACAGCTGGGCCTCGACCGCCACCAGGCCGAGCCCTTCGTCGACCGAGGGCACGACGAGCGCGGCGGCGGAGCGGTAGAAGGCGGGGAGCGCATGACCGGGCTGCGCACCGTGCCAGGTGACGCGCGGCTCCAGCCCGAGCGATCGCGCGAGCGCCTCCAGCGTCGCGCGCTCCGCGCCGTCGCCCACGACGTCGAGCGTGAGCGACGCGGGCAGGAGCGCGAGCGTCCGGAGCAGCAGGTCGACCCCCTTCTGCCGCGTGAGTCGGCCGACGAAGAGCAGTCCCGCACGTTCGGTCCGCTCCGGGCCTGGAGTGAACGACGCGGTCTCGACGGGCATCGGCGCGACCCTGGGCATGATGCCGGACATCTCCTGCGCCTCCGCCGCCAGCCAGCGGGACACGGCGGTCACGGCTGCTGACCGTCGCATCACCTGGCGAAAGGCGCCGCGCGACGCGGGATAGGCGCGCGCCATCCGGATGTCCGTGCCGTGGAACGTCGTCACCATCGGCGTGCGCGTGAGCATCCCCGCCCAGCCGCCCACCAACCCGTTCGGGAACCACCAGTGTGCATGCACGAGCGCGGGGCGGACGCGGCGCAGCGCACGAAGCGACGCCGTCAGCTCCGCGGCGAGCATGCCGGCGAGCGCCGCGCGCGCGCCCCACGACTCGCGCACCTGGGACGCCATGTTCCCGGTGTAGGCGAGCGTCTCCAGCCGCCGCGGCGCATAGCGAAAGCGCTCGACGTGCACGGTGCCGAGCTGCTCGCGCGCCGGAGCGTCGGCGGCGGCCGGCGCCACCACGTGCACCTCGATGCCCTCCTGTCCGAGAGCCGTGGCGAGGCGAAGCACGAACGAGCCGGCGGCGTCCCCCGCGAAACGGGGGAAGGAGTGCGTGAGAAAGAGGACGCGCATCGCTACGCGTCGGGGCGGCGCGTCGCGCGAACCTCGTCGAGTTGCCGCCGCAGCTCCCGCACCTCGGCGCGCTGGCCGGCGATCTGCTCGCCGAGGAGTCCGGTGGCGAAGAGCACGCTGCCGAGGATGAGGCAGGTCTGGACGAGCGTCCACACCCAGCGGTAGCCCACATTGTCAACTGCGAGCGCGACGAGCGCGGCGATCCCCGCCAGCAGCCCGACGGCGAAGAGGCCGGCGCCGAGCATCCCGAACAGCAGCAGCGGCTTCTTGCCGAAGCGCAGCTCGAACCACACCGACAGCATGTCGAGCACACCGACCGGGATGCGCGACAGGCCGAACTTGGAGACCCCGGCGTTGCGCGGGTGCAGCGCGACGGGGATCTCGGTGACGGTGAATCCCTGCGCCGCGGCGATGACGATCATGTAGCGGTGCCAGTCCGGGCGCACCGGGAGCGCGTCCATGATCTCGCGGCGGTAGGCCTTCACCGAGTTGAGATCCTTGACCGGCACGTCGAACAGGCGCCGGCTGAGCCCATTGTAGATGTTGGACACGAACGCCTTCTCGTACTTCCCCTCCTTGTAGCCCGTCACCATGTCGGCGGTATCGTCGAGGATGGGGGCGACGAGCCGAGGGATGTCGGCGGGCAGGAACTGGAGGTCGGCGGGATAGAACACCAGCACGCGCCCCGACGAGCTCAGATAGCCCGTGCGCAGCGCGTCGGCGATGCCGCGGCGCGCCCGATGGCGCACGATGCGCAGGAAGGGATACTGGCCGGCGAGCCCCTGCAGCACGGGCCAGCTGTCGTCCTCGGAGCCGTCGTCGATGACGACGACCTCGTAGCGCACGGCCGGCTGCGTGGCGAAGGCGTCCGCGGCGAGCTGCATGAACAGCGGCAGGTTCTCCGCCTCGTCCTTGGCGGGGACGAGGACCGAGACGTCGACGTCGGACGCCCGGCGCGCGACCAGCGGCGCCGCGGTGCGCGCCTGCTCGCCGGTGATCATACCCGCTTGCGCATCCGTGCCGAGAGCACGCCGAGCTGGTCGCGATACTTCGCGACGGTGCGGCGCGCTATCTGGACGCCGGTCTCCTTGAGGATGTTCACGATCGCCTGATCGGTGAGCGGATGCTTCGGGTTCTCGTCGGCGACGAGCTTCTGGATCTGCGCCTTGATGCCGCGCGCCGACACGTCCTCGCCCGCGGTGGTGGACAGCCCCGAGGAGAAGAAGAACTTGAGGGGGAGCACGCCGCGCGGCGTCTGCACGAACTTCTCGTTCGTCACGCGGCTCACGGTGCTCTCGTGCATGTTGATCACCTCGGCCACCTCGCGCAGGGTGAGCGGCTTGAGGTACTGCACCCCCTTCTCGAAGAACTCGCGCTGCCGCTCGACGATGTAGTTCATGACCTTGAGCATCGTCTGCCGCCGCTGCTCGATCGCCTGGATCATCCAGTTGGCCGAGTTGAGCTTGTTCGAGATGAACTCCTTGTTCTCGCCGTCGAACTTCTTCTTGTCGCGGGCGATCTCCTGGTACGCCTTGCTCAGCTTCAGCCGCGGCAGGTTCGCGTCGTTGAGGAAGACGTGGTACTTGCCGTCGATCTTGTCGACGATCAGGTCGGGAATGATGTAGTTGTCGCTGGCGTCGCTGTAGACGAGGCCCGGCTTGGGATCCAGCTTCGCGATCTCGTCGGCGGCCTTCTGCACGTCGGCGGGGCTGATGCCGAAGCGCTTGGAGATCTCGCTCCAGCGGTGGGCGATCAGCTCGTCGAAGCAGTCGCGGACGAGGCGGTACGGCACCGAATGCTCGAGCCCCGCCTCGCGGAGCTGGAGCATCAGGCACTCGCGCAGGTCGCGCGCGCCGACGCCCGGGGGATCGAGGCTCTGGATGACGCCGAGCATCTCCTCGGCTTCGGCGATGGTGTACACCGGCAGGTCGGTGACCTCGCGCTCGGTCTCCTCGGCCGCCTTGCGCACCTCGTCGTTCGCGCCCTCGACGATCTTCTCGAGCCCGCAGGCGAGGTAGCCGTCCTCGTTGATGTTGCCGATGAACTCCTCGGCGAGGAACATCTGCCGACCGTTCAGGTCCAGCAGCGTGACCTGATCGCGGAGGTGATCGGACAGGTCGCGCGAATCGACGGTGACCGGCTCGTAGTACTCGCGCTCCTCGTGCTCTTCGCGCCGGCCGCCCGCGTCGAAGCCGTCGAGCAGGATCTCCTCCCAGTCGATCTCACCCTTCTCCTCCTTCTCGGCCTCGGTCTCCTGGTTGGTCTCGTCCTGCGGCGCCTCGCCCTCCTCCTCGTCCTCCTCGTCCGGCTCGATCATGTCGAGGAACGGGTTGTTGAGCAGCTCCTGCTTGAGGTGCTGCTGGAGGTCGAGCAGCGGCATGTACAGCAGGTCCATCGCCTGGTAGAGGCGTGGATTGATCTTCAGCTCCTGCTTGAGCTGGGTATGCTGACCGAGGCCGGGTCTCATGCGCGTTCTCCCTGGAACTCGGAGTCGAACCGGGCGCGGAGGCGCGCCGAGAGGGTCGGGCCGAGGTAGATCTTCGCCACTTCGTCATCGAACACGAGCTCGCGCACGGTGCCGGACACTTTCACCTGGCCGTCGAACATGATGTACGCGCGGTCCACGATATCGAGGGTCTGCTCCACGTTGTGATCGCTGATCAGCACGCCGATGCCGCGGTGGCGCAGGCCGGCGACGATGGTCTGGATGTCATGCACGGCGATCGGGTCGACGCCGGCGAAGGGCTCGTCCAGCATCATGAACTTCGGTTCGGTCACCAGCGCGCGAGTGATCTCGAGCCGCCGCCGCTCCCCGCCCGAGAGCTGGAAGGCCTTGCTGTGCCGGAGGTGCTCGATGCGCAGCTCCTTCAACACGGTCGCCAGGCGCTTCTCGCGCTGCTCCTTGGACAGCGGCAGCGTCTCGAGGATCGCCACGATGTTGTCCTCGACGGACAGCTTCCGGAAGATGGAGGGCTCCTGCGAGAGGTAGCCGAGCCCCATCCGCGACCGCTTGTACATCGGCAGGGCCGTGATGTCCTCGCCGTTCAGCAGGATCTGGCCCGACTGCGGTTGGATCAGGCCCACGATCATGTAGAACGTGGTGGTCTTCCCCGCCCCATTCGGACCCAGCAGTCCGACGATCTCCCCCTGTTGCAATCGGAGGGCCACGTCGTTGACGACCCGACGCCGGCGATACGTCTTCACCAGCCCTCGCGCTTCGAGCACGCTCGACGTCTCTGCCTTGGGCGGCGGGACGGTCGGGACGAAACGCGGCGTGGCGTGCTCGCCGGTGTGCCTGAGCACATCAGCGACCTCGCCGCGCATCCGGGCGATGTCCGTCCACAGCGGGTCGGCAATCCGGATGCGCGAGTCCGGCTCGAGCGGCGTGGTGTCCGGCAGGACGATGACGTTGTCGGATTGCAGCCGCGGAAAGACCGACTTGGCCAGGTGGCTCCGGAACTGATCCATGCTCAGCTCGCCCGCTTCGCGCTCGGCGTCGCGGCCGGCGACGCGCTGTGCGGCGAGGTGGTCGTTGCGGTAGCAGACGGCGACGGCGTCGAAGGTCGCCACACCGGCGTCATCGGCGGCGCAGATGATGGCGTGCAGCGCGAGCGCCAGCGACCGGTCGCCGTTGGCGAGGCGGTGAATGAGCGTCCTGAGGCGCGGCGGAATTTCCGGACCCGTCATGGACGCCTCGGGGTGCTCGATGCAGGGGGCGCCACGGGAGTGCTCGCCGGGGGCGACGCCGGGACCGGCGTGGGTGCACGCGGTGCGTTCGGCTGGGTCGGATTCGTCGCGGATGCCGCGCGCGTGGCGGCGGCGGGCCGATGGCAGCGCATCGTCGAGTCGGGCTTCGCCTCGAGCACGATCCCGCCGGCCTTGTCCTCGTCCGCGACCTTCACGCGCGACACGGCGCCCGTGTCGAAGTACGCGGTGATCATGCGGCCCCGAACGTAGACGATGTCCGGGCGACAGAGGCTCGTGTCTCTCGGCGCGAGATGCTGGAGGGAGGTGGCGAGCGATCCCCGCCCCGCGACGGCGACGAGGAGCCGGATCCGCGGCTTGTGCGCGGTGTCGTTCGCGGCGACCGAGTCGAAGTGGGCGAAGATGGTGTCTCCGGTGAGCCGGTCCTTCTCGGTCGTGCGGAACTTCGTCGTGTCGGGCGTTCCCTCGGCGCTCGCGCCGCGGATGGCCACGAGCTCGCGGACTCGCTGCTTCGGCAGCAGCACGTCGATGGAATCGGCGACCATCGTCTGACCCGGCGACGTCGCGCGCGCGCGACTCCGCCCCCAGGCGATGGCGCGCTGGAGGAGATCGTCCGTCACGCGAAGGTCGATCGAGTCGGACCGCATCTCGAGGTCTTCGCTGGTCGCGACCGCCGCCGTCTTGGCGAGGACGCGGTCGAGCTTTCGGCGTCGCGTGAGGAGATCGATCGTCTCGCCGACGAGGGTGAAGGGGCGCCCCTTGGTGCCGACGATCTTGGGCGTGCGCATGAGACGCAGCAGCCCGATCCCGCTGTTCGCGAAGAGGGAGTCGCCGGTTGCGGTGAGCTCGGGCCGCACGACGACGACGTTGCCGACCGCGGAGACGACGCTATCGCCGGTGAGGTAGATGTTGTTGCCGGTGACCTCGATCGGCGGCTGCGCCCGCCCCAGCGAATCGCGCTGGACGAGGCCGACGGTCGGACGTCCGGTCGCGGTCGCCGACTGCACGGGGCGCACCCGCGGCACCGCACGAAAGAACTCGAGCGTCGGCCCGCGCAGGGTCGAGCCGCTCGGGAGGTTGGCGCGAACGTTCTGGACGGCGAGCAGCCGCTCGTCGCGCTGGAAGTACGTCAGGAAGGCCGACTTGAGCGTCAGCCGCGGCTCGACGTAGTCGACGTTGCCGACGAAGTAGAGGCGCCCTTCGTCGCCGTACGCCTCGAGGCTATCGGAGCGCAGGACGATCTTCTGGGCCGGGCAGCGCGCGATGACGCCCCCGCCGATGAAGGAGTTGTACTGACCGCTCGGCAGCTTGTTGCCGGAGATGCGGGTCGTCGGCGTGTTGTCGAAGCGGAAGACGCACCGCCCCGACGGCGGCGCGGCGTTCTGGGCGCCGCCGCTGCCGGCTGCGCACACCGTAGCGAGGATCGCGATCGCGAGGCGCATCATGTGCCGGGCAGCGTGAAGCTGCCCTGCCCGCGGGCGGCCTTGATGATCTGGAACCGGCTGAGCTGCGGGTCGGCGCGGAAGCCCACGCCGGACACCGTCCGCCCGGGCTCGACCAGCGTGAACGCGCTGTCGCTCGACACCTCGTTGATCGACTGGGTGTAGCGCACGTGCGGCGAGGTGAGACGCTTGCCGTCGTTCGTCGTGATCACGACGTGGCCGAACCCCTCGAGCACCTGCTGCCGCAGGTCGTAGCGCCCGCGGTCGCCGCTCATCGTGCCGTCCTTCGTGCCAAGCGCCGTGTTGAAGGTCGCGCGCACCTTCCGCAACTCGATCCGCGTGTTGTCGTCGAAGATGTACGCCGAGTCGGCAAACAGCTCCCCACGCTGGATCCCCTTGTCGGTGAGGAGCGAGCGCATGTTGAAGAGGACCTGCTCGGCGCTGTCGGCGAGCGAGACCCCTCCCTTGGCGACCGGCCTGGTCTTCTGACGGGAGCAGCCTGCGACCGCGACGACCGCGACGGCGATCACCACGGCAGCCGAACGGATCACCGGCGCGCGCATCAGGCGACCCTCGCGCGCAGGAGGTCGTGGAGGTGCACCACCCCGGCCAGCCGGTCGTGTGCGTCGAGCACGGGCATGGCCATGATGCCGTGGGTCTCCATGCGATAGGCCACCGCGCTCGCCAGCTCGCCGGTGCGCGCGGTGCGCGGCGAGCGGGTCATGATGCGCTCCACCGGCTCGACGAGGACGTCGCGCTCGTGCTCCATCAATCGCGTCAGGTCTCCAGCCGTGAGCACGCCGTGCACGCGTCGATCGCCGTCGGCGACGATGACGATCCCGCGCTGCTCGGCCAGCACGACGATCGCCTGGCCGAGCCGGGTGCCGGGCGGCAGGACGGGCAGCGGATCGGTGAGCATCACGACGTCCACCAGCGTGACGAGCCGCCGACCGAGGGCGCCCCCCGGGTGCAGCCGCGCGAAGTCCTCGCGACGGAATCCCTTGTGCTCGAGCAGCGCAACGGCCAGCGCGTCGCCGATGGCCAGCGCCGCGGTCGTGCTCGTCGTCGGCGCGAGGTCGTGCGGACAGGCCTCCTCGCGCACCCAGGCGTCGAGGGAGACGTCGGCCAGACGCGCCAGCGCCGAGCTGCGGTCGCCGGTGATCGCCACCGTGCGGACGCCGAGCCCCTGGAGCTGCTCGAGCAGCGCGAGCAGCTCGTCCGACTCCCCCGACTTGGAGAGCAGGATCGCCACGTCCCCGCTGCCGACGATCCCCAGATCGCCGTGGGTGCTCTCGACGGGGTGGAGGAAGTGCGCGGGGGTTCCGGTGGAGGTGAGGGTCGCGGCGATCTTCCGCCCGATCAGCCCCGACTTGCCGACCCCGGCGACGATGACCCGTCCCGAGGCCTCGGCGATCATCATCACGGCGCGCGCGAACGCGTCGTCGAGCCGCTCCTCGACCGCAGCGAGGGCCTCGCGCTCGAGCCGCACGACGCGGCGTCCGCGCTCCACGAGCTGCTCCGGCGTCATCGGTCGAGCTCCGCGAGCGGGAGCGACCGCTCGGTGACGTATTGTTCGGTGACGGCATTCCAGTCGCCGCGCGCCTTCATGAGCAGCTCGACGAACTCGCGCACCGCGCCGGCGCCCCCGTGTCGGGTGAGCGTGAGCGCGCAGGCCGCCTTCACCTCCGGCACGGCGTTGCCCACGGCGACCGGCAGCCCCACGAGCCGCAGGATCGCCAGGTCGGGAAAGTCGTCGCCGACGAACGCCGCTTCGGAGGGCGCGATCCCGTGGCGGTCGAGCATGGCCAGGAAGGCGGGCAGCTTCTGCGCGTTCGGATCCTGTGCGAGGTCGTCGATCCCGAGCTCCGCGGCGCGCAGGCGCACGCTCTCCGAGACGCGGCCGGTCACGATGGCGACGCGAACGCCGGTGCGCTGCAGCAGGTGGATGCCCAGGCCGTCCTGGATCTCGTAGCGCTTGAGCTCCACCGGCTGACCGTTCGCGGCGCCGAGGTAGATCCCGCCATCGGTGAGCACCCCGTCGACGTCGAGGCCGACGATGCGGATCGACCGCGCCAGGGAGGGCTGGATCATGCGCGCGCCCGGTGCCAGACGTCCACGGCGCGCAGGACGAGATCGTCGAGCTGCGCCAACGGCATCATGTTCGGCCCGTCGCTCGGCGCGTGCGCCGGATCGGGGTGGGTCTCCATGAAGAGACCGTCCACTCCCACGGCGCAGGCAGCGAGGGTGAGCGGCGGGATGAACTCGCGCGCGCCACCGCTCGCACCCCCTTCACCGCGACCCGGCTGCTGGACGCTGTGCGTCGCGTCGAACACCACCGGCGCATCGCACGCCGTCCGCATGCGCGGCAGGGCGCGGAAGTCGACGACGAGATCGCCGTAGCCGAAGAAGGTGCCGCGCTCCGTGGCCGCCACCTCGGCGGCGCCGCCGTGGCCGGCCTCGGCGAAGCCGGCGCGCACCTTCCCGACCGCGCCGCGCATCCCTTCCGGATGCATCCACTGCCCTTTCTTCACGTTCACCGGCTTGCCGGTGGCACCGGCCGCCATCAGCAGATCGGTCTGGCGCGAGAGGAAGGCCGGGATCTGGATCACGTCGACGACCTCGCCTGCCGCCGCGCACTGCTCCGGCAGATGGACGTCGGTGAGCACAGGGAGGCCCGACGCGCGGCGCACGCGGTCGAGGGCGGCGAGGCCGGCGTCGAGACCGAGGCCGCGCGTCGCGCCGGGGTTGGAGCGATTGGCCTTGTCGAAGCTCGCCTTGTAGATGATCCCGCCCGGCACTCGTGGTGCCAGGCGGGCGAGATGCTCCGCCACGCGCAGGTTGAGCGCATCGTCCTCGAGCTGGCAGGGGCCGGCGATGAGGAAGAGCGCGTCGCGGCGGAAGCGGACGGTCATCAGGCGCGGGCCGCGGCCAGGGATGCCGCCGGGCGATCGGCGCCGGCACGACGCTTGGCCGCCGCCGCCGCGGCGACGAAGCCGGCGAACAGCGGATGCGGACGCGTCGGCCGCGACTGGAGCTCCGGGTGGAACTGGCAGCCGATGAACCACGGATGCGCCGGGAGCTCGACGACCTCCACCAGCTGCCCGTCGGGCGACAGGCCGCTCAGCCGCAGACCGTGCTGCACGAACAGGTCGCGGTAGGCGTTGGACACCTCGTAGCGGTGCCGATGCCGCTCGCTCACCTCGGCGACGCCGTACACCTCCGCGGCGCGCGAGCCGCGGGCGAGCCGGCAGGGGTACGCACCGAGCCGCATCGTGCCCCCCATGTCCGTGACGTGCTGCTGCGACTCCATCAGCGAGACGACCGGATCGGCGCACTCCGGCGCGAACTCGGACGAGTGGCTGTCATCGAGCCCGCACACGTTGCGCGCGAACTCGATGATCGCCGTCTGCATGCCGAGGCAGATCCCGAAGAAGGGCGTTCCAGAAGTGCGGGCGGCACGGATGGCTTCGACCATTCCCTCCACTCCCCGCACGCCGAACCCACCAGGGACCAGCAGGGCGTCATGTTTCGACAGGATCCCTTGGGCCGCGGCGGCGTCGGTGAAGGTGTCGCTCGACACCCAGCTGATGTCCACGCCGACGTCGTTGGCGATGCCGCCGTGCACGAGCGCTTCCTGCACGCTCTTGTAGCTGTCGGCGTAGTCGGTGTACTTGCCGACGATGGCGATGCGTACGCGCTCATGCGGCGAGATGATGCGCTGCACCATCTCGCGCCAGGCGGCGAGATCAGTCGCCGGGCGCTCGAGGCCGAAGCGCTGGATCACCTTCTCGTCGAAGCCCTGGTCGCGGAAGGAGAGCGGGATCTGGTAGATCGACTGGACGTCGGGCGACTCGATGACGGCGCCGTAGTCGACGTTGCAGAAGAGGGCGATCTTGCGCTTCACGTCGTCCGGCACGCGGCGCTCGGTGCGCACGATCAGGAAGTCCGGCTGGATACCGAGCTCCATCAGCTCGCGCACGGAGTGCTGCGTCGGCTTCGTCTTGAGCTCGCCCGCCGCGGCGATGTACGGGATCAGCGTCAGATGGACGAAGATCGCGTTCTCGCGCCCGACGTCGTGGCGGAACTGGCGAATCGCCTCGATGAAGGGCTGCGACTCGATGTCGCCGACCGTGCCGCCGATCTCGACGACGACGACGTCGTTCTCGGGGGCGATGCGCCGGATGGCGCCCTTGATCTCGTCGGTGATGTGCGGGATGACCTGCACCGTCGAGCCCAGATATTCGCCGCGGCGCTCCTTCGTGATGACGTTGAGGTAGATGCGTCCCGTCGTGACGTTGTTCGCCTGCGACAGCGAACGGTCGATGAACCGTTCGTAGTGGCCGAGGTCGAGATCGGTCTCGGCGGCGTCGTCGGTGACGAACACCTCGCCGTGCTGGAAGGGCGACATCGTGCCCGGATCGACGTTCAGGTACGGATCGAACTTCATCATCGTCACGCGCAGGCCGCGCTCGACGAGCAGGCGCGCGAGCGAGGCGGCGGCGATCCCCTTGCCGAGGGAGGAGACGACGCCTCCCGTGACGAAGATGTATTTCGTCGTGTGCTGTCGCGCGGTGGTCTGCATCAGCTCTCGCTCGTGGTGAAGGTCATCCACTCTCGTTGCGCCCGCTCCAGGTCAGCTTCCGTGTCGATCCCCCCGCGCACCGGGCCGTCGATGACGGCCACGCCCATGCGCAGGCCGGCGGCGAGCGGCCGGAGCTGCTCGAGCCGCTCGATCTGCTCGAGGGGATGCGGTGGCAGGAAGACCCAATGCGCGAGCGCATCGGGGGTATAGGCATAGACGCCGACGTGATGTAGGACCTGCGTGTCGAGCGTCGCGCCGTCCGTCCGGTCGCGCAGGAACGGGATGGGCGCGCGGGAAAAATACATCGCGGCGCCGTCGTCGGCAGCAACGACTTTCACGACGTCCGGGTTGGCCAGGATGTCGCGGGGTGCGCGGGTCGCGGCGGTGCCGAGGGGGAAGCCGAGCTCGCGGACCTGCGCGAGCGCGCCGCGCACGGCGTCGCCTGACACGAAGGGCTCGTCGCCCTGCACGTTGAGCACGACGTCGTACTCGCCGTCGAAGGCGACGCGCACCGCCTCGGCGACGCGGTCGGTGCCCGAGGGATGAGTGACCGCCGTGGCAATGGCTTCGCCCCCCGCCTCGGCGACGACGTCGGCGATCTCCGCGCTGTCGGTGGCGACCACGACGTGGTCGGCGACGCGGAGGGCCCGGACCCGTTCGAGGACGCGGACGATGATCGGGACGCCGGCGAGCAGGCGCAGCGGCTTGCGCGGGAGGCGGGTGGCGCCGAGGCGGGCGGGGATGACGGCGAGCGTCTTCACGCGCGGGGCCGGGGGCGCCGGCTCAGGGATGGATGCGCGAGGCGCGCGCCGGACGCAACTTTCACGCCAGCAAGATAGGACGCGGGCCGACGTTCCGCAATTCCGAAGTGGCCGTCCGAAGTCGCCGCTAGAACCGGGAGAGCGAGATGCCGACGCCGAACTCGTGTCCCGCGCGGCCGGCGACGGCAGTGGTATACTCGACCCGCAGCACGCTCAGCCCGATCCCGACGCCCACCTCGTGCTGGAAGTCGGGGAGCGAACGCATCCCCGCCGAGCCGAAGGCATCGCGCAGCGTGATGATGGGCGTGCCGATCACCGGAAGCTGCACGCTCTCGATCGGGATGAGATAGCGGCTCTCGAGGTAGAACAGCGCCGCGCCGCCCTGCTCGAGGGGGTCGAGGGTGCGCAGCGTGCCGCCCCCGCCGAGATAGGCGTACCGCGCACGCGGCGCGGCGCCGCGCGTACCCACCGCGTGCGCGCGGAACTGCATGAAGTGCGTGCGGAAGGAGGGCAGCCGGATCTCGCCGTCCAGCGTCGCCTGGGTGAAGGCCTGGGTGCCCAGCGGCACGCGGACGCTCTGCTCCACCTCGAGGTTGACGTACGAGGTGGCGAACCCGGTCGAGCGGAACTGCGCGCCCGCCAGCGCGGAGCCGAGGTGCCCCTGCTCCACCGGCGGGTTGGGACGCGCCATCTTCTTCACGTCGGTGCGGCCGAACACGCTCCAGACGTTGCCCGCCGCGGTGATCGGGCGGACGTACTCGAAGCGCCCGCCGACGTAGGGCTCGAGGCTCATCGTCTCCGGATCGCCGAAGCGGTGGAACAGCCGCCCTTCGCCGATGTCGGAGCGGAAGTAGTTGCGCATGTCGCTCCCCGCCCAGATGGTGGTCAGGGAGTTGATGAAATCGGTGTAGATCCAGCGCTCGTTGGAGCGCGTCGCCCGCGCCACTCGGCCGACGAATCGCGTCGCGCTGGTCTCGCGCGTCCGGATCTCGAGCCCCGGGTCGACCACGCCGCGACGGCTGCGATAAGTGGCGGTTGGCTCCAGCTCGAGCGCATGATTCCCCACCTGCACGAGGACGCCCACCGGGAGCGACAACCCTTCCACGCGGTCGTAGCTCGGCATCTTCACCCCGGAGAAGCCGGCGAGCTGGAACATCGGCTCCGGCGCGTCCTCGGAGCGCAGGCCGCGATAGTCGAGGAGGTAGCGTCCGTCGGCTCGCTCGACGGCGTAGCTCTCGTCGCGCAGGCTCTCCGTCCCGCCGCCGACGCGGCCGAGGGCCGTGGGCGCGACCGTGCCGCCGATGGCGACGGCGCGGCCGCTCACGTCGACGCCGGGGCGCAGGAACAGATTGCCGCCCACGACGACGACGTCGCCCTGGACGCGGCTCGCGAGATACGTATCGCGGCCGAGCACGAGGAGGCTCGTGGTGACGGTGCTGTCCCGCGGCAGGACCAGTGGCTCCGTGCCGGCGCGCACCGCGTGGGGCCCGGCGGTCACCGCCTGGACGATGGCCGCGCCCCTGCCGGCGCCGGCGTCGCGCACGACGACGTCCTGGGCGTCGGCCGGCTGCGCGCACCAGAGCGGCGCGAGAAGGAGGGCGCGCCTCACGCGGCGAGTCGCCCGAGGAAGTTGCGCAGGAGCTGCTTGCCGTTGGGAGTGAGCACGGACTCGGGGTGAAATTGCACGCCCCAGACGGGGTGCGTGGCATGACGAAGCGCGTGGATCTCGCCGGGGTCGTCGGTCGCCGTCGCGACCACCTTGAGCGACGCGGGCAGCGACTCCCGCTCGACGACGAGCGAGTGGTACCGTCCCACCTCCAGCGGCGACGGCAGGCCGGCGAACAGCCCGGTGCCGTCGTGCGTGATGCGGGAGGTCTTGCCATGCACGGCACGCGCCGCGCGCACCACTTTCCCTCCGTACGCCTCACCGATGGCCTGGTGCCCGAGGCAGACGCCGAGGGTGGGGATCGACGCACCCCACGCGCGGATGACCTCGACCGTGACCCCGGCCTCGGCAGGGGTGCACGGCCCGGGGGAGAGGACGATCCCGCTCGGTGCCAGCGCCCCCACCTCCTCGACCGTCACGGCGTCGTTCCGACGCACAATGATCTCGGCCCCCAGCTCGCCCAGATACTGGACGAGGTTGTAGGTGAACGAGTCGTAGTTGTCGATGACCAGAATCATGGGCGGCGAAGCTGATGGCCTTGGGCCATAAATCTGACGCACAGCGGCGAAAGGTACTGCATCCCGAGCTCGGGAGCGAAGCCTGAGCCAGCGGGCCGACCCCAACGACGAAGGGTGAGTGCGGATCATACGGATCGAGACGGATCTCACGTCAGTACGATCCGCGCGACCTTCGTCCGTGTAGCTTGCCGGGCCGGGCGCCTAGCCGCGGGGATGAAAGCTCCGATGCACCTTCCGGAGATACTCCCGATCGACGTGAGTGTAGATCTGGGTCGTCGCGATGTCGACGTGGCCGAGCATCTCCTGGACAGCCCGGAGGTCCGCGCCCCCTTCGAGGAGATGCGTGGCGAAGGAGTGGCGAAGGGTGTGCGGGGAGACGTGCTTGGCGATCCCGGCGCGCTCCACGTGGCCGCGGAGGATCTTCCACGCGCCCATGCGCGTGAGCGGCGTGCCGCGGGCGTTCAGGAAGAGGATACCCTTTCCGGCGCCCTTCTCGAGCCGAGGCCGGAGCTCGCGGAGATAGATCGCCGCCGCGCCGATCGCCGACCGGCCGATCGGGACCAGGCGCTCCTTGCTCCCCTTCCCGAACACGCGAACGAGGCCGTCCTCGAGCAGCAGGTCGCGTACGCCGAGGCTGATCCACTCCGACACCCGCAGCCCCGCGCCGTACGCCAGCTCCAGCAGCGCGCGATCGCGGAAGACCAGCGCGTCGTCGAGCGTCGGCGAGGCGAGAAGCCGCTGCACCTCGTCCACCGAGAGCACTTCGGGGAGGGTGCGCCACCGCTTCGGGGTCTCCAGGCGCTCGCTCGGGTCGCGGACGACGATGCCGTCGCCGGTGAGGAAGCGGAAGTACGTCCGCACCGCCGAGACGTTCCGGCGAATCGAGGCCGGCGAGAGCCCGAGGTCCTTAAGGTGATAGACGTACTCCCGCAGCAGGCGCGCGGTGATGTCCGGCGGCGCCTTTGCACCGCGCGCGTCGGCATACTCCACGAAGCGGACGAGATCGCGCTGGTAGGCCTCCTGGGTGCGCGGTGACAACCCCTGCTCGAGCGCGACGTAATCCGTGAAGCGCGCGAGCAGAAAGCTGCGGCTCCGACGCTCGACGTCGGTCACGAGCGCGCGCGCTCCCGCCGCTGATGGAGGAGCCAGACGAGCGCGGCGAGGAGGGCGACGGCGACGGCCGAGACGGTGACGATCCGCCCCGAGCGGGCGATCATCCGCGTCACGGCATCCCAGTTCGATCCCGCGCGCCAGGCGAGATAGGCGATCAGGCCGTACCAGACCGCCGATGCGAGCGCCATGGCCGCGATGGCGGAAAGGGCCGGCACCCGCAGGGCGCCGGCGAATGGGGGCACGAGGGCGCGCACACCGGGAATGAACCGGCTCAGGACGAGGGCCGCCAGCCCGTAACGCGAGTAGAGCGTGCGCAGCCGAGCCTCGCCCTGCTCGTCGGCGAGGCGGGGGAACTTGCGGCGCATCCAGGTCGTGCCATGCCGGCGCCCGACCTCGTACATCGCCGCCGCGCCGGCCACGTTCCCCACCCACGTGCCCAGGAAGGCGCCGAGGGCACTGCCCTCGCCGCGCGCGGCGAGCCAGGTGCCGAAGGCGACGACGGTATCGGTGGGCAGTGGCGGGAAGACGTTCTCGAGCGCCGCGAAGAGGGCGAGCACGAGATAGAGCACCGCGGGCGGCCACGCCGCCAACCACTGCAGAAAGGACTGCAGCATCCGATCAGACGCGGAGGAGCGTCGCCGTGGCGAGGCAGGCGATGCCTTCGCCGCGACCGACGAATCCCATGCCTTCGTTGGTCTTCCCCTTGATGCTCACCTCGTCCGCCGCCACGCCGACGGCGCCGCCGATCCGGGCGCGCATCGCGTCGCGATGCGCGGAGATCCTCGGCGTCTCCGCGATCACGACGATGTCGAGCTGGCCGACGCGCCAACCGGCCGCCGTGACCCGCGCGGCGGCGAGCCCGAGCATCTCGATGGAGTCGCGGCCGGCGTTCGCCGAGTCGGCGTCGGAGAACATCGCGCCGATGTCGCCCAGCGCGGCCGCGCCGAGGATGGCGTCGGTGACGGCGTGGGCGATGGCGTCGCCGTCCGAGTGACCGTGGAGATGGACGTCGGAGGGGATGCGGACCCCGCCGAGGACGAGCGGTCCGCCGGGCGCGAAGCGGTGCGAGTCGTAGCCGATCCCGCTGCGGAGGGCGAGGCGCTCAGCCATCGTACGTCGAGCGTGCGCGTACGACCGGGCCCATGCCGTCAGCCCTGATAGCGCTTGACGGCGAGCGAGACGTTGTGGCCGCCGAAGCCGGCGCTGTTGCTCAGCGCCGCGCGCACGGTCCGCTCGCGGGCCGTGTTGGGCGTGAAGTCCAGCCCGCAGCACTCCGGGTCCGGCGTCGTGTGGTTGATCGTCGGCGGGACGATCTGATCGCGGATCGCCAGCGTGCAGGCGATGAACTCCACCGAGCCGGCGGCGCCGAGCATGTGGCCGGTCATCGACTTGGTGGACGACACGCTCACCTGCCGCGCCGCCTCGCCGAGCACCGACGCGATCGCCTTGGCTTCGTTGGAGTCGTTGAGCGGGGTGGAGGTCCCGTGCGCGTTCACGTAGTCGACGTCCGCCGCGGCCAGGCCGCCGTCGGCCATCGCGCCGCGCATGGCGCGCTGCAGCCCTTCGTGCTCCGGGAGCTGGCCGGTGAGATGGTAGGCGTCGCCGGTCGCCTTGTAGCCCACGACTTCGCCGTAGATGCGGGCGCCCCGCTTCAGGGCGTGCTCCAGCTCCTCGAGCACGACGATGCCCGCGCCTTCGCCCATCACGAAGCCGTCGCGGGTCGCGTCGAAGGGGCGCGAGGCCGTTTCAGGGCTGTCGTTCCGTCGCGAGAGCGCGGTCATGTTGGCGAAGCCGCCGATCGCCATCGGCGTGACGGTGGCTTCGGCGCCCCCCGAGATCATGATATCGGCGTCGCCGTACTGGATGGTGCGGAAGGCGTCGCCGATGGCGTGGGCGCTCGTCGAGCAGGCCGACACGGTGGCGTAGTTGGGGCCGCGCGCGTTGAAGCGCATGGACACCACCCCCGCCGCGATGTCGGCAATGAACATCGGGATGAAGAAGGGGCTGATCTTGCTGACCCCCCGCTCGCGGTAGATGTCGTGCTGCTCCTCGAAGCTCTTCAGCCCGCCGATCCCGCTGCCGACGATGACGCCGGTGCGGTCGACGTCGAAGCCGCCGTCGGCGAAGCCGGCGTCGCGCATCGCCTCGACGGACGCCACGACGGCGTACTGGGTGTACAGGTCCGCGCGCTTCGCCTCCTTGCGGTCCATCGCCGTGAGGGGATCGAACCCCTTCACCTCGCAGGCGAAGCGCACGGGAAAGCTCGACGCATCGAACTTCGTGATGCCCGAAGCGCCGGACACCCCCGACTTCATGGCGCGCCAAGTCGTCGCCACGTCGTTCCCGAGCGGCGTTACGGCACCGAGCCCAGTGACGACGACCCGACGCCGCATTACGCGCCGACCTTGGCGTTCAGGTAGGCCACGGCATCGCCGACGGTGCGCATCTTCTCCGCGTCCTCGTCGGGGATGTCGATGTTGAACTCCTTCTCGAACTCCATGACCAGCTCGACGATGTCGAGGCTGTCGGCGCCGAGATCCTCGATGAAGCTCGCTTCGTCGGTCATCTTGTCGCGCTCGACGCCGAGCTCCTTCTCGATGATGTCGCGGACCTTCTGGGCGTTGTCGGCCATGAGTGGGGCTCCTGTAGTGTTTTTGAACGCGGGAAAGTTAGCCACAGATCGTACGAAATGTCACGTCGCCGGGGGCGCGCCGCCGGTCACATGACCATGCCGCCGTCGACCACCAGGGTCTGGCCGGTGATGTAGGAAGCGTAGTCGGATGCAAGGAAGGTGACCACGCCGGCGATGTCGCGTGGTGAGCCGAGCCGCTCGAGGGGAATCTGCCCCGAGAGGGCGGCGCGCGCGTCCGGCGTCATGGCGGCGGTCATGTCGGTCTCGATGAACCCGGGCGCCACGGCATTCACCAGCACGTTCCGCGAGCCGAGCTCCTTGGCCACCGACTTCGTGAGCCCGATGAGCCCCGCCTTGCTCGCGGCGTAGTTCGCCTGGCCCTTGTTGCCGGTGATGCCGACGATGCTCGCGATGTTGATGATGCGTCCCCAGCGCCGCTTGATCATCCCGCGCGAGGTGGCGCGAATGGCGAGGAAGGCGCCGCGCAGGTTCGCGTCGAGCACCGTGTCCCAGTCGTCGTCCTTGATGCGGAAGAGGATGTTGTCGCGCGTGAGGCCGGCGTTGTTGACGAGAATGTCGATCTGGCCAAAGGCCTTCTCCACCGTCTCGACCAGCGCGCCGATCGACGCCGGGTCGCCCACGTCCGCGTTGAATCCCTGGGCACCGGCACCGACGGCGGCGGCCGCCTCGGCGGCCTTCGCCTGGTCGCGCCCCACCACGGCGACCCTCGCCCCGGCGCCGGCGAGCGCCTCGGCGATGGCGCGTCCGATGCCCCGGGTGCTCCCGGTGACGAGGGCGGTGCGGCCAGCGAGATCGATCTTCATGCGGTCACCAGGGTGAGGAGCGCGTCGACGTCGGCGGCGGTGCCGCAGGGGACGACCTTGATCGCCGGCGCGATCTTCTTGGCGAGCCCCTTGAGCACAGCGCCAGGCCCCAGCTCGACGTACAACGCGTCGGGGTGGAGGGCGGCGATGTGCTCGAGCTCGCGGGCCCACTGCACGGGCGCGGTGAGCTGCTCCACGAGCAGCCGCCGGGCAAGTGCCGCGCTCTCAACCGGTTGGGCGTTGACGTTCGCGTAGACCGGAAAGCGCGGGTCGCCGAAGTGCGCCAGATCCAGCGCGGCCTCGAGGCCGGCGGCGGCGTCGGCCATGAGCGGGGAGTGGAAGGCGCCGCTCACCTTCAACGGGATGGCCTTGGCGCCGGCTTCCTTGGCGAGCGTGGACGCACGCTCGACGCCGCCGACCTCTCCGCTGATCACGACCTGGCCCGGCGCGTTGAAGTTGGCCGGCACGGCGAGGCTGCCTTCGGCGGTCGCCTGCTCGCAGATCCGCTCGATGGGGCGCGTCGGGGTGCCGAGAATCGCCGCCATGGTGCCGGGCCGCTTGCGGCCGGCCTCGAGCATGAGCTCCCCGCGCCGGCGCACGAGCCGCACCGCCTCGGGGAGGGAGAGAGCGTCGGCTGCATGATAGGCGGTGAACTCGCCGAGCGAATGACCGGCGGCGGCCACGACCTCCGAGCCGATCGAGTCACGCAGCACGGCCCAGAGGGCGGCGCCGTGGGTGAGGAGCGCCGGCTGGGCGTTGTGGGTGAGGGTGAGCTCCTCCGCCGGCCCCTCGAAGCTGAGCTGCGAGAGGGGCGCGCCAACGGCGGCGTCCGCCGCGAGGAACACCTCCTTCGCGGCCGGGAACCGGTCGGCGAGATCCTTTCCCATCCCCGGAGTCTGCGAGCCCTGCCCCGGGAACAGCAGTACGACGTTCGGCATGGCTAGAAGCGGGCGACCATGGAGCCCCACGTGAACCCCGCGCCGAAGGCCACGAAGAGCGCCGTCGTCCCCTCCCGCACGCGGCCCCGTTCGATCGCCTCGTCCAACGCGATCGGGATGGAGGCGGACGACGTGTTGCCGTAGCGGTCGACGTTCACGTAGACCTTGTCCATCGAGATGTTCGCGTGCTTGGCGGTCGCCTCGATGATCCGCACGTTCGCCTGGTGGGGGATCAGGATGTCGATGTCGGAGCCGGTCAGCCTCGCAGCGTCGAGCGCCCGGTCGCACGCCTCGGCCATCGAGCGGACGGCGTGCTTGAACACCTCGCGGCCGGCCATCTTCACGTAGGTCGAGCGGTCGTCGAGCACTGCCTGACTGTACGGGACCTTCGCGCCGCCGCTCGGCCGCCACAGGAGCTCGGCCAGGGTGCCGTCGCTGCGCATGTAGGCGCTGAGAATGCCGTGGGTGTCCCGCTCCTTCTTCGCGCGCTTGAGGACCGTTGCGCCGGCGCCGTCACCGAACAGGACGCAGGTCGAGCGGTCCTTCCAGTCGACGATCGCGCTCATCTTCTCGGCGCTGACGACGAGCGCGGTCTCTATCACGCCCGAGGCCATCAGCCCCTCGGCGACGGTCATGCCGTAGATCCATCCCGTGCAGGCGGCGGAAATGTCGAAGGCCGCGGCACGGGTGGCGCCGAGCTCCGCCTGGAGGTCGACCGCGGTCGCGGGGAGGAGGCGGTCCGGGGTGGCGGTGCTGAGGACGATCGCGTCGATCTCGCCGGCGGTGACGCCGGCGCGCTGCATCGCGGCGCGCGCCGCGGTCGCGGCCATCGAGGTCGTGGTCTCGTCGTCGCGCCCGATGTGGCGTTGGACGATCCCGGTGCGCTCCACGATCCAGTCGTGATCGGTCTCGATGCCGATCGCGGCGAAGTCGTGGTTGGTCATCACCTTGGTCGGGATGCCACGGCCGGTGCCGGCGAGGTAGGCGACGGGGCGTTTCATGCGGCGTCCTCCGCACTGGCGGCGACGGCGCCGAGCCGCTCGCCGATCCGATCGTTCATCCGGGAGGTGACCGCCTGCGCGGCCACCTTCACCGCGTTCTTGACGGCGCGGGGGGAGGACTTGCCATGGGCGATGATGCTGACGCCCTTCACGCCGAGGAGCGGCGCGCCTCCGTGCTCCGAGTAGTCCAGGTGCTTGAGCGCGGACTCGAGCTGATCGGAGCTCACCCCCGCCTTGCGCAGCGTTTCCATCATGAGCGGCGCCACCCCCTCGTAGAACTTGAGGACCACGTTGCCGACGAAGCCGTCGCAGACGACGACGTCGACCTGTTGGTGCTCGGTCCCGCCGGCGGGCAGGTCGCGGCCCTCGACGTTGCCGATGAAGTTCAGGCCCGAATCGACGAGCAGCGGATGGGTCTCCTTCGTGACGGCGTTCCCCTTCTCCGCCTCCTCGCCGATGCTCAGCAGGCCGACGGCCGGATTGGCGCGACCGAGCATGCATTCGGCGTAGGTGGCGCCGAGGCGGGCGAACTGCACGAGCTCTTCGGCGGAGCAGTCGACGTTGGCGCCGGAGTCGAGGACGGCGATCGTCTTGCGGGCGGAGGGAAAGAGGGTGACGATCGCCGGGCGCTTGAGGCCGGCGTGGAGCTTGAGGAGGACCATCGACGCCGCCATCTGGGCGCCGGTGCTGCCGGCGGAGACGAAGGCATCGGAGCTGCCGTCGGTCTGGAGGCGGAGGCCGACGGCCATGGAGCTGTTCGGCTTCCCGCGCACGGCGGCGCTGGGCTTGTCGGTCATCTCGATGACGTCGGGCGCTTCGACGATGGTGATGCGGTCGCGCTGGTGGGCGAGCGCGGCGAAGTCGCCGTCGAGGTAATCGCGCAGTTGCGCGTCCACGACGGCGGTCCGGCCGACCAGCTGGATGCTATGAGCGGGATCGAGCTCGGCGAGCGCGAGCAGCGCGCCGGCTACGGTCGCCTGAGGGGCGAAGTCGCCCCCCATGGCGTCCAACGCGATCCGCGCCAAGGTCAGGCTTCCTTGGCTTCGACTCGCTGCTCACCCGCATAGTACCCGCACTCGGCGCACACATGGTGCGGGCGCTTCATCGCCTGGCAGCGGGGGCACTTCTGGATCGCGATGACGGGTGCGGTCTTGTGCGTGTTGCGGGCGCGCTTTTTCCGCTTGGAGGTTCTGCGCTTCGGGACGGCCATGGTCTGGTCGGAATAAGGATAAGAACCGGAGCGACTCAGCCCTGTCCGTCGCGGAGCTTGTGCAGCGTGGCCCAGCGGGGATCCGCTGCGGTCGAGGCACAGTCACAGGCACCGAGATTGAGCTCGGTCCCACACGTCGGGCACAGCCCCTTACAGTCGTCCCGGCACAACGCGTAGCCTGGAACGTTCAACAGCCACTGCTCCCGGATCGCCGGTCGCAGGTCGAGCTCTGGCGAGCGATCGTCCAGCACGAACACATCGGGGTCGTCCTCGACGCCCTCGGCCCCCGCTTCCGCGAAGATGAGGTGGGCGTCGTCGGCGACGTGGGCGGCGGCGTCGCCCAGACAGCGGCGACAGGGCAGCGTCACGTCCCCTTCGATTGTCCCGTGCCAGTAGAATCGCCCGGGGCCCGCCGCCGACAACCGCCCTTTGACGCGAATGGGGGCCGACGGCACAGCGTCCCCCTCCAACCACACCGGATCGTCGGGCGACAACGTGTCGTCGACCGCGACGGCGCGCTCGGTGAGCGACCGAATGTCAAAGGACAGCATAGCCTACAAAACTACTTGGGGCCGAACGAGTTATCAACCCCGAGGCCGTGTACCGTGATCCGTGAACCGTGACTGCCTTGCCCGCCGTGACGGTTCACGGTTCACGGTTGACCGTTCACGCTCAGCCGAAGATCAAGTCCGTCTCGGCAAAGAAGAAGCCCGCCTCGCGCGTCGCGTTCTCATCGGAATCGGACGCGTGGATCGCGTTCCGCCCCTTCGACTCGGCGTAGAGCTTCCGCACCGTCCCCGCAGCGGCCTCGGCCGGATCGGTCGCCCCGATGGCGTCGCGCAGCGCGGACACGGCGCTCGCCTTCTCCAGCACCATCGGCATGCACGGGCCGGAGGTCATGAACGACACCAGCTCCTTGTAGAACGGGCGCTCGCGGTGCACGGCGTAGAACTCCCCCGCCTGCTGCTGCGTCAGGTGCAGCACCCGCGCCGCCTTGACCGTGAACCCCTTCTCCTCGAGCAGCGCGATGATCTTGCCCGCCTTCGCCGCGCCGAAGGCGTCGGGCTTGATGATCGTGAGCGTGTAGTTGCCTGCCATCGGTCTCATCCTCGAAGTACGCGGGGCCGCGCCCCGGTGAATGCGAAATGCTCTGCCGGCGCTCAGGTGCCGATCAGCTTGCGAACGATGTCACCACGGGTGAGGAAGCCGACCAGCCGCCCCTCCCGCACCACGGGAACGCGATCCACGTCCTTGTTGCTCATCAGCGACGCCACCTCGGCGATCGGCTGCTCGGGGGCGACGCACAGCACCTGGCGCGTCATCGCGTCGCGCACGGTGCGGGTCCCGGCGATCGGCGGCGACGCGACCCGCGCATCGGGACCGGTGAACGCCTGCACGTGCAGCAGATACCGGATGACCTCGCGCTCGCTGATCATCCCGATCACCCGCTGCTCCTCGTCCACGACCGGAACGGCGCCGAGCCCGGTGCGCACCAGCGTGCGGGCGACGTCCTTGAGCGGGATGTCCGCCGCGACCGTCATCGGCCGATCGCTCATCACGTCGCGAACGGCGAGCTGCTCGGGGAGGCGATACTCCGAGAACGGCTCGAGCGCCGTGAGGGCGTGTGGGTCCCGCGCGCCGAGCACCCGCTCCAGCACCTCCGGCTTCCGGAGCAGGCGCGCGAAGCCGCCCACGACCTGGAGGTACCGCGCCGCATGGCGCGGCGGCGCGGCGATCATGATCACGATGCGGGCGCACTGCTCCCCGTCGTCCGGCGCATGACGGCAGATCGGCGCCCCCGCGACGCCGAGGGCCACCACGAGCTGCCCCACCGCGTCGGTGCGGTAGTGCAGCAGGAAGGCGCGATCGCCCATCGCGACGGCGTCGTCCGCCCGGCGCTCCGACACGCGCCGCCGGAGCTTGGCGAGATCGAGGACGCCATGCGCCGACGCCAGGCGCTCCAGCAGCACGTCGCCCGCCTGCTGAAGAGTCTCGGCCTGGAGCGGCACGACGGTCCGCTCCGGCGCGAGCACGTCGCGCAGCTTCATGCCGACTCGCCGCGCGACGCGGTCATCACATCCGGGCGCGAAGCTGCTCGACGAACTCGATCGGGCGCCGGGCGATGCCCATCCCGGCCTTCTCGAACGCCTCGAGCTTCTCGGCCGCCGTGCCGGCGGAGCCGGAGATGATCGCACCCGCATGGCCCATGCGGCGCCCGGGAGGCGCGGTCTGCCCCGCGATGAAGCCGACGACCGGCTTCTTCATCCTGGTGCGGACGAACTCCGCGGCCTCCTGCTCGTCCGTGCCGCCGATCTCGCCCATCATCGCGACCGCCTTCGTCTGCGGATCCTTCTCGAACGCCTCGAGGCAGTCGATGAAGTTCGTGCCGTTGATCGGATCGCCGCCGATGCCGACGCAGGTACTCTGCCCCATCCCGGCGCGGGTGAGCTGATAGACGACCTCGTACGTCAACGTCCCCGACCGGCTCACGACGCCGATGTTGCCGGGCATGCAGATGCGGCCGGGGATGATCCCCACCTTGCTCTGCCCCGGCGTGATGAGCCCCGGACAGTTCGGGCCGAGGAGGCGCGCGCCCTTCTCCTTCACGAAGGGATGCACCCGCGTCATGTCGTTCACCGGCACGCCTTCGGTGATGGCGACGATGAACCTGATCCCCGCGTCGGCCGCTTCCATGATCGCGTCGGCGGCGTACATCGGGGGCACGTAGATGACGGAGGTGTTGGCGTTGGTCGCCTTGACCGCGTCGTGCACGGTGTTGAACACCGGCACGGTACCCTCGAACTTCTGCCCGCCCTTGCCCGGGGTCACGCCGCCGACGATCCGCGTGCCGTACTCGATCATCTGCTTCGTGTGGAACGAGCCGTCGCGGCCCGTGATCCCCTGCACGACGACCGTGGTGTTCCTGTCGATGAAGATGCTCATGCCGCCTTGCCCCCCTTCGTCGCCAGATCCACCGCCTTCTTCACCGCCTCGTCCATGTCGGACGACGCGCTGAACCCGTTCTCCTGGAGGATCTTCATGGCGATCTCCTCGTTCGTGCCGGTGAGCCGGATGACGATCGGAATCTCGAGGGGGTTGGCCTTGGTGGCGGTCACGATGCCGTTCGCCACGTCGTCGGTGCGGGTGATGCCGCCGAAGATGTTGAACAGGATGACCTTCACGCTCGGGTCGCCGGTGATGATGCGCAGGGCGTTGACGACCTTCTCGGGATTCGACGAGCCGCCGATGTCGAGGAAGTTCGCCGGCTCGCCGCCGTAGTACTTCACGAGATCCATCGTCGCCATCGCGAGGCCGGCGCCGTTCACCACGCAGCCGACGTTGCCGTCGAGCTTGATGAAGGTGAGGTTCGAGTTGCGCGCATCCACCTCGCTCGGCTCCTCGGCGGTCTCGTCGCGGAGCTTCACGAGATCCGGGTGACGGTCGAGCGCGTTGTCGTCGACGGAGAACTTGGCGTCGAGCGCGAGCACCTCGCCGGCCGGGGTGACGACGAGCGGATTGATCTCGGCGAGCGACGCGTCGTGCTTCATGAACGCCGAGTAGAGCTGCGTCATGATCTTCGACGCGGCGCGCACCTTCTTGACGTCGTCCGGGAAGAGGAAGAATCCGAGCTCGCTGGCCTGGTACGGCTGCAGGCCGTACCGGGTATCGATCGGGAGCTTGAGGATCTTTTCCGGCGTCTTGGCCGCGACCTCCTCGATGTCGATGCCACCGGCGGGGCTCACCATGAACACGGGCTTCTTGGAGGCACGATCGAGGATGATCCCGACGTACGCCTCGCTCGCGATGTCGGCGGCCGAGGTGACGAGCACCTGATGCACGGTGAGGCCGTTGATCTGCATCCCGAGGATTTTCTTCGCGACCTCCTTGGCTTCGGCGGGCGTCTTGGCGAGCTTCACGCCGCCGGCCTTGCCGCGGCCGCCGGTGTGGACCTGCGCCTTCACCACCACCATGCCGCCGATCTTCTTCGCGATCGCCTCGGCCTGCTCGGCGCTCGTCGCGACCTCGCCAGGGGGGATCGGCACGCCTTCGGCGCGCAGAAGCTCCTTGGCCTGATATTCGTGGATGTTCACGCCCTCTCCGCTGTGATGGTCGATCCGGGGGACAGCCGTGGCAAGCTAGACACGGCCAATGTGGCGGGCAAGCTCATGGAGCTGGCGCCCGCAGCGCTGCGCCGAGCGCATCGAACGCTCGGCCGAAGGTGCTCCAGTCGGCACGCGCGAGTGCGTCGCGCATGACGCGATAGAGGCTGTCGGCGCGCGCGCGCAGATCGCGCGGAGCCATCTCGTTCGCGCGCGCCGGCCCTGCTCCGCCCACGGCCGCGAGCAGCGTCGCGCCGACGCGGACGGTGTCGCCGAACACCGCCGCCACGCGCGCGATGCGCGGACTACCGCCCGGCCGCCACTGGAAGACGGGCTGCGCGTAGAGCGCGCGGCCGGCCGCGGGCAGCACGCGAACCGGTGAGCGAACGAGCCCGCTCTCGTGACTCGCGGTGTCGGCGGCCCGGAGTCGATCGAGCACGCCGCCCCATCGCGCCCCGTCGCTCGTGAGCGGAATCCATGACGTGGCGCGCGGGATCCCGCCCTCGGCGGCGATCACGCCACGCACCCGGTCCTGCTCGTCGAGGAGGGGCCACAGGGCGGCGACCCCCGACCCCGGAAGCGCCGCGTGCAGCGCCTCGCGCGACGACGCCGAGTCGGCGCCGTCGAGCGCCGCGAGATGCCGGACCTCGAGGCTGTCGCCGCGAAAGCCGGCCGCGGCGAAGGCGAGCGCCTGCGCGTGCGCCCCGTCCGCCGCAGGTGGGAGGGCGGCTTGCACCGGACGAGACAGCGCCGTCGGCGCGACGAAGAGCGTCGGAAAGCGCGCGATCCAGCTCGCCGCTACCGGATCGGGCGCCGGCACGGGAACGAGCCGCACCCGGCCACTGCCGGCATGGACGAGCGCCGTGGCCGCGTGCTGGAAGTATCCTCGCTCCTCGCCGAGCACGGTGAACCGCTGCGACAGGGGATAGTCGTCGGAGGCGGCGTACAGCTCGATCACCCAGTACAGCGAATCACCGGCGACCACCGGCACCACCTCGCTCCCCTGGACGAAGAAGGGCGCCAGCACCCGCACGCGGTCACGCACGTCCCGCAGCCGGACGATCGTCGGCCGGTTGAGGGGGAGCTCGCCGAACAGGAGGCGGAAGTTCTGGAGCGCCCACGCGTGGGCGATGCGCGAGCTGGTGGACACCATCTCCACGCCCGCGACGCGGCCGAGCGAGTCGGCGACGACGGAGTAGTCCGGGGCGCCGGTGAAGACGGCGGGCTCGTCGAGGACGGTCTCGTCGCCGAAGTGCGACCCGCCGCCCGCGCGCAGGGGCATGCCTCGCTCGTCGGCGGTGGTCGCGTCGTAGCGGCTCAGACCCCAGACGTCGCGCGCGTCGGCGGTGCCCTCGCTGCTGTGCTCCACGAGCACCGCGGTCAACGCCCCGTCGCGGTCCTGCCAGGCGGCGCCGTCACCGACGACCCGGACGCGCCGGAGCCGCTCGGCCGCGAGCGACAGCGTCGCACCGTCCCAGATCGCCGCGTGCGCAGCGGCGTCGCTCACCGTGCGGAAGCCGGCGCCGATGGAGTCGGGGCGGATGCGGTCCACGCCGTACGCGACGCGGGTGTAGCTCAGGCGCGTCGCGAGATACGGCCGCTCGCGCGCGACCGCATCCGCCGGATCGATCGAACGTCGGGCGAGCAGCGGCGCCACGGAGCGGCCGATGATGCTGAGCGCGATCACGACCGTGATGGCGAGAAAGGCCAGGCGCATCTGCCCCGACCATCCGGCCCAGAGCACGACGAGCGCCGCGCACAGCGTGATGACGGCGAGCAGCAGCATCGCCGGCACGAGCACGCGGTGATCGATCGACGTGAACACCCCCGCGGTGCCGCCGCCCTCGGCGAGCAGGCGATACATGGCGAGCCGGTAGCTCCACGCCAGGATGCCGAGGAGCACGCCGCAGAGCATCGTGAGATGGCGTCGCACGTACGCCGAGACGTATAGCCGCCCGCGCTCCCATCGCAGGCTCGGCGTGAGCGCGTACAGCAGCACGACGAGCACCGTCACGACGGCGAAGACGAGGATGGTCCAGTAGTACGCCGTCGTCTCGAAGGGGAGCCAGTAGACGAAGAAGCCGAGGTCGGCGCCGAAGTACGGATCGGTCTCGCCGAAGGGGCGGCCGATG
>JABFYH010000176.1 GCA_013361335.1 Gemmatimonadaceae bacterium | reverse complement strand
CGGGGCGGGCTCGGTCGCGACCGCCTCCGGAGCAGCCGGCTGGGGGACGGACAGGGAGTCGGAGGAGGCGGCCGTGCTGCGCTGTGCGGCCGCGCTGGGAGCAATGGCGAGCGACGCCCCGCTCAGCGCGAGGGCGAGAGGAAGGGCGAAGCGGCTGCGAACGGGCATGGAGTGAGTCCGGTGTAAGGAATCGGCGCGGTGTCGTGGTCACCGCGCATGCGATGGCGCGCCGGCGGCGCGAGGTCTAGCCTTGCGCAGCGCCACCGATGCAATGTACTGACCACCGCTCTCCCATTCGCGTAACGCCCGGTGCCCATGTTTCGATCGCTGCTGACCATTGTGCTATCCGTCACGCCGGTGCTCGCGGCCGCCCAGTCGCGCCCGCGCATCACCACGGCCGAGATCGACGGACATCTCCGCTTCCTGAGCTCGGACCTGCTCGAGGGGCGGGCGCCGGCGACGCGAGGCGGACGCCTGGCCTCGGAGTACATCGCGAGCCAGCTCCGCGCCGCGGGCGTCGAGCCGGGCGTCAACGGCAGCTACTTCCAGCGAGTGCCCATCGACGTCGTGACCGCCGATCCGGCGAGCATCGTCGCCACGGCGTCGGGGCGTGCCACCGGCACCCTGCGCTCCCCGGACGACGTGGTGATCTGGGCCGGCAGCGCGGCCGACGCCAGCGCCGCGCGCGGGGAGCTGGTCTTCGTCGGCTACGGAGCGGTGGCGCCCGAGTACAAGTGGGACGACTTCAAGGGCGTGGACGTTCGAGGCAAGATCCTCCTCGTGCTCGTGAACGACCCGCCGGCACCGGCCGCGGAACCGGCGCTGTTCGGTGGCGCGGCGATGACGTATTACGGCCGCTGGACGTACAAGTTCGAGGAGGCGGAACGCCACGGCGCGGCGGGGATGCTGATCGTCCACACCACCGAGCGGGCCGGCTACCCCTGGCACACGGTGGTCGGCTCGTGGGCCAAGGAGCAGCGCATGCTGCCGCGCGATCCGTCGCTCCCCGCGCCGTTGGGCGTGCGCGGCTGGATCACCGACGAGCGCGCCACCTCGCTGCTGCGCGACGCCGGGCTCGATCTGGCGAAGCTGCGCGACCAGGCGGCGTCCCGTGCGTTCCGCCCCGTCGCGACCGGGATCATGCTCGACCTGCACTTCACCAACGCGGTGCAGCATCTCGCGTCGGAGAACGTCGTCGGCGTGGTGCGCGGCCGCGATCCCACCCTGAGCAAGCAGTACGTCGCGCTGTCGGCGCACTGGGACCATCTTGGCATCGGCGCGCCGGCGAACGGCGACTCGATCTACAACGGCGCCAGCGACAACGCGTCCGGCGTGGCGGACCTGCTGGCGGTCGCTCGCGCGGCGGCGGCGTCGCCGCCGACCAGGCGGTCGCTGCTCTTCATATTCGTCACCGCCGAGGAGTCGGGGCTCCTCGGCTCGGCGTACTTCGCGCAGACGCCGACGGTGCCGGCGGCGCAGATCGTCGCCAACCTCAACGTCGACGGCGGCAACCTGCTCGGCCGCACGCGCGACCTGAACGTGCTCGGTGACACCAAGAGCTCGCTCGGGCCACAGCTCGCGGCGATGGTGCGGCCGCAGGGGATGCGGATCAGCGCCGACCTGCATCCCGAGGCCGGGCATTTCTATCGGTCGGACCACTTCTCGTTCGCGAAGGCGGGGATCCCGGCGGTGTCGATCGGCGCGGGCACCGACGTCGTGGGGCGGCCGGCGGGGTGGGGGGCGCAGCAGGACGACGACTACACCGCGCACCGCTATCACCAGCCGTCCGACGAATACCGCCCCGACTTCGACCTGACGGGGGCGGCGCAGCTTTCCGAGATCGTACTGCGGTTCGCCCAGCAGCTCGCGAACGCGTCGAGCGTGCCGACCTGGAATCGCGACGCGGAGTTCCGCGCGGTGCGACCGGCCGTGCAGCCGTGAGCGAGGCGCCGGCGCCCTCCGGCGCCGACGCCCGGCTCGTTCGCGCGATCGGGACGTGGGGGCTCGCGGCGAGCATTGTGAACGTGACCGTCGGCGGCGGCATCTTCCGACTCCCGGCGGGGGTCGCCGCGTCGCTCGGCGCCGCCGCGCCCGTGGCGTACGTCATCTGCACGGCGGTGATGGCGCTGATCGTCATCTGCTTCGCCGACGCGGGCAGCCGCGTGAGCCTGACGGGCGGACCATATGCCTACGTCGAGACGGCCTTCGGACCATTCGTGGGCTTCCTCTGCGGCGCGCTGCTCTGGGTCGGGATGACCTTCGCGCTGTCGGCGGTGGCCACCTTCTTCGCCGACTCGGTCGGCGCGCTCGTGCCGTCGCTCGGGCCGAACGGGAAGCGCGGCGCGCTGGTGGTGACGCTGGTCGCCTTCGCCGCGGCGAACGTGCGCGGGGTGCGCGGCGTGACGCGGGCGAACACGGTGTTCACCGTCGCCAAGCTCCTGCCGCTGCTCGCGCTCACCGTGTTCGGCGCGTTCGCGATCCGTCGCGAGAACCTCGCGGTCACCGCCACGCCATCGGCGGCCGCGGTATCGCGCGCGTCGCTGCTGCTGCTCTTCGCCTTCCTCGGTGTCGAGAGCGCGCTCGTGCCGAGCGGGGAGGTGAAGGATCCGGCACGCACCGTCCCGCGGGCGATCTTTCTCGCCATGGGGGCGGTCGCGCTGCTGTACGTCGCCGTGCAGATCGTGGCCCAGGGACTGCTCGGCGACGCCCTGGCGGGTGATCCGACGCCGCTCGCGAGCGCCGCTGCGGTGGCCATGGGTCCGATGGGGCGGTCGCTCATCCTCGTCGGCTCGGTGATCTCGATGTTCGGCTATGTCAGCGGGATGACGCTCGCCGTGCCGCGGATGCTCTTCGCCTTCGGCCGCGACGGGTTCCTGCCGACGTCGCTCGCCGCGGTGCATCCCCGGTGGCGGACACCGCACGTCGCGATCGCCGCACAGACGGCGATCGTCATCCTGCTGGCCCTCTTCGGGATCTTCGAGAAGCTCGCCGTCGCCGCGAACGCGACGATGCTCATCGTGTACGCGGCCTGCTGCCTGGCCGCCGTGCAACTGCGGCGGCGAGGGGTGCAGGGGGGCGGGGTGCCCTTTCGCGTCGTCGGCACGCGTGTGGCGCCCTGGCTGGCGCTCGGCGTGATCGGCTGGCTGCTCTGGGAGCTGAAGCCGGCGGAATGGCTCGCGGCCGGGGTGATCGTCGTCGCCGCGGTGCTCCTGTTCGTCGCCACCCAGGCGTCGCGTCGCGCGCGGGTCCCGGCCTGATGACCGATCCGCTGCTGCGCTTTCGCGCCGAATTTCCCATTCTGGCGTCCACCACCTACCTCGTGAGCAACTCGCTGGGCGCGATGCCGCGGCGGGTGCCGGAGCGGCTGGCCGAGTATGCCGAGCGGTGGGCAACGCGCGGCGTGCGCGCCTGGGCGGAGGGTTGGTGGTCGATGCCGGTCTCGGCGGGCGACGAGATCGCCCCGTTGATCGGCGCGGGGGCGGGTGAGGTGGCGATGGTGCCTACGGTCACCCAGGCACAGGCGCAGATTTTCTCCGCGCTCGACTACGGTGACGGGCGCGATACGATCGTGATGACGGAGCTGGATTTTCCGTCGGTGCGGTACGTGTACGACCAGCTGGCCTCACGCCTGGGTGCCCGCATCGTCGTCGTGCCGAGCGAGGACGGCGTGCACGTTGACGAGGAGCGACTGATCGCGGCGATCGACGAGCGCACGCGCCTGGTCGCGATCTCGCATGTGCTCTTTCGCTCGGCCTACGTGATGGACGTGGCGCGGATCGCGGCGCACGCGCGCGCCATGGGCGCGCTCGTGTCGCTCGATGCGTATCACTCCGTGGGCGTGCTGCCGGTCGACGTCGGAGCGCTCGGGATCGACTTCCTCACGGGCGGTGTGCTCAAGTGGTTGTGCGGTGGTCCGGGGGGCTGTTTCCTCTGGGCGCGTCCGGAGGTGAGCGCGTCCGTCGTTCCCGCGCTCACGGGATGGCAGGCGCACCGCCATCCGTTCGCGTTCGCGCCGGAGATGGAGTACGCCGATGCGGCGTGGCGCTGGCTGGGCGGTACGCCGGTGATCCCGGCCCTGTTCGCCGCGACGGAGGGACCGCGGCTCCTCCGCGAGGCGGGAATCGACGCCGTGCGCGCGAAGAGCCTTCGCCAGACCGAACGTCTGATCGCGCTGGCGGATGCGCGTGGCTTCCCGCTGGCGGTGGCGCGCGATCCGGCGCGCCGGGGCGGCACGGTGGCGTTCGACGTCCCCCACGCGCGCGAGGTCGCGCAGGCGCTGCTGGCGCGCGACATCATCGTCGACTATCGGCCGGGCGCCGGAATCCGGGTCGCGCCGCACTTCTACACGAGCGACGACGAGCTGGAATCCGCCGTCCGGGCGATCGACGAGATCCTCGCGAAGGGCGAGTGGAAGAAGTACACTCACGCGACACCCGTTGTAACGTGAACCGTTCACGACTCTCATGCCTCCTGCCCCAGCCAGGTTTCGAAAGGCCTACGTCAATCAGGATCATCCCGTCGTCCTCCTGCGCTTCGAGGACGGCCACGAGATCCGCGTGCCGCGCGGCAAGGTGAAGACCTTCGACGCCTACGCCGGCGAGATCATCAAGATCGTCGCCGTCTACGATCCCACGTCGACGGAGCGCGATCTGCTGGAGACGGTGCGCGCCGACGAGCTGCCGGACGCCGAGCCGCACGAGGTACGGTGAGCGCGCGGTGGAAGGTCTCGACGCTCGCCCTGCTCGCGCTGGCACCGGCGTGCGTCACGGGACAGGGGGTGTCGACCGGGGCGGCTGCGTCGTTCGCGCGCGCCGACACGACGGCGCTGCGTCGCACGCTCGACTCGCTGGCCTCCAGGCACCACGGCGTCGTCGGCTACGCGGTGCACGACATCGACACCGGGGAGCGCCTCGAGCGGCGAGGCGACGAGACCTTTCCCACGGCGAGCCTGATCAAGGTGTCCGTGCTCGTCACCGTGTTCGATCTCGTGGAGCGGAAGGCGCTGTCGCTGGACGATCCGCTCACGGTGTTGAAGATCGACAAGGTGCCGGGCTCGGGGCAGCTCCAGTTCCTGCACGACAACGCGACCATCACCGTCCGCGACGCCGCCTGGCTGATGACGACGCTGAGCGACAACACGGCGACGAACCTCCTGCTCGACCGGATCATCATCCGGCGGGTATGGGACAAGATGGAGAAGCTCGGGCTGCCGCACACGAAGGTGCACTCCAAGTCCTTCTTGCGGATCGCGAGCGTGGCGATGGACAGCTCGGTGAAGTACGGGCTCGGCGTGACGACGCCCAACGAGATGGCGCAGCTGTTCGCGCTGCTCGCGGCGGGCAAGGCGGTGTCGCCGGCCGCGGACAGCACGATGCTCGACATGCTGGCCCACAACGAGGATTTCTCGAAGCTGCAGCGCTTCGTCGAGGGGCTGGACGTGCCGCACAAGACCGGCGACACCGATCAGGTGCGCACGGAATGCGCGCTCTTCCCGCTGCAGTCGCGCGTGGTGGCGTGCGTGCTCACGAAGGAGAACGAGGACAAGCGGTACGTGATCGACAACGAGGCTCAGGTGATGATGGCCCGCATGGGCGACGCGATCGCCAGGGCCTGGCCGCGCCGCCCTCCTCCGCCCGCGACGCAGTGACCCGAGCCGTCGCCCCGGGCGCGGCACGCGTCATGCGAATGGATCAGGCACGCGGGTAGAGAGGCAGGAAGGGAGGGACCCGTGAGTGTTCGTGGTGGTGGGGACCGCCACGCGGCGCGCCGAAGCGCGGACGGCTAGCTTTGCCAGCCATGTCCGCGTTTCGTGTTTCTGCCCCTGTCGCCGACGCGCTCGCCGCGAGGCGTCCGGTGGTCGCGCTGGAGAGCTCGGTGCTCGCGCAGGGCCTCCCGATCCCCGCGAACCGGGAAGCCGCCGAGCGGATGAGCTCGGCGGTCGAACGCGCCGGAGCCGTGCCCGCCATCACGGCCGTCGTCGGCGGCCGGTGCGCGCTGGGCCTCGAGCGTGACGAGCTCGAGCGCTTCCTCCGGCGAGACGGGATCCGCAAGGTGGCCGCGCGGGATCTGCCGGTCGCCTGCGCACAGGGTGTAGACGGTGCCACGACGGTGGCGGCATCATTGGCCATTGCTGGCGCGAACGACATCCCGGTTTTCGCGACCGGAGGCATCGGCGGCGTGCATCGGGACGCGCCGTTCGACGAATCGGGCGATCTCGCCGAGCTGGCTCGGACCCCAATGGTGGTCGTCTGCGCCGGCGCGAAGTCGATCCTCGATCTCCCCGCCACGCTCGAGCGGCTCGAGACCCTCGGCGTCACGGTGGTAGGCTACCGGACCGACGAGCTTCCCGGGTTCTTCACCCGAAGCACAGGGCTCCGGCTCACCGCCCGGGCCGACACGCCGGACGAGCTCGCCAGAATTCACCGCGCTGCCCGCTCCATAAAACGAACGCAGGCCACGCTCGTCGTACAGATGCCCCCCGCCGACGTTGCGCTCCCTCGGGACCTCGTCGACGACGCCGTGACGACCGCCCTCGCTGAGGCGCGACGCCACGGCATTCACGGGGCCGCGGTGACGCCCTTTCTGCTCGCCGCGGTGGAGCGCGCGACCGGCGGGCGATCGTTGCGGACCAATCTCGGATTACTGGAGGAGAATGCAGCGCTGGCGGGTGCGATCGCAGTCGCCCTGAGTCGGGATGGTGACGGAGAGTGAAGGCCGCCGCGGCCCGCCCTCTGCACCGTCACCCTGAACGAGGCGTCAACCCGTTGAACTTGTCGCGCACCAAATGGTACAATTGGGCAACCCTCTCGAGCTGGAGGCTTAGCGAGACATGGCCACTCCGTTCCTGAGCTCCGAAGAGTACGACGAGCGCGCCCATCAGCTGTACAACGAAGGGCAGTACGACGATGCGCTCGCTGTCCTCCGCGAGGGGCTCGCGCTCTACCCGAACTCGGTCGAGCTGCACATCGGTGTGGGGTATGCCCGCCTCGCGCGGGAGGAGTATGCCTGGGCGCGCCGCAGCTTCGAGGAGGCGCTGGTCCTCGAGCCCGAGCACGAGGACGCCCTCGCCGGCCTCGGCGAGACCCTGCTCAAGTTCGGCCTCGAGGAGGCCGGGCTCCGCTGCTTCCGCCGCACCCTCGAGCTGGGCTACGCCGACGACCTGGACCTCATGCTCCAGATCGGCCGCGCCCTCTTTCGTGAAGCGTCGTCGCGCGACCGGCGCGAATTGTTCAGCGGCGCCCTCGAGTTCTTCGAGGTCGCCGTCCAGCAGGCCCCCGAGAGCGCCGAAGCGATCGCCTGCGTCGGCTACGCGCAGCATCGGCTCGGCGACGATGAGGCCGCCGTGGCCTCGCTCCGCAAGTCGCTCCAGGCGGACAGCGAGCACATGGAGGCGCGGATCTACCTCGCCAACATCCTCTACGATCGCGGCGACTACGACGCGTCGCTCTACCACTTCGAGCGCACCACCCCCGAGGACCACTGGGACGAGCTCGGGATCTGGCGGCTCGTGGAGCTGAAGCGGTCGGCGCACAAGCTCGACGAGCACGACCCGGAGCTGAAGCCCTGGGAGGAGCGCCTCGCCGAGCTGGGTGGCGAGATGGACGACATCGACGAGCTGTTTCTCGAGGTGGACGGCGCCGTCGCCGGCGACGGGGACGTCGAGGTCGCACGCGGCCAGCTGGAGCTGTTCGGCACGCTGCTCTCCTCGCTCGCCGACACCAGGGCGACCGAGGCGCACGAGCTCGACGTCGACATGCACACCGTGCTGACCAAGGACGGCCGCCGGGTCACCGGCTCGTGGGAGGAGATCGTGCGGTCGATGCGGGATGCCGACATGGAAGGGCTGCAGGACCGCACGACCAACGAATTCATGGTGCGCGTCTCGAAGCGAGCCTTCCGCGAGACGGGCGTGCGCGTGCCGCATCACGACGCCGAGCTGTTCGTCCGCGCCAGCGCGGACGCGGGACTGCTGCGCATCGTGCGATGAGCACGAGCGCACAGCGGGCCGCGCTCGAGGCGCTGAACTCGGCGCGGCCGCTGGTCGCACGGCTCGGCTCCTCCCGGAGCAGCGAGGACGTCGCCGCCGATCTGATCGAGGCGTGGACGGCGGTGGAGACGGGGCTGCGCTCGCTCATCGGCGGGTCGGCACTGTCGGGCCAGATGCTCATTCGCGAGCTGCGCCAGCGCCACTTTCTCCAGTTCGAGCAGGCCAACGCGCTCGCCGAGTTCCATGCGGCCCGTGAGCGGGCGGCGCGCACCGATTATCACCCGACCGATTCCGACATCAACGCGGCGCGCGACGCCTTCCTCAAGCTCGAGGCAGGGCTGATGGGCGCGCCGCCGGCGGCGAGCAGCTTCGCGCCGCCGAGCACCTTCGCGCCGGGTGGGTCCTTCGCGCCCGTCGGCAGCAGCAGCCCGACGGCGCCGCGCGGAACCACCGTGCCCATGACCTCCGTCCCTGCGCCGACGACGTCGATCCCCGGGGGGGCGGCGACGGCGGTGCCGATCCAGGGCACGCAGCGGCGTGGGTGGCTGCGCCCGGTGCTCGTGGTCATCGCGCTGCTGGCGGTGGGTGGCATCGCCTGGTATGCGCTTGCGGGCCGCAGCAGCAGCGCCGCCTACGACCAGGGGGTCGTCGCCTATCGCGAGGGACGCCGCGAGGCGGCGGCCGGTGCGTTCATCAAGGCGACCAAGGATTCGCCGAACGATCCGATGCCGCACGTCTATCTCGCGCGCATGGCGCGCGAGGCGGGGCGCCTCCAGACGGCTCAGGAAGAGGCGGTGAAGGCCGTGTCCCTCGGTCCGACGAACGCGACCGCCTTGCGCGAGCTGGCCTCGGTGTCGTTCGCGCAGCAGAACTACGACGGCGCGCGTCGCTTCTACCTGCGCGCCGTGCAGGCGGACACCACCGACCGGCTGGCGATGGGCTACCTCGGCTGCTCGCTCGTCCGCCTCGGACGGGTGGCGGAGGGGACGAAGTTCATCCAGCGCGCCGGCAGCGGCTCGTGGTCGAGCTGTGCGCCCGCGCCGGGCGCGGTGCCCGGCGCACCGGTGACGATTCCCCAGGCGGGGCAGCAGTATCCGCCGGGCTATCAGCCGGCTCCGGTGTCGCCCTAGCGACACCGAATGATCACCTTCGATCGGGTCGGAAAGCGGTACACGAGCTGGAGAGGTCGGGAAGTACGCGCGCTCGAGGATTTCAGCCTCGAGATCCGCTCCGGCGAAGTGTTCGGGCTCGCCGGTCCCAATGGTGCCGGCAAGAGCACGCTCATCGCGCTGCTGCTCGGCTTTCTCGGGCCGAGCGCGGGCACGATCCACATCGATGGCGCGGAGCCGCGGCGCTACGTCGCGCGGTTCGGCGTCAGCTACCTGTCGGAGCTCGTCAACGTGCCGCCCACCTGGCGGGTGTCGAGCGCGCTCCGGCGCTACGGCATCCTGGCCGGCCTGGCGGCGGATCAGCTCGACGCGCGAGTCGCGAACGTCATCGCCGCGCTCGGGCTCGAGGAGCACCGCACCAAGCGGGTGCGGCAGCTGTCGAAGGGAAATCTCCAGCGGCTCGGCCTCGCGCAGGCGCTGCTCGGCGAGGAGCGCGTCGTGGTGCTCGACGAGCCGACGCATGGCCTCGATCCCGTCTGGACACAGCGCTTCCGCGATGTGGTGGACCAGCTCCGGCGCCCCGATCGGACGATCCTCATCGCGTCGCACAATCTCGACGAGCTCGCGAGGCTCGCCGATCGCGTCGGC
>JABFYH010000154.1 GCA_013361335.1 Gemmatimonadaceae bacterium | reverse complement strand
TCGCACTCCCGGACTTCGACCTCGGCACCCTGCTCTCCCACGTCGTCGTGATCGGCTTTTTCGCCTGGGTCACCGCCGGTTGGGCACGGAGCGCGATCCTGACCGGTCCCCCTGCACCGCGCCTTCCCGAGCAGCTTCCCTTCTCCCTCGGTGCACTCGACGTGAGCGTCGCCCTCGGCGCGCTGAACGTCCTCTTCGCGGCGTACGTGCTGACCCAGATGGGGTGGTTCTTCGGCGGAGAGCGCTTCCTTCAGTCGCAGACCGGGCTCACCGCGGCGCAGTACGCCCGCCAGGGGTTCTTCCAGATGGTGTGGGTCGTGCTGCTCGTGGTCCCGGTGCTGTTGGCGACGCGGGCCGCGTTGCGTCCGGAGCCCGCCCTGACACGCCGCCACACCGCGCTCGCCCTTCCGCTGCTCGCGCTGCTCGGCGTGATGATCGTCTCGGCGGTGCTGCGCCTGCGGCTCTACGTCCAGTACTACGGCCTCACGCTGGATCGGTTCTATCCGCTCGTCTTCATGGGCTGGCTCGCGATCGTCCTCGCCTGGCTCGCGCTGACCGTGCTGCGCGGCCGCGGACGCCCCTTCGCCGCCGGTGCGGTCGCGAGCGGGCTCGCCATCCTGCTCATGCTCGACGTCGTCGTGCCCGATGTGATCGTCGCTCGGGTGAACGTCGCCCGTGCCGCCGCACCCGCCAACGGAAGTGTCGGCCTCGATCTCGCGCACCTCGCGTCGCTCGGCGCCGAAGCGATACCGATCACCGTCGCCGCGGTCCTGGCGGCTGCGCCGACTGCCATCGTGGCCGACGTGGACAGCTCGGCCGAGCTGGCGCGTTGCCGAGCAGCCCGGCGGCTCCTCACACAGTGGGGGCCGACTTCTCGTGCGCAGCTCGCGTCGGCCGACGAGTGGCGCCGCTGGAACCGTGGCGAGGCGATGGCGGTCCGCACGGTCGGTGAGAACGCTGCCGCGCTTCGCGTCGTGCAGCACGAGGCCTGCGGGCGTGTGCGCGCGGCGAGGGTCGCGCGTCTCGAACCGCGCGCTATCGGGACGGGCGGTAGGTGAAGGCCTGCTGCACGAGCTGGCTCACGGGACGACCGCCGATCAGCTGGCAGCCGCGAATGCTACCGATAGTTGCCGAACTGGAGCTGCACCCCGAAGTCCTTGCTCTTCAGCAGCGCGATCGCGTCCTGCAGGTCGTCGCGCGAGGGGCCGCTGACGCGCACCTGCTCGCCCTGGATGGAAGCCTGCACCTTCTTGAGCTTCGCGTCCTTGATGGCCGCGGCAACCTTCTTCGCGGTCTCCCCGTCGAGCTCCATCTTGAGCTTCACGTCGCGGCGCACCGTGTCGCCGGCGGCCTGCTTGATCTCGCCGACGTCGAGGTTCTTCACCGGCACGCCGCGCTTGATGAGCTTCGACTGCACGACGTCGAACAGCGCCGTCATCTGGAAGTCGCTGTCCGCGACGAGCGCGATCAGCTTCTCGGCGCGCTTGAACTCGATCGTGGCCTTGGAGCCCTTGAAGTCGTAGCGCTGCGCGATCTCCTTCTGCGCCTGGTTGATCGCATTGTCGACTTCCTGCAGATCGACGCCGGTGGTCACGTCGAAGGACGCAGTCTGTGCCATGGTCAGAGCTCGTGAAGCGTGAACCGTGAACGGTGAACCGTTCGCGATTCACCGTTCACCCAAGGTAGCTCTCGAGGGCCCGGGCGCGCGAGACGTGCCGGAGGCGTGACAATGCCTTTTCCTTGATCTGCCGCACGCGCTCGCGGGTGATGCCGAGCAGGCTGCCGATCTGCTCGAGCGTCATCGGCTCCTCGCCGTCCAGCCCGAAGTAGAGACGCAGGATCTTGGACTCGCGCTCCTTGAGGTGCGCGAGCGCCTCCTCGATGCTCTCGGTCAACGCCTTCTCGAACGTCAGCTCGTCCGGCGTCGGATTGAGGTTGTCGGGGAGATAGTCGAGGAGCTTGTTGTCCTCGCCGGGCGTCATCGGCGCGTCGAGGGAGAGGTGCGTCTGCGAGATCGACATCGTCTTCGCGACTTCCTCTTCCGTGATGTCCATCCCCTCGGCGATCTCGGCGTGCGTCGCCTCGCGGCCGAGCTCCTGGAGCAGGAAGCTCGCGCGCTTGCCGATGCGGTGCAGCGTGCCCGCGCGGTTCAACGGCACGCGCACGATGCGGCTCTGCTCCGCCAGGGCCTGCAGGATCGCCTGGCGGATCCACCACACCGCGTACGAGATGAACTTGATGCCCTTGGTCTCGTCGAACTTGTGCGCGGCGCGGATCAGGCCGAGGTTGCCCTCGTTGATCAGGTCCGACAGGGAGACGCCCTGGTTCTGGTACTTCTTCGCGACGCTGACGACGAACCGCAGGTTAGACCGCACGAGCTTGTCCAGCGCGTCCTGGTCGCCGGTGCGGATCCTCTGCGCGAGCGCGACCTCATCCTCCCGCGTGATGAGCGGGTAGATGCTGATGTCCCGCAGATATTGGTCGAGCGAGCCCTCTTCGAACGACGACTTCTTGCTGTTCGGAGTGGTGGCCATACGGGCGGTTCCTGGGGACGACGGCCCCGCCGCGCGTGACGCGGGCGCGGCGAGGCGGGGACGACCGGTGGGGTCGGAAGGCTATCTCAATGCACGCGCTCGCCGAGCCGCGTCCAGCGAACGTGGGTCAGCCAGGCGAGATCGTCGGCGGAGTCGGGCGAGAAGCTGAAGTACACGACCTCGGGGCGCCCGCGCAGCAGCGAGTCGGGGACGAAGCCCCAATACCGGCTGTCGAGCGAGTTGTCCCGATTGTCGCCCAGCACGAAGTACTGCTCCTGAGGGACGACCAACGGCCCCCAGTTGTTTCGCGATGGATGATAGCCCACCGCCGCGTCCGCGGTGCGCACGAGGAAGTCGCTCTGCCAGCGAAACTCGTCCCACACCGGATCGGCTTCAGGGTCCGAATGCGACACGTACGGCTCCGCCAGCGCGACGCCGTTCCGGATCAGGATGCCGTCGCGCATCGCCAGCGTATCACCGGGCAGCCCGACCAGCCGCTTCACGAAGTTCTTGGAGCGGTCCTTCGGCCACTCGAACACGATGACGTCACCGCGCTGCGGCGTGCGCATCGCCGGCAGACGCCGGCCGGTGCCGGGCACCTCGGCGCCGTAGACCAGCTTGTTGACGAGCAGGAAATCGCCGACGAGCAGGGTGCCTTCCATGCTGCCGCTCGGGATCTTGAACGCCTCGACCACGAAGGTGCGCAGCACGAGGAACAGCCCGATCGAGATCGTGAGGATCTTGGCCCAGTCCCAGAGGAAGCTGAAGCTGTCACGCCGCCGATTGACGTGCTGCAGCGCCTCGAGCTTGCGCTCCGGCGTGATCATCCGCGACGGCACCGGCGATGGCTCCGGACTGGCTGACATGGACACCCCGCAATTAACCCCTGGCTCGGAAGCGCAGCAAGCGTACCCCCGACCCAGGACGCCCCACTCAGTCGGGCGTCCCGAGATAGTTGTCGATCTGGGCCCGCTGGAGGACCCCGGAGAAGTCGCAGTAGCCGACCTTCGTCTCCGAGTAGAACTCGTACACCTCCCATCCGCCTTCGCGATGCCCGTTCCCCGTCTGCTTGACCCCACCGAACGGCAGATGCGCCTCGGCGCCGATGGTGGGCGCGTTGATGTAGGTGATGCCGTTATCCAGCTCGCTCAGCGCACGAAACGACAGGTTGACGTCGCTCGTGTAGAGCGACGACGAGAGCCCGTATCTCACGCCGTTGTTGATCCGGAACGCCTCGTCGGCGTCATGGACCCGGATCACGCTGAGCACCGGTCCGAAGATCTCCTCCTGCTCGATCCGCATCCCCGCCTCGACCCGCGCGAAGATCGTCGGCTCGAAGAAGAACCCGTTTGCGAGCTCCTTGCCCTCGGGGCGACGCCCTCCGCACACCAGGTCGGCGCCGTCCGCCTGCCCGATGTCGATGTAGCTCTCGACCTTGCGGCGCGAACGGTCATGGATGAGCGGGCCGACATCGGTTCCCTTCTTCCGTCCGTCACCCAGCTTCATGCCGCGTGCCCGGTCGATCAGCCGGCCGAGGAACTCATCGTGGATGCCGGACTGGAGGATGAGACGGCTCGTCGCGGTGCACCGCTGCCCGGTGGTGCCGAAGGCGCCCCAGAGCACGCCGTCCAGCGCGAGGTCGAGATCGGCGTCGTCCATCACGATCTGGGCGTTCTTCCCACCCATCTCGAGCGAGAGCCGCTTGTGCAGCCGGCCGCAGGTCTCACCGACCGCGCTCCCGGTTGCCGTCGACCCGGTGAACGACACGACGGCCACGTCCGGATGCGCCACGAGCGGCGCCCCGACGTCGGCCCCGACCCCGTGCACGAGCTGGATCACCTCCGGCGGCAGCCCTGCCTCGAGCATGATCTCGACGAGCGTGTGCCCGGTGTGCGGCACGTCCTCGCTCGGCTTGAAGACGCAGGCGTTCCCGCACACCAGCGCGGGAAACATCTTCCACGTCGGGATGGCGAGCGGGAAGTTGAAGGGGGCGATGATCCCGGCCACGCCGATCGGGCGACGGAAGCTCATCGCCCACTTGTTCGCCATCTCGCTGGGCACCGTCCGGCCGGCGAGCTGGCGCCCCATCGTCGCCGCGTAGTAGGCGGTGTCGATCCCCTCCTGGACGTCGCCACGCGTCTCGGTGAGCGGCTTGCCCATCTCGCGGGTCATCAGATCCGCGATCTCGTCCTTGCGCTTCGTGAGCAGATCGCCGACGCGTCGCAGGACGTCGCCCCGGGCGGGCGCCGGCGTCTTCCGCCACACCTCGAACCCCCGCTTCGCCGACGCGACGGCGCGATCGACGTCGGCCGAGGTGGACAGGGGAAAGAGTCCGATGAGATCGGTCGTGTCGGCCGGGTTGCGGTTCTCGAAGTGCGCGCCCCCTTGCGGTGCGCTCCACTTGCCGGCGATGAAGTTCTGGAAGGTCTTGGTCATGCCGGACAATTTAGCGCGGGGTCGCTCGCAGGATCCCCGGTCCCAGACCCGCCGGCGCCGCGCTGCAGCTCCACCCGATCGGACGGAGGGGATCCGCCTTGGCGTAGCCGATCCGCGGCAGGACTTCGATTGCCCCGAGGAGCAGCCCCCAAGTGACCAGCAGCAGGGACAGCACATGCGCGCGGGCGGTGCGGTGCCGCCAGGTCCACAGCCCACTCCACAGCCCGCCTGCCGTCACCGCGGCGACGGCGGCGAGATAGCCGCCGAGCTCCAGCCCGCACTGTTTCGGGTAGGGCCAGAAGAGAATGCCGACGCCGAGGGCGGTCGCGAGGGCGAGCCGGAGGAAGGCGCCCCACGTGCGCGTCGTCGCGCGCTCCGCCGCCACCTCGGCCCGCGCCGCGGGAGAGGCGGTCCTGGCCGGCGAGGGGATGAGCGCGGAGTCGGACATCGACTCCAGCTGCCGGTCGATCTTCTTGAGCTCCGCGTCCCAGTCGCTCATTCGTCGTCACCCTCGTCGTCATCCGCGCCGGCGGCGGGCACCGGGCTTCCCCCGGCGCCGCCCTCACGGCTCAAGCCATATCGTTCGATCTTCTTGTAGAGATTCGAGCGGGGCATCTCGAGCGCGCGCGCCGTCTCGCTGACGTTCCAGTCGTAGGCGCGCAGCTTGGCGACCAGATATGCACGCTCGGCGGCGTGCTTGAACTCCTCGAAGGTCGGCACGTCGAGGAGGGTGCCGAGCCCTCCCTCGCCCCCGTCGGCGCGTCGGCCGGCCAACCGGTCGACGTCGTCGGCGGTGACGCGAGCGCTGCTCGACAGGATCAGCAGACGCTCGATCGTGTTGCGCAGCTCGCGCACGTTGCCCGGCCAGTCGAGCTGCGCCAGCCGAGTGACGGCGTCTGGAGTGACGGCGCGCGGCGCGAGACCGCCCTGGCGGGTGAGCAGCTCGACGAAATGTCCGACGAGCAGCGGAATGTCCTCGCGCCGCTCGCGCAGCGGCGGGACGTGGATCGGCACCACGTTCAGGCGATAGAAGAGGTCCTCGCGAAAGCGTCCCGCGGCGATCTCCGCTTCGATCTGCTTGTTCGTCGCCGCGAGCACCCGCACGTCGACCTGGACCGGCTTGGCCCCGCCGATGCGCGTCACGACCCCGTCCTGGAGCACGCGCAGCACCTTGGCCTGGGCGGCGAGGCTCATGTCGCCCACCTCGTCGAGGAAGAGCGTGCCGCTGTCCGCCTGCTCGAACTTGCCCGCGCGGTCCTGGACGGCGCCGGTGAACGACCCCTTGAGATGGCCGAACAGCTCGCTCTCGATCAACTCGCCGGGGATGGCGGCGCAGTTGACCTCGACGAATGGCCGCTTGGCGCGCGGCGAGTTGGCGTGGATCGCGCGCGCCACCAGCTCCTTCCCGGTCCCGTTCTCGCCGGTGATGAGCACCCTCGCGGGGGTCTTCGCGACGAGCTCGATCTTCTCCGTCACGGCGCGAATGGCGTACGAGCTGCCGACGATCTCGAAGCGGGAGCGCACGCTGTCGCGCAGCCGCGCGTTCTCCTCGTGCAGGTCGAGGTGCGCGAGCGCGTTGCGCAGGGTGACGAGGATGCGGTCGGTGTCGAGCGGCTTCTCGAGGATGTCGTACGCGCCGCGCTGGGTGGCCTCGACGGCCGTCTGGATCGTGGCGTGGCCGCTGATCATGACGACGACGGCGGAGGGATCCTGCTCCCGCAGCGTACGCAACGCCTCCAGCCCGTCGATCCCCGCCATCTTCACGTCCATGAAGACGAGGTGCGGCTTGAACTTCGCGTACTCGGCGAGCCCGTCGACGGCATTCGCCGCCGTGCGCACGTCGTAGCCCTCGAACTCGAGGAGCTGGCCCAATGCGGCGCGGATCCCCTGCTCGTCGTCGACGATCAGGATGCGGCGGCTCATGGTGCCTTGCCGGCCGGCGTCGTCTTGTACAGCGTGACCCGGCCGTTCGCGATGCGCACGTCGGCGAGCGACGGCGGGGTGGGCACGGCGAGGGCGTCGTCGGCCACGCCCGGCGTCTTCCTTCCCTTCGTGATCTGCTGGACCAGCCGCGGAATCGCGCCCTTCGGCACGCTGAACTCGCGAAGCTTCACGTCGCGGAGCTGGAACTCGCTCAGGCCCGGCCGCACGACACGGAAGCTGCCGCCGAGCGACACCTTCTCGCGCTCGTTCAGCAGGCCGGCGAGCGGTCCGAGCACGCCGGAGCTCGCGATGTCCTTCGTCGGCACGACGGCGCGGACGTACAGCACGTCGCCGATCACCGCCGCTTCGACACTGTCCGCCGATGCGGGGAACGCGCTCCCCGCCGCCGACACGACGTACGACGCGATCTCGTCGGCGCTGAGGTTGGCGTACACCGGCCCGCGCGTCGAGGAGAGCCCGTCGATCGCTCGGCGGCCGCGCGCCGCCGCCTCGGGTGACAATGGGCGCCACACGCGCTCCACGGTCGCCGTCGTCGGCTCGGTGCGCGAGTGCGGGATCACCCGCAGCCAGCGGTCCTGCGTGACCCAGAGCGCCACGGCGATCACCGCCACCACCAACAGACATCCCGCGCGTCGCAGACAGCCCATCCGTCAGCATCCTCCCAGTGGGGCCGCGAAGACGCGGCGATAGCCCGGTTCGGTCGAGCGGTGTCCGCTCTCCAGCAGCGCCAGCCCGCGGACCTCGTCGGACGCGGCGAAAGCTACGCGCCGCGCGGCACGGGCGAACGGCTTGGCGCGATCCAGCGTCAGCGGCGCGCGCACCCGGGCCAGGGTAATGTGCGGCCGGAAGGGCCGGCCTTCCACCTCGAACCCCGCGTCGCTGCACGCCAGCTCGAGATCGTGGTGGAGGAGCTCGAGCTTCGCGTCGCCGGCGACCCCCATCCATACCACCCGCGCGCGACGAAAGTTCGGAAAGGCGCCGACGCCACCGAGCGTCAGCTCGAAGGGGCGGTGCCGGGCGGCGACGTCGCCCGCCGCCCGCGCCAGGCGTTGGACGTCGGCGTCGTCCCCCTCCCCGATGAACTTCATCGTGAGGTGCAGCTTCTCCGGCCGCACCCACGCGAGATCGGGCTCGCCGGCGCGCAGCGGCGCCACGGCATGGTGGAGCGCTCCGCGAACCGCATCGTCGAGCTCAATCGCGAAGAACAGGCGCACCGGGACCGATCTCCACGGCGACGTGGGTGAAGCCGTGCTCCTTCGCCAGCGCCAGCGCCGCGGCGCGGTCGGGAGACGCCGCGAGGCGCGCCGCATCGTCCGCGGACATCGACAGCAACGCGAGCGCCGACCGCGGCTCCACGTGGCAGGGGAACCCGAGCGCGGCGAGCGCGCTCGCCAGCGCGGCCGCGTCGCCGGACGCCGCCGTCACGCCGCGCTCACCCCGTGCAGCACGTTCAGCGATCCGGAGCGGAAGCCTCGCAGGTCGACCGCGACCCGCGCAAAGCCGGCGTCACGAACGGCCTCTGCCAGCTGCGCCGCTGCATCAGGGGCGAGCCAGTGCGCCAGCTCGGCAGGCCCGAGCTCCACGCGGGCGAGATCATCGTGGTGCCGCACGCGCAGATCGCCCACGATGCCCAGCGTCCGCAGCGCCTCCTCGGCGCGCTCCACCTGCCGCAGCCGTTCGGCCGTGACCGGTGTGCCATAGGGCAGACGTGAGGACAGACAGGGCGACGACGGCTGCTGCCAGGTCGGAAGGGCGAGCGCGCGCGACCGGCGCCGGATCTCATCCTTGGTGAACCCGAGGTCGGCAAGTGGACTCACGACCGCGTGCTCGCGCGCCGCCTGTGCGCCGGGCCGGTAGTCGCCGAGGTCGTCCGCATTCGTGCCGTCGGCCACCGTGGTGAACCCGCGCGCCCGTGCGACGGGGACGAGGCGGCCCCACAGCTCCGTCTTGCAGAAGTAGCAGCGATTGGACGGATTCGCCGCGTAGCGCGGATCGGCCAGCTCCTCGGTGCGCAGCTCCAGCACCGGGACGTCGAACTGCTCGGCGACCCGCCGCGCGGCGGCCCACTGCTCAGCGGGATACGATTCGCTGCGCCCGATGATCGCCAGCACCGCGTCGGCGCCAAGGGTTCGGCGCGCCACGACCGCGAGATACGCCGAGTCGACGCCGCCGCTGTAGCCGATGGCGACCCTCCCCTGCGCCGCGAGCCAGGCGGAGAGGCGACGTTCCTTGTCGGCGGCGAGGAGATCGACGTCGTCGGTCATGGGTGGAAGCTATCCGGCGCGCCGACGAGAAGGCAGGGACGCGCATTGCCTAGTACGCGACCGGTGTCGACATGTCCGCGGCGCGCGGGCGGTAGCCGAGTGCTTCAGCGATGTGCGGCGCCTGCACCGTGCCGACGCCGTCGAGATCGGCAATCGTTCGCGCGACCCGTAGCACGCGATGGAAGGCGCGGGCCGAGAGATGCAGCCGCCCCCCTGCGGCGGCGAGGGTGCGCCTCGCCGCGGTCTCGATGCCGCCGTGCGTCTCGAGCCACCGGCCCGCCGCACGCGCGTTGCATCCACCGCCGCCATAGCGCTGCCACTGCCGCGCGCGTGCCGCCTCCACGCGCTCACGCATCGACGCGGAGGTCTCCCCGCGCGGGCGCGATGCGAGCTCGGCGAGCGGCACCGCGGGTACCGTGACGTGCAGGTCGATGCGATCCGCGAGAGGACCGGAAAGCCGTGCCCTGTAGCGAAGCACCTCAGCCGCCGCGCAGATGCAGGCATGTCCGGGATCGCCCGCGTGACCGCAGGGACACGGATTCATCGCGGCGGCGAGCGCGAACCGCGCCGGGAAGCGCAGCGAGGCCTGCGCCCGGGCGATCGTCACGGCGC
>JABFYH010000221.1 GCA_013361335.1 Gemmatimonadaceae bacterium | reverse complement strand
CCAAGCCGGAGACCAAGCCGGAGACCAAGCCGGAAAACAAGGGAATGCGCGGCGTGATGGATCGCATGCGCGCCAAGGCCGACTCATCGGACGCAAAGGACAAGAAGGACAAGCCCTGAGCGATACCGAACCAGGTCAGCGACGCCGGTCAGCCGAAAGGTTGGCCGGCGTCGCGCATTTGTACGTCTCGCCTAGCAACGCCCTTGGTGAGCAGCCAGATGCCGAGCGGCACCTCGAAGGCCGCCATCGGGAGCCAGATCACCTGCGTGATGGGGCCGCGAAGCAGGCCGACGAGCTCCAGCGGGAGTCCGACGACGAGCAGCAGCGAGGCAGCCACTCCCAACCAGGCGAGCGACCGAGGGATCAATCGGCCGCGGAGGAAGAGCCAGGCGAAGAGCGTACTGCCGACCGAGAAGAAGATCGCGCCGAGGAGAGAAATCGATCCTCTCGCCTGCAACAGGAGGACGACGAGCGGATGGACCGTCGCCCGGTCCAGGGCTGCCGCCTCGGACGACGTCGCGAGCCAGAGAAGTGAGAGTGTCGCCACGAGCGAAACCACCGGTGTCGCACCCTCGATGCAGCGGCAGACGAGGGCGAGCATGGCGATGTCGCGATCCTCGTCGCGGGTGAGGCCGTACAGGGCGACGGCGAGCGTCAGGGCCGTGACGCAGACGATCAGAGCGAGCAGGAGGTTGACGCGGATCTGCGGCGCGTGGGCCGCAATGCTGACGAGCTTCGCGGCCGCTCCTTCGCCGGCAGTCGACCCCCGGCTGACGACCATCTGCCCGATGCCGACGACGATGTAGAGCAGGAAGGCGCCGCCGGCGAGTCGCGCGTTCGTGGTCCGCGTCATGGGTGCCGCCCTTCCGTGGTGATCGGCGCCTCGAGCGCGACGGCGCGGCGCGGTGTGCGCTGCCGTCGGCCCAGCCGCCATTGCCGCCATAGCCAGAAGCCCATCGTGACGAGCACGGCGATCACGGGGAGGGAGAACAACACCGGCATGTGATACTGTCTGGGGACGAAGCGCTTGGGCAGCTGGCCGGTGAAGGACAGTGAGGCGACCAAGAGCGCGAAGCACATTCGCCACAGGTGTCGGGCCAGGCGTGCCGAGCCTCGGCGCGCGCCGAACCGCAGGACGTGAACGTCTCCGGCGGCGGCGACGAGCCCGGCGACGCCGAACATGAACAGCGGGACGGCCGGGATCCCGTTTAAGCGGCCGCCGTGGGCGAGCGCCGTGCCGCCGAGGATCATCGACCCCACGCCGACCGTCAGCAGCACGAGCATGGCGCCGATCGACAGCCGGCGTGTGCCCGTCTCGGGTCGCACGGTGGTCAATGCGGTGACGACGAGGGCGATCGTGAGCAGGCCGGCCGGGATGTTGGCGACGGGGGCGACGCCGCGCACGATGGTGATCACCATGCCGAGCGTCGCCATGGCGACCATGAGGTAGACGAAGAGCAGCCCGCTCCGGCGGTGCAGGGCACCACCCTTGGCCGTGTAGAGCGCCACGAAGCCGGCGAGCACGGCCGCCGTGCCCGTGAAAATGTGCAGGATGAGGGTCGCATGCATGGGTCGCTCCCCGGAGACGGTGCGCGAAATCGAGCCAGTCGGTCGGGATACGTAATAACTAAGTTTTTAGTTTCACGCATCGGGAAACCGGCACCATCGAGGCGCCGTACGCCCCGCAAGGGCCACCGGCCGCTTGACGCCGCCCGCGGGCGCCGCCATCCTCGGAAGGACTTAGTTATTCGTCGTCGCTCGGAGATCGCCGCATGCTCTGCATCCTCTACGTGAACGTCATCGGGGCCTGCCTCGGCGTCGCGGCGATGCTCGTCGAGCGGGCGCTGCCCGCGGCCTGGCCGCGCCGCTGGGTGTGGTGCGCCGCCATCGCCGTCTCGATGACCCTCCCCGCCGTCTATCGCGTGCGTCATGCCTGGATCCTCGCCGACCCCACCCCGCACCACGCCGGCAGTGGGATGCGCCCGGTGCTCGATCGCGCATGGTGGGTCCACATCGATTCGTTCAACGGCGTCGTCAACCGCGTCTGGCTGACGACCTCCGGGGCCGTGATCCTCTGGAGTCTCCTCAGCATGGGCTGGGTGGCCGCGGCGATTCACCTGTCACGGGGAGAGCGCCAGAACGGCGGCCGGCCCACCGTCGTGGACGGGGTGCCCGTGCTGGTCACCGAGCGGATGGGGCCGGCCACCATCGGTCTCTGGCGCTCCCGCGTGCTGGTGCCGCGCTGGGTGCTCGCGCTGCCAGCGGCCCAGCGGCGCTACGTGCTCCGCCACGAGGAGGAGCACCGGCGGGCGCACGATGCGCGGGTTCTGTTCGCGCTGTCGTTGACGCTCATCCTGCTCCCCTGGAACCTCGCGCTCTGGTGGCAGCTGCGGCGCCTGCACCTCGCCGTCGAGATGGATTGCGACAGCCGCGTGGTGAGGTCGCTCGGCGACGCGCCGACGTATGGAGCGCTGCTGCTGCAGGTGGCGGAAGCCGCGCGCCGTGGCCCGCGGCTTCAGCCCGGACTGCTCGGTGGGGTCGGCATGCTGGAGCGGCGCCTCACCGTGCTGCTCGCGCCGACGCCACTGCGGCAGCTCCAGCGCGTCCTGCTGCCCCTGCTCGCCCTGGGGCTGCTGCTGGTCGTGCTCCTGCTGCCGCACCCTGTGATCGGCCGATGACGGAGCTGCGTCTGACTCAACGCGAGCTGGACATCATGAGCGTGCTGTGGGAGCTGGGCGAGGCGACGGTCACCGAGGTGCGCGACCAGGTGGACCCCGCTCTCGCCTACACGAGCATCTCCAGCATGATCCGCACGCTGGAGCTCAAGGGCTACGTCTCTCACCGGCGGGGGGAGGGGAAGACACACGTCTACTTCCCCGTGGTCGACGCCGAGACGGCTGGCGAGTCCGCGCTCAGCCGATTGCTGGAGAAGGTGTACGGCGGATCGCCGATCAAGCTGCTCGCCCACCTCGTGGATCAGACGCGGCTCTCGGAGAAGGAGCTGACACGCATGCGGGAGCTGCTGAAGCGCGCGACGAAACGGCGGTAGTCGCGCGAGGCACGCTGCCTCTCGCGCGACCCGCTTCATGGCCGTGGAGCACACCCCTTGGGCTCGAGGCATGCCGGATCGAGCACGGGCAGCCCGACCCGCCGGAGCTCGACGTTCGTCGCGAGACGGTTGTTCACCTGATCGGAAAGTGGAGCGGATCCTGGATGGGGTCACAGTCGCGGATTCGTCTTCCTCGGCGCCGTCCCGCACGCCGGCCACGCTGGCGGCGTCTGCGGACCAGTCGGACGTGCGGCAGTGGGGTTCTGCTGCGCGAAGCGCGCGCGCTGCTCCTCCACCGCCTTCACGATGTCGACCCGCTCGCGCCCGATGAGCGTCGGATCCTCGCTGGCGAGATACACCAGCATCGCCGTGAGCACGGCGTTCGCCTTCAGGTCGTCGAAGGCGATCTTGTCGTACGTATCGCGCTCCGTGTGCCAGGTCTCGTTCCCGTAATTCCAGTTCAGGGAGCCGAGCGAGAAGCCGGGCAGCCCCGCGCAGGCAAACGAGGCGTTGTCGCTCCCGCCGCCACTCGGCACGCCGGGTCCGCCGTACTGGATCTGCTGCTGGAATTCGGTCGGCAGCTTGGCGATGTAGCTGCGCAGGTGGACGTCGCCGTCCACGAGACCGGAGGCGTCCATTCGCACGATACGGCCCGTGCCATTGTCCTGATTGAACAGCGCCTGCAGGCCGGCGACGATCTCGGGGTGATCCTCGCGAAACGCCTTCGAGCCAACGAGCCCGTTCTCCTCGCCCGTCCAGTGACCGGCGACGATCGTGCGCTTCGGGTTCGGGTAGACCTGCCGCAGGATGCGCATCGCCTCCAGCATGGTGATGGTGCCCGTGCCGTTGTCGGTGGCACCGCTCGCGCCGTCCCACGAATCGAAGTGGGCGGAGAGCATCACGTACTCGTTGGGCTTCTGCGTGCCGCGCACCGTGGCGATGGTGTTCGCCATCGGCTGCTCACCGAGGAGCTCCGCGTCGAGGTTCATGCGGACCTGCGGATTGCTCCCGCGCTCGGTGAGGCGGAAGAGCAGGCCGTAGTCCTCGCACGACAGGCTCAGCGTGGGCGACCGCGTGTTGTAGGTCTCGAACACGCTGCGTGTCCCCACGGCATTCGTCGGCCGCGAGGTGATGACGCCGGCGACGCCGGCCTCGTCGAGCCGCAGCCCCAGGCCGCCGCCGGCGAGGGCGAGGCTGTACCCGGTGCCCCGCACGTTCGGGCTGCTCCATTCACGCGTCACCTCGGCACGCAGGCTGTCCATCCGTGCGCGGCTCGCCGCGGTTGCGAACTCCGTCCAGTCGGCGGTGGGGCGGCAGCTGGGCAGCGGCGCACTTACGAGGACCAGCTTCCCTCTCGCCTGCGGCAGCCACCGCACGAACGCGGCGCTGTCGGGGAAGCGGGGCAGCACGATGGTGCCGGCGGTGACGTCCTTGCCGCCGGTGCCCGGGCTGTAGCCCACCATCGTCGCCTCGAGGGTGCGAACGCGGGGGCTCACGAGGTCGACATGGGTCCACCCGCGCCGCCAGCCCCGCCAGGTGCCGTACTGCTCGTTCTTCGCGGGGATGCCCATGCTCGCGTACGTTCTGATGAGCCAGTCCTGGGCGCGCTTCTGTCCCGGCGAGCCGGCGAGGCGTGGACCGATGGAGTCGAGCAGCGCGCTGGACAGCTCCATGGTGCGCGAGCTGTCCATGCCGATGGCCCAGATGCGCCTGAGTATCGGGTCGTCGGTGGGGAAGGTCTGCGCGGCGACGCCGTGGAACGGAGCGGCCAGCGGCAGGGTTACAGCGACGGCAAAACAGAAGAGACGACGCATCATCAGCGTGGCGGTGAGAGTGGCGCCAGCGGTACGGTGGCGACCGGGTGGCTGGATGAATACGGCGCGCGGGCTCGTGCCGCTGGCGCACGTTATCCTTGATAGTAGACGCAGGAACACTCCCAGGGCAGGAACGGACCGACATGGACGCCAGCCGTCCCACGACCACTCCCCCCCACGCGCCCACGCGCCTCGCCACGCTGCTTGCGGCCGAGCTGCGCGCCGCCCGGACCGACATCGTCCGCCGCTGGCTGGACCGCATCGTCGCCCGGGTGACGGTCGACCAGAACCTCCTCTTCCCCACCGACGAGCTGCTGGACCACGTGCCGCTGCTGGTCGATGGCATCGCCGCCTACGTGGAATCCGAGGGGGTGGACCTCGAGGGGCACGGGCCGGTGGAAGGGAAGGCGATGGAGCTTGGCGCCCTCCGCCATGCGCAGGGATTCGACGCGTATCAGATCCTCAAGGAGCACGAGATCCTCTCCGGGATCCTGTTCACCTACCTCGGCGAGGCGCTGGCGCGCATGCCGGCCGAGGTGGTGACGCCGGACGCCGTGGCCCGGGTGTGGCGTCGGGTGGCCGAAGCGACGGACGACATCCGCCAGGCGACGATGACGCATTTTCTCCGGGTGTCGAGCGAGCAGGTGCGCCAGCGCGAGGAACGGCTGCGCCGCTTCAACCGCATGGTGTCGCACGAGCTGAAGAACCGCGTCGGCGCGATTCGCGGTGCGTCGACGCTGCTGGGCGAGCCGTGGCTGGAGCCGGCGCAGCGCGAGCGCTTCCTGCGCATCATCGCCCAGAATGGTGAGGGGCTGCAGCGGGTGCTCGAGAACCTCACGGCGTTGTCGCGACTGGAGGGCGACTCCCGGCGGCAGCGGAACGTCCTCCTCCCGCAGGCGGCGGCCGAGGTGATTCGGCAGCTTCGCGACGCGGCCAAGCTGGGCGGCATCGAGGTGCGCATCGACCCCGACATCCCCACGGTGGAGGTGGACGCGGCGGCGGTGGAGCTGTGCCTGGCGAACTACATCTCCAACGCGATCAAGTATGCGGACCCGAAGAAGCCGGAGCGGTTCGTCGACGTGTCGGGGGAGCTCATCGTCCCCACATCGACGCGCGAGGGGGAGCTGATCGTGCGGGTGCGCGACAACGGCATCGGGGTGCCGCCAAAGGCGCGCGAGCATCTGTTCGAGCAGTTCTTTCGCGCCCACAACGATTCGGTGACGGCCGAGGGGACGGGGCTCGGCCTCAACATCGTGCAGGAGACGGTGGCGTCGCTCGGCGGACGAAGCTGGGCGGAGTTTCCGCCGGAGGGGGGCAGCGTGTTCGCGTTCTCCCTGCCCTCGCGGCGCGAGGAGGATGCCGCGGCGGCGGGCACGCGGCGGCCGGAGGTGACGCCGGAGATCAACGAAGCGCCGGCGGCGGGATAGCAGCTCGTCAGGGCGTCGCCGCGGAGCGACGCCAGCGAGCGACGCGGTCTTTCCGCTGCTCGCACGGATATCGCAACAGACGCGCACGATGTCCGCCACCGCCTCCACGAACGGCCCGCTCGCCGAATTCCATCCAGTCGTCCACCGCTGGTTCACCGAGACCGTCGGCGAGCCGTCGGCGCCGCAGCGCGCGGGGTGGCCGGCGATCGCGCGTGGTGAGGACACGCTGATCCTCGCGCCCACCGGGACGGGCAAGACGCTCGCGGCGTTCCTCTGGGAGCTGAACGCGCTGATCACCGAGGGGCTCGACGCGCCGCTCGCCAATGCGGTGCACCTGCTGTACGTGTCGCCGCTCAAGGCGCTGAACAACGACGTTCAGCGGAACCTCGAGATGCCGCTCGGCCAGCTCAAGGCGCGATTCGAGGCGGCGGGGGCGAAGTTTCCGGAGATCCGTGTCGCGGTGCGCACTGGCGACACGCCGAGCAGCGCGCGAGCGAGGATGCTGCGCAAGACGCCGCACATCCTGATCACGACGCCGGAATCGTTGCACATCCTGCTCACGAGCGAGCGCGGGCGGACGATGTTCAGCGCACTGCGCGCCGTGATCGTGGACGAGATCCACGCGGTGGCGGGCACGAAGCGCGGTGCGCATCTGGCGCTCACCCTCGAGCGATTGGCCGCGGTCGCGCCGGAGCCGCCGCAGCGCATCGGCCTCTCGGCGACGCAGCGGCCGCTCGACGAGGTGGCGAGGTTCCTCGGCGGGATGGAGTCAGACGGTCTGATGGTCGGACGGTCGGACAGCGAGCCAAACCCGTCTCACCCGGCGACGGTCTCACCGTCAACCCGGCAGACCGCCGTCTTCCGCCCCGTGCAGATCGTGGACTGCGGGTTGGTGAAGAGGATGGAGACCCGCGTCGTCTCACCGGTGGACGATCTGGCGAACGTCGGCGGGACGATCTGGACGTCGGTGGCGCCGCTGGTGTTGGAGCAGATTCGCAGCGCACGCACCACGCTGGTGTTCGTGAACAACCGCGCGCAGGCGGAGCGGATGGCGGCGCGGGTGAACCAGCTCGCCGAGGAGGAGCTCGCGCTGCCGTATCATGGCTCGCTGTCGCGCGAGCGCCGCTTCCTCCTCGAGGAGCGGCTCAAGGCGGGAGCGCTGCGCGCGCTGGTGACGACGAGCTCCCTCGAGCTGGGCATCGACGTCGGCTCGGTCGATCTGGTGGTGCAGCTCCAGAGCCCGAAGCGTGTGGCGGCGGCACTGCAGCGCGTGGGGCGCGCCGGCCACTCGCTCGACGCGACGAGTCGAGGAGTGTTCGTGCCGACCTTTCGGGACGACGCGCTGGAGCAGCTGGCGATCCTGGACGCGATGCGTACGGGTGACGTCGAGCCGACCAAGGTGGTGCAGAACGCGCTCGACGTGCTGGCGCAGCTCGTCGTCGCGATCGTGGCGAGCGATACGCCGGAGTGGACGAGCGCCGACCTGTTTCATTTCGTACGTCGGGCGTACCCCTATCACAGCCTGACCCGTGGAGCATTCGACGAAGTGCTCGGCATGCTGTCGGGGAAGTATCCGAGCGACGTGGCAGCGGAGCTCGACGCGCGGTTGCATTGGGATCGTGTCGCCGACACCCTGACGCCCACCCGTGGCGCCCGCATGGTGGCGACGATCAGCGGTGGCACGATCCCCGACCGCGGGTTGTACACGGTGAACCTCGCCGACAAGACGCGGCTCGGTGAGCTCGACGAGGAGTTCGTGCACGAGTCGCGGGTGGGCGATGCCTTCCAGCTCGGCTCGAGCACCTGGCGGATCCGCGCGATCGAGCACGATCGAGTGATCGTCGTGCCGGCGCCCGGTGCGCCGGCGCGCATGCCCTTCTGGCACGGGGAGTTCATGGCGCGCTCGAGCCACCTCACGGCGCGCGTCGGCGCGCTGCGTCGAGAGCTCGACGATGCGCGCACGCTGACCGACCTGGCCGAGATCCAGCGCGCGCATCACGCCGACGAGCCGACGACGCGCTCGCTGGTGGAGTACGTGCAGGCGCAGCGCGCGATCACGCGCATCGTTCCGGACGACACGCGGCTCGTGCTCGAGCACTTCCGGGACGAGGTGGGCTCGGTGCGGATGGTGCTGCACGCGCCCTTCGGCGGCCGGGTCAATGCGCCGTGGGGGATGGCGCTGGGCCGGCGCATGCGCGAGCAGCTGGGGATCGACGCGCAGGTGCAGACGACCGACGACGGCTTGATGCTCCGCCTGCCCGACATGGGCGCCGCGCCGCCGGTGGAGGCGATTCGCACGCTCGGCGTCGAGGATGCCGAGCGGCTGGTGCTCGAGGAGGTCGGCCAGTCGTCGCTGTTCGGCGCACGGTTCCGCATGAATGCGGCGCGGGCGCTGCTGCTGCCGCGCGGCAACCCGCGTCGCCGGATGCCGCTCTGGCTCCAGCGGCTGAAGTCGCTCGACCTGCTGCAGGCGGTGCGGGGCTATCCGTCGTTCCCGATCCTGATCGAGACCTACCGTGACGTGCTGCAGGATGCGTTCGACATGCCGGGGCTGCGCGACGTGCTGGAGCGGATCGCGTCGGGGGCGATCACGATCCGCACGGTGGAGACGGAGATTCCGTCGCCCTTCGCCGCATCGCTGCAGTTCGGGTTCGTGATCGACCACATGTACGGCAAGGATGCGCCGCGAGCCGAGGAGCGCGCGGCGCTGCTGTCGCTGGACCGGGCGCTGCTCGATGAGCTGATGGGGGGCGAGGGAGCGGACGATCTGACGCTCGCCGTGCTCGACGAGCTGCTCGCGCGGCGGCGTGGGACGGCGGTGGGGCGTCAGGCGCGCGACGCCGACGAGCTGGCGATGCTCGTCGATCGCGCGGGGGACGTGACCCGCGCGGAGCTCGAGGCGCGAATCGCGCCGGAGGGCGAGTGGCGGCGGGGAGATCCACTGCCGGCGCTGCTGGCGAGTGGACGCCTCATCGCGGCGCAGGTGCCGACGTCGACGGGGCACACCCAGCGCTTCATGCTCGTCGACAGCTATCGGCGCTACGCGGCCGCGTTCGGCGACGCGGCGATGGCGACGGTGTCCTCGGGGGTGGATCTCGAACCCAGCGCGGCGGTCGACGTCGTGCCGGAAGTGCTGCGTACGGCCGCGCTCACCCCCAAGGCGGCGCGGCGGGAGATCCTGGCGCGGTTCGTCGCGCTGGCCGGTCCGGTGAGCGTGGACGACGTGCTGGCGCGCTACGACTTCGACGCGGCGTGGGTCGAGCGGCGGCTCGAGGAATGGGAGCGGAACGACGTGCTGGTGCGCGGTGTGTTCGGCGGTGTGCGCGACGTGCCGCGGTGGTGCTCGCGTCGGCTGCTGGAGCAGGCGCGTCGGCGAGAGCTGGCGAAGGCTCGACAACAGATCGAGGCGGTCGGGATCGATCGCTTCGCGCGCTTCCTCCAGCGCTGGCAGCATCTCTCCGCGGACACGCGACTCGAGGGGAGCGACGGGGCGGCGGCGGTGATGGGGCAGCTCTACGGCCTGGCGCGACCGGCCGACGGGTGGGAGCGCGACTATCTGCCGGCGCGGTTGGAGCACTACGAGCCGGACGCGCTGGCGCGGCTCGCGGCGTCGGGGGCGCTGGTGTGGGCGGCCGAGGTTCCGGACGAGCGGAAGGGGGGCGGAGCGGGGGAGCGGATCGGGCGCGTCCGCTTCTTCGAGCGCGGGACGGGGCGGCAGTGGCTCGGCGATCCACTGGACGACGCGGCGCTCAGCGACAATGCGCGGGCGGTACGCGAGGCGCTGCGCTCGTCGGGGGCGTCGTTCACGTCGGACGTGTCGGCGGCGACGGGGCTGGGGGCGCAGCAGACCCGTGATGCACTGCGCGAGCTGGTGGCGGCGGGGATCGCGACGAACGACACGGTCGACGCGCTGCGCGACGTGCTGCGCTGGAAGCCGGTGTTTCCGGTGAAGCGCCGCGACGAGCCGGATCCGACGCGCTGGCTGCCGGCGGACTTCACGCCGTCGGCTCGCCCGATCGTGCAACGCCGCATCAACGCGCGACGACTTCCCAAATGGCGCCGTCCCGATCGCGAGCCGCAGGCGTCGTGGGGTGGCCGCTGGTCGCTGGTGCACACGGCGGGCACGCTCGGGCCGGCCGTGGACGAACAGACGCTGGCGGAACGGATCGCTCGGCAGTGGCTCGCGCGGTACGGGATCGTGTCGCGGGACTGGTGGCGGCGGGAGCGGCCGGCAGTGGGGTGGCGGGCGATCTACCACGAGCTCAAGCGGCTCGAGTATCGGGGCGACGTGCGGCGCGGCTACTTCGTGGCCGGTCTGGCCGGGGCGCAGTTCGCGCTGCCGGAAGCGGTGGAGCTGTTGCGCGCGGAGCCGGCCGGGGAGGAGGCGCCGGTGGTGCTCGCGGCGAGCGATCCCGCGAACCCATACACGCTGCCGCTCGCTCCCGGGGCGGCGACACCGGACCCGTTGGCGCGGCCGCGCGGGGCAGGAGCGTTGCTGGTGACCCGGGCGGGCCGGATCGTGCTGGTGGCGGAGGGGCGGGGGACGAAGCTGCGGGTGGGGGAAGGGGTGACCGCGACGGAAGTGCGGGATTCGGCGCGGGCGTTGGCGGAACGCCTGGTGGCTCGGCAACGACGCGGGCGGATGCGCGATCTGGTCGTGGAGACCATCGACGGCGTGCGGGCGTCGGCGTCGCCATGGGCGGAGGCGTTGCGGGAGGCTGGGTTCCGCGGAATGGGAACGGGGCTGCGGTACTACGCGGGGCCCCAGGCTCCGGGCCGACAGACATAAATTATCATTTATACGATACGGAGGTTTCTGCGATGCCCTGCCTTCTCGTCCTCCTGGCGCTCATCGCGCCGCGGCTCACCATCCTGGTGCTCTGGTTCTTCACGACCTGGTTCCGCGGTCTGTACCACAATCTCCTCTGGCCGATCCTCGGCTTCCTGTTTCTGCCGGCGACGACGCTCTGGTATTCGGCCGTCGTGCACTGGTGGGGCGGCCAGTGGACGTTGTGGCCAATCGTCGGGCTCGTGGTTGCGCTGATGATCGACGTCTCGCCCGGCCATCATGCGCGGCGTCGACGCTGGCGCCGAGTCGAAGAGGCCTGACGAGCCGAGCTGTTGGCACGACACCGGCATAAATAATAATTGATATAAGAGGCGTACCGGGCGCGCCCGGTACGCCTCTTTGCGCCTCCCGCCGCCGAATTTCTACGGCCGAGGGGTGGGCGTGACGCCCATCTGTGCAGCGGTGAAGGCCCATTCGTCGGCCAGCTCGGCGATCCGCTTGTCCGTTGGGCGGTAGCCGTGGCTGCCCTGGGTCTCGACGCGGATCAGCACCGGCTTGTCGCACCCCTGCGCCTTCTGGAGTGCCGCCGTGAACTTGAAGGAGTGGCTCGGCACCACCCGGTCATCGTGGTCGGCGGTCGTGACGAGGGTGGCGGGATAGCACTTGCCGGCCACGATGTTGTGCAGCGGCGAATACGCCCGCAGGTACGGGAAGGCGGTGGAATCGTCGGCGGAGCCGTACTCGGTGGCCCACGCGCCGCCGCCGGTGAACCTGTGATAGCGCAGCATGTCCATCACTCCCACCGCCGGGAGGGCGACGGCGAACAGGTCGGGACGCTGCTCCATCGCCACCCCCACGAGCAGACCGCCATTGGAGCCGCCCATGATCGCGAGCTTGGACGGCGAGGTATAGCGCTGCTTCACCAGGTACTCCCCGGCGGCGATGAAGTCGTCGAAGACGTTCTGCTTCTTCTCCTTCATTCCCGCTTCGTGCCAGGCCTCGCCATACTCGCCCCCGCCGCGAAGGTTGGCGGTGGCCCACACGCCGCCCAGCTCGAGCCAGGCCGGGACGTCGGCGCGGAAGGTGGGATTCGTCGTGATGTCGAAGCCGCCGTAGGCGTAGAGCATGGTCGGGTTGGCGCCGTCGAGCGCCATGCCCTTTCGATGCGTGATGAACATCGGGACCTTCGTGCCGTCCTTGGACGGATAGAACACGCGCTCGGTCGTGTAGCGCGACGGGTCGAAGGTGAGCTTCGGCGGCTCGAAGGCGATGCTGCGCTTCTGCTGCGCGTCGTATCGGTAGACGGTCGTCGGGACGAGTGGCGACGTGAAGCTGTAGAAGAGCTCGGGGCGATCGTTCCGCCCGCCTACCCCGCCGACGCTGCCGAGTCCCGGTAGCGGCACCGTCTCCTGTGGAGTGCCGGAGAGCCGATAGAAGCGGATCGCGCCCGCCACGTCCTCGAGGGTGACGACGACCAGCCGCCCGCCCACCAGATCGGCGCTCTCGATCGTGCTCTTCCCCTCGGGGACCACCGTGCGCCAGCGGTCCACCGTCGGCGCGGCGAGGGGCGCGGCGACGATCCGTCTCCGCTGCGCGTCGCGGTCGGTGAGCAGATAGATCACGCCGTCGACGATCCCGATCGGGTCGTACGCGGCATCGTGGCCGGTGAAGAGCGGCCGCACGGGCGCGGCGAGGTTCGGCCGCTTCGGGTTGCCGAGGTCGGCGACGAACAGCTCGTTCTTCGCGCTGGTGCCCTTGTTGGTGGTGACGAGCAGATACCGGCCCGTCTCGTCCAGGTTGGCGCTGATGAACAGCGTCGGCTCCTGGGCCCGCTCGTAGATCAGGCGATCCTCGGCCTGCGTCGTCCCGATGGTGTGATAATAGATCTTCTTGTCGTGCAACGCACCACGGAGCTGTTCGCCGGCGCTGGGCTCGGGATACCGGCCGTAGAAGAAGCCGCGTCCATCGTGCGTCCACGAGAGTCCGGAGAACTTCACCCAGCGCACGGTATCACTGGTGAGGCGGCCGGTGGCGAGGCTGCGCACGAAGTAGGTGCTCCAATCGGAGCCGCCCTCGCTCTGTCCGTAGGCGACGTATCGCCCGTCGGGCGAGGGGACGAAGCCCGAGAGCGCGATGGAGCCGTCGGGGGACAGCTTGTTCGGATCGAGCACCATCTGCTCGGCGCCGTCGAGCGTGGCGCGGGAGTACATCACGCTCTGCCGCTGGAGCCCGGTGTTGCGGGAGTAGTACCAGCGTCCGCCCTGCCAGCGCGGCGCGCTCACCCTCGGGTAGTTCCAGAGCTCGGTGATGCGCGCCTTGAGCGACTCGCGCATCGGGAGCGCGGCGAGGTACGAGCTCGTGATGGCGTTCTCGGCGGCCACCCACTGGGCGGTCTCCGGCGCGTTCAGCTCTTCCAGCCACCGGTACGGATCGGTGACGGTGGCGCTGCCGAACCGATCGGAGACGTCGACGGTGCGCGTGGCCGGGTAGGTGAGCGGCGTGGTCTGCGCGAGCAGGGACGCGGGCGCGAGGGACGCGGCCAGCACGATCAGGCGAAAACGCATGGGGCCTCTGCGAGATGGATTCAGCCCGAACCTAGTATCGAGCTTCGGACCCGGCCAGCGCACCGGCCCGCTCGGCGATGGGCGCGGATTCACGCGGATGCGCATTTGCACGAGGACACAGAGAGCACAGAGAACACCTTCAGTCCAGTTCCATGCTCTCGGTGTCCTCTGGCTCAAAATGCCCGTTGTTCCTTGTAGCGCCAACCACGGGACTGTCGTCCACCCGCACTTCCGCACAGCTTGTCGGGATGAGACCACCCGTCCACCTCGCCATTGCTTGCCTGCTGTCGTCCACCGCCGTCCAGGCGCAGCAGCCGGTACCATTCCGGGCGCCGATCGACGCGTATCGCCGCGCGCACGAAGCCGAAATCCTGCGCGAATTCCGCGATCTGCTGGCCATTCCCAACCTCGCGTCGGACAGCATCGCCATTCGTCGCAACGCCGCGGCGATCGTGGCAATGCTGGAGCGGCGTGGCGTGACGACACGTCTGCTCGAGTCGCCGGGCGGGGGACCGCCGGCGGTGTATGGCGAGCTGCGCACGGCCGGCGCGACGCGAACGATCGTGCTGTACGCGCACTACGACGGACAGCCGGTGGAACCCGCCCGTTGGGCCACGCCACCCTGGGAGCCGACGCTGCGCGACGGGCCGCTGGAGCGCGGAGGGAACGTGGTGCCGCTCCCCTCCGCCGCCGGCACCACCGGTCCCGAGTGGCGCATCTACGCCCGCTCGGCGAGCGACGACAAGGCACCGATCGTCGCCATGCTCGTCGCGCTCGACGCGCTGCGCGCGGCGGGACGGGCGCCGAGCGTGAACCTCAAGTTCTATTTCGACGGGGAGGAGGAGGCGGGGAATGCGCACACGAGCGCGCTGCTCCGGCAGCATGCCGCGCTCCTCGCCAGCGACGGCTGGATCTTCGCCGACGGGCCGGTGCATCAGAGCCGGCGGCCCCAGGTCGTGTTCGGTGTGCGCGGCGTGACGGACGTGGTCATCACCGCGTACGGGGCGACGCGAGCGCTGCACAGCGGGCACTATGGCAACTGGGCACCGAACCCGGCGGCCGTGCTCGCCAACTTCATCGCCTCGCTGCGCGACGTCGACGGCAGGATCCTCGTGCCCGGCTACATGGACGACGTGCGCCCACTGACCGCCGCCGACCGGCGCGCGCTGCGCACGGTGCCCAACGTCGACGCCGCCCTCTGTCGCGAGCTCGGGCTGGCCGCCACGGAGGCCAACAACGCGATGCTGGCCGAGCGGATCATGCAACCCGCGCTCAACGTGCGGTCGCTGCACGCGGGACCGTTGGGTGCAGCGGCGAACGCGATTCCCACCGAAGCCACCGCGTCGATCGACTTCCGGCTCGTGCCCGACCAGCGACCGGAGCGCATCCGCCGTCTGATCGAGGCGTACGCGACGCGGCAAGGCTACACCGTGCTGCACGCAGCCCCCGACAGCGCGATGCGCGCCACGCATGGCAGGCTCCTGCGCTTCGATTGGGGCGCCGAAGGATACCCGGGTCAACGCACACGCGCGGACATGCCGCTCGCGCGCGCGGTCGTGCGCGCCGTCACCGACGCCCTGGGCGCACCGGTGATCGAAGTGCCGATCCTCGGCGGCAGCCTCCCGACCTATCTGTTCGCCGAAGCGCTCGCGGCGCCGCTGGTGGTCGTCCCGATCGCCAACCACGACAACAACCAGCACGCGTCGAACGAGAACCTGCGTCTGCAGAATCTGTGGGACGCGATCGTGGTGTTCGCGGGGATCGAGAGCATGAAAGGGGCGACGGTGCCGTAGGCGCGGACAGGCGTAACACGACCCCAGCGCAATGCGCGAGCGACGGGCCGCTTGCGGCTTCGGCGTCTCCACGCAAACTACGGGTCCCTTCACTCATCGAGCGCGTCGGTCGGCCATGCGTCCTCTCCTCGTCGTCGCCACCACGATCACATTCGGCGCGTCCGCCGCCGCGCAGGTTGCCTCGCCGCCGCCGTCACCGCCGTTCGACGTCACGGAGACCACGATCGCCGACGTGCACGCGGCGATGCGGGCCGGCACCCTGAGCTGTCGCCAGCTCGTGAGCGCCTATCTGGCGCGCATCGAAGCCTACGACAAGAACGGGCCAGCGCTGAACTCCATCATCGTCGTGAACCCCGCCGCGCTCACCGTCGCCGACTCGCTCGACCGGCGGCTGCGCGGAGGCGGGCCGATCGGGCCGCTGCACTGCATTCCAATGATCGTGAAGGACAACTTCGAGACGGCGGATCTCCCCACCACCGCGGGGTCGCTCTCGCTCCAGGGGATGATCCCGCGCCAGGACGCCGTCATGGTCCAGCGCATCCGTGCGGCGGGGGCGATCGTGCTCGCGAAGTCGAACATGGCGGAGTTCGCGTTCACCCCGTACGAGACGGTGAGCTCGATCCTTCCGGGATACACGAAGAATCCGTACGCCCTCGATCGTGTCACCGCCGGCTCGAGCGGTGGATCTGCGGCCGCCGTCGCGGCCAACCTCGGCGAGGCGGCGCTCGGCACCGACACCGGGAACTCGATCCGCGGCCCCTCGTCGCACCAGGCGCTGGTCGGCATTCGCTCGACGATGGGCCTCACGAGCCGGACCGGCGTCGCGCCGCTCAACCTCGCCGCGGACATCGCGGGCCCGATGGCGCGCAGCGTCGCGGACGCGACCGCGATCTTCCAGGTCGTCGCCGGCGAGGATCCGTCGGACACGGTGACGGTCCGGGCTCAGGGACACCGCGTGGACAACTACGCCCGGTCGCTGCGGCGGGACGCGTTGCGTGGCGCGCGGATCGGCGTGCTGCGCCAGGCGTACGAGCGGCCGACGACCGACCCGGAGATCGTCCGCGTGTTCACGACGGCGCTGGAGGACATGCGGCGGCAGGGCGCGGTGATCGTCGATGCGGCGACGGTGGCCGGTCTCGACGAGCATCTCCGTGCCTTCACCGGCTCGTGCAACCAGTTCAAGTTCGACCTCGAGGCGTGGCTCGCGCGGCAGGGCGATCGGGCGCCGGTCCACACGGTGGCGGAGATCATTCAATCGCGCCGCTTCCATCCGACGATCCAGAGCCGGCTCGAGGCGGCCCAGGCGGAATCGCTGCCGCCGTCGCGCAATCCAGGATGCCGTACGCGCGACGAGTTCCGGGCGTGGCTCCGCACTGCCGTCACGTCGATGATGGACTCGCTGCACCTCGATGCGCTGGTCTACCCGACGTGGAGCAATCCGCCTCGTCTGATCGGCGACCTCAACACACCGGCCGGCGACAACAGCCAGCTCTTCTCACCGAGCACCGGCTTTCCCGCGATCACGGTGCCGATGGGGTACACGCGCGGGCAGCTTCCCGCGGGGATGACGCTGTTCGGGCGGGCGTGGAGCGAGCCCACGCTCATCGCGCTCGCGTTCTCGTACGAGCAGGCGACGCGACACCGGCGACCGCCGGCGTCGACGCCGCCATTGCGCTGACGGCGCTCAGCAGTCGGGAACGAGGACGGGCGCCGTCGCGCTCGTGGCGATGATGGTGTAGCTGCGATCCGGCGCGAGCACGAAGCTGCCGAGGTCGGTCACCACCGGACCGGCGCTGACGAGGCGCACCTGAACGGTGCCGGCGGGGACATCGAATGAGCCGGAGGAGGCGCCGAAGACGACGCCCGTCTCGCGCGCGGCGCCGAACGCGGTCCCCGGTACGGTGAAGTAGAGGTCCGCCGAGGTGATCGTCGGCGACGCGTTGAACACGCGCAGCGCACTCCGGCCGACGCTGGGCACGGTGGCGGTGGGGACGGTGGCGAACTGGATCCCGCCGGTGGCGTTGGGAAAGCCGACCAGGGTGTAGCGGCCGCCGGCCGAGAAGCGAGGCGCGAAGCCGGCGAGGTCCGTCGTCGTGCCGGCCTGGCGGATCGTGATGCCCGGGTTCACGAGGTCGGGCACGGGGAAGCAGCTCACCGCCCCGCCGGGGACGATGTTGCCGTTCCCGGTGTTCACGACGCCGCTCTTCGCGAGATCGAGAGAGGTGACCGTCGCGTTGACGAACCGCGCCGTCGCCTGATCGGGGGTGGCGACCGTGCCGAGGATGCGGTTGCCCACCCCGCAGGCGGCGAGGGCCAGGCTGCCGAGGAGCGCGGACAGGTGGAGCGGACGGAGCGACATGAATCCTCTCAGGGGACCGGGCCGACGGGCAAAGATGAACCCGCCGCGCCCCGGCGCGCGAGTGTCGGCTTGCCAGCCCGCGCCGTCCGACGGATGTTTGACGCTCTCCACCCCTCCCCGACGCCCATCCGATGCGACGCACCCTCGGCACCCTGTCCGCCCTCGTCCTCCTGACTACGCCGGCCGTGGCGCAGGAGGCCCGCACCGCGGCGGCGACGCCACGGCCGATGACCTTCGACGACGTGATCGCGCTGCGGGCGGTGAACGACGCGCAGATCTCTCCCGACGGAAAGTGGGTTGCCTACACGGTCAGTCGCGCCGATCTGGAGCAGAACGCGTCCGACGCCGACATCTGGCTCGTGTCCACCGCGGGCGAGCCTCCGAATCGCCTCACGACCAACAAGAAGAGCGACACGTCGCCGCGGTGGTCGCCGGACGGCAAGCGTCTCGCGTTCATCTCGGCGCGCGAGGAGAAGCCGCAGCTGTTCATGATGTCGCCCTTCGGCGGGGAGCCGGAGCGGCTGACGGAGAACAAGGGCGGCGTGCGCGCGCTCGCGTGGTCGCCCGATGGAAAGTCGATCGCCTTCATCGCCGACCAGGAGCCCACCGCCGAGGAGGAGAAGCGGGTCAAGGAAAAGGACGACGCGATCGTCGTGGACACCAACTACAAGTTCAGCCGGCTGTGGGTGATCGATCCGGCGACGAAGAAGGCACGGCTGATCGCCACCGGGGAGATGATGGCGAGCGATCCGCAGTGGTCGCCCGACGGGACGCGGATCGCCTTCACGACGAACCCGACGCCGAGGGCCGACGACAACGCGCTCACCGACATCTGGGTGGTGCCGACGGCGAGTGGGACGCCGAAGAAGCTGGTGGACAACGCCGGCCCGGACTACGCGCCGCGCTGGTCGCCGGATGGGACGCAGATCGCGTACGTCACGAGCGCGGGGTTCGACGTGCGGCAGGTGCAGCTGGCGGTGATCCCGGCGGCCGGCGGCACGCCGCGGATGGTGGCGCCGCAGTTTCTCCAGCAGCCGAGCGCGCCGGCCTGGTCGCCGGACGGGCGGACATTGTACTTCGGGGCGGCGGTGCGGACGACGTCGCAGCTCTTCGCCGTGCCTGCAGCGGGAGGAACGCCGCGAGCGCTCACCGACGTGCGCGGGGTGATCGGCGGCGGCACCTTCTCGCGCGACGGCCGCGAGGTCGCCTTCACGTTGTCGGATGGTCAGAAGCCCGCCGACGTGCAGGTGGCGACGATCGGGAACGGACCGCTCGCACCGCGTCAGCTCACCGACCACAACCCGCAGGTCCGCGATCTGGCGCTGGGGAAGGCGGAGGTGGTGACCTGGAAGAGCAGCGACGGGATGGAGATGGACGGGATACTGCTCTATCCCACCGGGTACGTGGCCGGGAAGCGGTATCCGACGGTGGCGTCGATCCACGGCGGACCATCAGGGGCGTGGACGCAGACCTTCGCCGCCAGCTCGGGCAATCCGGGCCAGGTGCTGGCCGGGCAGGGGTTCGCGGTGTTCTACCCGAACCCGCGCGGGTCGTCGGGCTATGGGGAATCGTTCCTGCGCGCGAACATCAAGGACTGGGGCGGGGGCGATTACCGCGACATCCAGACCGGCATCGACGCGCTGGTGGCGCGCGGGATCGCGGACTCCACGCGCCTGGCGCAGACGGGCTGGAGCTACGGCGGCTACATGACGGCCTGGACGCTCACCCAGACCAACCGGTTCAAGGCGGTGGTCGTGGGTGCCGGGCTCACCGACATGTATTCCATGTACGCGACGAACGACATCCCGCGCACCCTCGACGGGTACTTCGGCGCCGAGCCGTGGAACGACACGACGGAATACCGCAAGCGCTCGGCGATGACGTTCATCAAGAACGCGCGCACGCCGACGTTGATCCTGCACGGGCAGGCGGACCAGCGCGTGCCGATCGGGCAGGCACAGGAGCTGTATGCCGGGTTGAAGAAGAACGGTGTGCCGGTGCAGCTCGTGTTCTATCCGCGTGAGCCGCACGGCCTCCAGGAGCCGCGCCACCAGCTCGACAAGATGAAGCGCGAGGTGGAGTGGATCCGCCGGTGGACGCTGCGTGAGCAGACGGCGCTCGTACCATGATGACCCTGTCGCGTCGCCGGTTTCTCGCCGTGCTGTCGGTCGCGCTGCTGGCGCGGCCGGCGCGGGCGATGAGCGCGCCGCCCCGGGTGCAGAAGCCGAAGCATCCCACTCCTCGTCCGGGAATCACGGCGGCGAAGGTGCTGCCGGACGCGAAGCTGATGGACAAGTCGGCGGCGCCGGTGTTTGCGATGGTGCGCGAGATCCCCGAGGTGGTGGACGGAATCCGATGCAACTGTGGCTGCGCGGACCAGGAGGGCTTCTACTCGCTGCTGAGCTGCTATGAACAGGGCGGGATGGCGCAGCACTGCGCGATCTGCCAGGGGCAGGCCAAGCTCGCGCACAAGCTTCACAAGGAAGGCTGGTCGCTGGCCGGCATTCGCCGCGCGATCGACGCCGAGTTCGGCGACACGTGAACCCTTGATGAGAATCCCAATGCACAAGCTCATTGTCGTATCGGTCGCCGTCGCCATGCTCGCGCCGGAGGTGGGCGCGCAGATTCGCGCGAGCGAGCGCGGCTCGGTGTCGCAGACGGTGGACGGCACCGTGATCACCGTGGACTACGGCCGGCCGCAGGCGCGGGGCCGGGATTCGTTGTTCGGCAAGGTCGTGACGCGCGACGAGGTGTGGACGCCGGGGGCGAATCAGGCGACGACCTTCCAGATCTCGCGCGACGTGACCGTCGACGGAAAGCCGCTGCCGGCGGGCAAGTACTCGCTCTGGCTCACGAGCGACCCGACGTCGCAGTGGATGCTCTACTTCCACAAGAACGCGGGACTCTTCCACACGGCGCACCCGCGGCCGGCGGACATGGCGCTCGCGGTGCCGATCTCGCACACGACGACGGCCGAGCAGGTGGAGGTGCTCACCTTCGACTTCCCGACGGTCTCGCCGACGCACACGGAGCTGCGGCTGCGCTGGGGCACGACGACGGTGCCGCTCGACATCGGGATCACGCCGACCACGCCGAAGGTCGTGCTGACGGCGGACCAGCTCACGCCCTACCTCGGCACCTATGCGGTGACGTTCGCGACGCCGAACGGCGGGCGGTCGCCGGAGATGAAGCTCGCGATCGTCAATGCCAAGGGGGCGCTGCGCGGCATCCTCGATCAACCGAATGGGGAGCCGGTGGAGATGGAGTACCTCCCGACGGAGACCCCGGGCCGGTTCATGCCGGCGTTTCTCAAGGACGGCAAGATCTACGACGTCGAGGTCGCGCCGGTGGAGTTCGACGTGGTGAATGGCCGCGCGACGGGATTCACGGCGATGTTCGACGGCAAGCCGTGGATCCAGGCGAAGCGGAAGAACTAAGCGGCTGAGCGGATGAGCGGTGGACCGCTCATCCGCTCACAGCGTCCCCGCAAGCGCCAGCGCCTCGAGCAGCCCACCGCGATCCACGTCGCCGACGTGGTGCCGGGCGGCGTCGCGGGCGGCAGGTTCGGCGTTGCCCATGGCGACCGGAACGCCGACGATGCGCATGACCGGGACGTCGTTCGCGCCGTCGCCGACCATCATCACGCGGTCGAGCGGCACGCCGTACTCCTCCGCCACTGCGCGCACCGCGGCGCCCTTGTCGACGCCCTCGGGGGTGACGTTGAGGAAGCTGGTGTCGGGCATCACCGGCGACAGCGAATGCGACAGGGTGAGCCCCTCGTGCGGCTCCGCGAGCACCGCGTCGACTTCATCGTGCGGAAGGAGCCACTGGGCGCGCACGACGGGGACGTTGAAGGTGAGGAGATCGCGCCGCACGAAGGGGATGCCGAGCAGCTCGGCGTGGCGGCGGGTGCGTGGGACGTCGAGCTCCACGGCGTGGGTGGCGTCGCCGTAGAGCTCGAGCGGCCGTCCCGTGACCCGTGCGCGCTCGACCAGCCCGCGAACGACGTCGGCGGCGATGGGGCGCGACCGGGTGTTGCCGCCGGGCAGGTGGACGACGCTCGCGCCATTCTGAAAGACATGCCAGCCGTCGGGGTCGAGGCGGCTGGCGTAGCGGCGCGTCTTGCCGAAGGCGGGGCGCCCGGAGCAGATGGCGAGACGCACGCCGAGGCCGAGCAGCCGGCTGGTCGCGGCCCAGATCTCTTCCGGCACTTCGCCCGAACGGCCGACCAGCGTGCCGTCGACGTCCAGACAGATCAGCTGGATCACTCGACGGTCACACCCACGATGGACGCATCGGCGGGGGGATAGCGGAGGCGCAGCTTCCTCAGCCGGTCGGCGATGGTGCGAGCCACCAGATAATCGCGCACGTCCTTGTCGTCGGCCGGGACGATGTACCAGGGCGCCCATTCGGTGCTCGTATGCGCGAGCAGCCCGCGGTACGCCTTGGTGAAGTCGTCCCAGCGTGCACGGTCGTCCAGGTCGCCCGCGCGAAACTTCCAGTTCTTCTCCGGGTCCTCGATCCGCTCGAGCAGCCGCTTCTTCTGCTCGTCGCGCGAGACGTGGAGCATGAACTTGAGGATCACGACCCCGTTCGCCGACAGCATGCGCTCGAAGTCGTTGATCTGCTCGTAGCGCGCGGTCCAGACGGCCTTCGACAGGTCGCCGTGCACGCGCGGGACGAGCACCTCCTCGTAATGCGACCGGTTGAAGATGCCGATCATGCCGCGGGCGGGGACCTGCTGGTGCACGCGCCACAGGAAGTCGTGGCGCTGCTCGATGTCCGTCGGCGCCTTGAAGGCGGAGACGGTGCAGCCCTGTGGGTTGACGGCGGTGAACACCTTGCGAATGGTGCCGTCCTTCCCGGACGCGTCGCGCCCCTGCAGGACGATGAGGAAAGCGTAGCGCGCGTCGGCATAGAGGACGCGCTGAAGGTCGGAGATCCGGTCGACGAGCTCCGCGGTGTCCTTGTCGAGCTCCTTGCCCGATGTGACCTTGCCCCGGATACGGGCGTGGTCGTCGTCGAGGCGGATGGAATGCTTGCCGGTAACGGGCTCGAGCTTCATGTGCTCTAGCTTAGCCCCCCGTCCGACCCGACGCGAGCACGAACTTCGCGGCAGTCGGTCGGATTCACCGTTTCGTCATTCACCCAGGACATTCAGATGATTGCAACGATGATCGACACGGTCGGCTTCGCCGCGCCGAGCGCCGAGGCACCCCTCGGACCCTTCGCGTTCACACGGCGTGAGCCCGGCCCGACCGACGTCCACATCGACATTCTCTTCTGCGGCGTCTGTCACTCCGACCTCCACACCGCACGCGCCGAGTGGGCGGGCACGGTCTATCCCTGCGTGCCGGGCCACGAGATCGTCGGGCGCGTCGTCGCCACCGGAGCAGCCGTGAAGGGATTCGCCAAGGGCGACCTCGTCGGCGTGGGATGCATGGTCGACTCCTGCCAGCAATGCGCGAGCTGCGCCGAGGGGCTCGAGCAGTACTGCGAGCGCGGCATGACGGGCACCTACAATTCCCCCGACAAGCACACCGGCGGCGTGACCTACGGCGGCTACTCGAAGGACATCGTCGTCGACGAGAAGTTCGTGCTGCGCATCCCCGACGGGCTCGATCCCGCGGCGGCGGCGCCACTCCTCTGCGCGGGCATCACCACCTGGTCGCCGCTCCGTCATTGGAACGCCGGCAAGGGGACGAAGGTCGGCGTCGTCGGACTCGGCGGGCTGGGCCACATGGCGATCAAGCTGGCGCACGCGCTCGGCGCCCATGTCGTGCTGTTCACCACCTCGCCCGACAAGCGCGCCGACGCGCTGGCACTCGGCGCCGACGAGGTGGTGATCTCGCGGGATGCGGAGGAGATGGCGGCTCGTGCCGGCACGCTCGACTTCATCATCAACACGGTCGCCGCGCCGCACAACCTCGATCCCTTCCTCTCGGCGCTCAAGCGCGACGGCGTGATGACGCTCGTGGGCGCTCCCGCCGAGCCGCATCCGTCGCCCACGGTGTTCAACCTCATCATGGGGCGCCGCAGCCTCGCCGGCTCGCTCATCGGCGGCATCGCGGAGACGCAGGAGATGCTGGACTTCTGCGGCAAGCACGGCATCACGGCGGAGATCGAGATGATCCCGATCCAGCGGATCAACGAGGCCTACGAGCGGATGCTGAAATCCGACGTGAAGTACCGCTTCGTGATCGACATGAGCTCTCTCGGGACGGTCTGAGGGTCTGACGGTCTGACGGTCTATGCAAAGGCGTCGAAGAGCCAGCGCAGGACCAGCAGCCCGACCGTCGCCGCGCCGATCGCCAGCAGCAACAGAGCCGCGACCGTCCCCCACACGACGGCGCGGCTCGCGCGCTTCGTGGAGTCGGGCTGGCCGAGATGGCGCTCGAGCAGGGTGAGGTTGCGCGTGTTCGACTTCCACGCGGCATCGAACAGGTCGCCGATCAGCGGTACCGTGCCACCGACGGTATCGATGACGACGTTCCCGAGCATGCGGACGATCACCGTGCCCGGGGCGCCGAGGCGGGACGCGAGCAGCACGAGGTAGCCGCTGAGCGCCGCACCGGCGACGTCGCCGAGGCCGGGCACGAGACCGATGATCGGGTCGAGCCCGAAGCGCATGTTCGTTCCGGGCACCCGCGCGACGCTGTCGAGCAGACGGGCGAGCGTGCGGGCGCGCGAGAGGGGATCGTCGCTCATTGCGGGTGATTGCGCATCGCGAACGATACTGGGGCGCGCTCAGCCACCGCCACCGGCAGCGATCGTCTCCAACGCCTCCCAGCGGCCCGTGAGCCCGGTGATCTCGGCGTCCAGCGTCTCCAGCCGTGCACGAGCGGTCGCGACCGCCGAACCGTCACGAAGCAGCGCCGGATCGGCGAGGGAGAGATAGAGCTGCTCGCGTTCCCGCTCGAGCGCATCGATGCGATCGGGCAGCTCGGCCAGCTCCGCCGTCTCGCGGAAGCTGAGCTTCTTCTGTCGGGATGGGCGCGGGACTGGGACGGGCGCCGCCTTTCGTGATGTGGGGGGCGGCGTGACGGCGGGTGCGGGACGCTGGCGCACCCAATCCGTGTAGCCGCCCGCGTATTCGCTTACCCGGCCGCCGCCCCCGAACACCAGCGTGCTGGTGACGACGGCGTCGAGGAAGGCACGGTCGTGGCTGACGAGCAGCAGCGTGCCGCTGAACTCGAGGAGCAGCTCTTCCAGCAGGTCCAGCGTCTCGATGTCGAGATCGTTCGTGGGCTCGTCGAGCACGAGCAGATTGAAGCGGCGCGTGAACAGCCGGGCGAGTAAAAGGCGATTCCGTTCGCCGCCGGAAAGCGCGCGCACCGGGGTGCGCGCCCGGTCGGGGGAGAAGAGAAAGTCCTGGAGATAGCCCGACACGTGCTTCCGTGTCTCGCCGCGGACCTCGATGAAATCTGCGCCGTCGGCGACGCTGTCGAACACGCTGCGTTCCGGATCGAGCTGTTCGCGCAGCTGATCGAAGTACGCCACCTCGAGTCCGGTGCCGATGCGCACCGTGCCCGAGTCGGGCGGCAGCTCGCCGAGGAGCAGGCGCAGGAGCGTCGTCTTGCCGGAGCCATTGGGGCCGATGAGCCCGACCCGGTCGCCGCGCATGATCGTCGTCGTGAGGTCCTTCACGATCGGGCGGTCGCCGCGGGAGAAGCCGACGGCCTTCGCCTCGACGACCAGCTTGCCCGAGCGCTCCGCCTCCTGCGCCTGCAGCTTCACCGTGCCGACGCGGTCGCGCCGAGCACGGCGCTCGAGCCGCAGCGCCTCGAGCGAGCGCACGCGGCCCTCGTTCCGGGTGCGTCGCGCCTGGATGCCGGTGCGAATCCACACCTCTTCCTTCGCCAGTTTTTTGTCGAACTCCGCCCACTCCTTCGCCTCGGCGGCGAGCGCCGCTTCCTTGCGGCGGAGATAGGCGTCGTAATTGCCGCCCCAGTCCACGAGGCGGCCGCGGTCGAGCTCGACGATGCGCGTGGCGAGGCGGCGGAGAAAGGCGCGATCGTGGGTGACGAAAATAATGGTGGCGTCGCGGTCGATGAGAAAGCGCTCCATCCACTCGATCGCGTCGACGTCGAGATGGTTGGTGGGCTCGTCCAGCAGGAGCACGTCCGGCTGCCGCACGAGGGCCCGGGCGAGCAGCACCTGCCGCTTCCGTCCGCCCGACAGCAGATGAAAGGGCGCGTCGGCATCGAGCGCCAGGTGCTGGAGCACGGTGTCGACGCGCGTCTGCATCTCCCACGCACCGGCGACGTCGAGCTCGTGGTGCAGCCGGTCCATCTCCCGGAGCGCGGCGTCGCTGTGCTCCGTGGCCACGCGATGGCTGGCGTGGTGGTAGCGGGCGAGGAGCGCGCCGGCCGGTCCCAGCCCCTCGGCGACGACATCGTACGTGGAGCCCTCGATGTCGTCGGGGACCTCCTGGTCGAGCCGAGCGACGGTGACGCCAGACTGGCGCACCACTTCCCCGGCGTCGGGGGCGAGCTCGCCGTGAAGCAGCTTCATGATCGTGCTCTTGCCGGCGCCGTTGCGACCGAGCAGGCAGACGCGTTCGCCGCGCTCGATCGCGAAGCGAGCCTGATCGAGGACGGGCGGGCCGCCGAACGCGATGCTGACGTCGTGCATGCCGATTAGCGCCATGCACGAAATCTATCGCGGCGGTCGATGCGCCGGTCGCTACGGCGACAACGATTTGAACTGCTCCAACATCCAGCGGATCGGTCGTACCGGCTGTCGCAGCCCTTGTGGCCCGCTACGCTGCCACGAGGAGCGGTGCCAGCTTCACCGCAGGCAGCGTAGAGGGCCATTGGGAAGCTCGGATGCGCTCGGAGCGATCCGCGCGGGTTTGTGGAGCAGTTGAAACGTTGGTCTCCGACCCGCGCACAGAATCCCGTGCGGCGGGAAGGATCATCGCCGTTCCCAGACGTTGTTGCCGCGGTCCTGATCCGGAAGGACGTGTCGCGGGTCGACCTCGACGCGGCGCACGTGCTTGCGCGCCGGTAGCCGGTAGGCGAAGCGCGGGCCAAGGTTCCACATCTCGACCGGAAGGCGCACGGTGTCGGCCGTCCCGTCGTCGTAGGTGATGCGGAGCTCGGCCGGCATGATCATCGTCCCGCGGTTGACGACGTTCACCATCGCGCGGCCGGTGGTGTCGGTCACGACCGGTTCCACCGCCTGGTCGAGCCGCGCCGTCGTGAACACCCAGTCGCGCCAGAACCAGTCCAGCTCCATGCCGCTCGCGTCGCGCATGAGGCGGAAGAAGTCGGCGGGGGTCGGGTGCCTGAAGGCCCAGGTGCGGATGTAATCGCGGAAAGCCGCATCGAATCGGGCGGGGCCGAGCACCTCGTTGCGGAGGAGCGAGAGCATGAGCGCCGGCTTTTGATAGCCCGTCCACATCAGGTCGTGCACTTCGGTGGGATTCGCGATCAGCGGCTGCTCGCCTCGTTTCGTGTGCTCGGCCGCGAGGTGGAGCGGGTTCGCCTCGATCGTGTCGCCGTACGGCGTACCGGCGAAGTAGAGGGCGGCGTTGCGCAGGTCGATGAAGGTGTTGAACCCCTCGTCCATCCAGGGATAGAGTCGTTCGTTGGAGCCGACGATCATCGGGAACCATTCGTGCCCGAACTCGTGCGCGAGCTCCCACTGGGTCGTCTCGCGGGACGACCCGTTGGGGACGAAAGTGAGCATCGGATACTCCATCCCGCCCACCGGGCCTTCCACCGTGGTGGCGTGCGGGTAGGGATAGCGATACCACTGCTCGCTGAAGTGCTTGATCGCGCCGCGCGCCATCCGGTGCGCCTCGCCGTTGGCCCACTTGTCGGCCGAGGGGCGGTAGAGGGTCTGGATGAGGATGCCGTCGTAGGAGCTCGCCTCCCAGATCCAGTTGGGCGCCGCGGCGAAGGCGACGTCGCGCACGTTGGTGGCGGTGAAGTGCCAAACGGCCGGACGAGCGGGGGAGCGAACGAGCGGAGGAGCGGTCATCGCAGCCAGAGCTTCCTCGCGCGTGATCACCGCTACGGCCGTATCCGATTGTTGCGCGCGCGCGAGGCGTGATCGCTGGGCTGCGGTCAGCGCCTGCTCGGGATTGCGCAGCTCGCCCGTGGCCGCAACCGTGTAGCCGGCGGGCACCGTCAGGGTCACGTCGTAGTTGCCGTACTCGAGGTAGAACTCCCCAGCGCCGATGTACGGCTCCGTGTTCCACCCCTTCACGTCGTCGTACACCGCCATGCGCGGGTACCACTGCGCGACCTCGTACAGCGGCCCGTCGCGCCCCATGCGGCCCACCCCCTGGTCGGGGATGGTGAAGTGCCAGGCGAAGTCCAGTTCAACCGATGTGCCGGGTGCGAGCGGACGCGCGAGATCGACGCGCATCGTCGTGCCGTAGACGGCGGACTTCATGGTCGCGCCGGCGATCGTGGCCGACTCCAGCACGACGCCCTCCCTGACGGCGCCACCGCAGGAGAAATCGAAGACGATGTCGGCGAAGGTGAGCGGCGGCTGGTTGAGCGTGCCGGTGATGCTGTTGGCCCGGCAGATGTTCTGCTCGACGTAGAGCCACAGATACGGCAACGCGTGCGGCGAGTTGTTGACGTAGTGGATCGTCTCGCGTCCGCGCAGCTCGCGCCGCGCCGTGTCGAGCGTGGCGACGATGCGGTAGTCGGCGCGCTGCTGCCAATAGCGCGGACCGGGCCGGCCGGCGCCGGTGCGCTGATCGTTCGGCGTCGGAAGGGCGAGGGGACGGAAGGATGAGCCCTCCTCGATCGACGCGACCGGCGACTGCGACGCCGCGGGTGCGGCGAGAGCGACCGCGAATGCGACGGCAGCGGCAGACAGGAGATGCCGCATCAATCCACCACGTCGTCGAAGTCGGTGATCAATCCGTCGCTCGTCAGGTGGACCATGAGGCCGCGCTGACCGGAATCGGTCGTCAGGGTGTAGTAGGCGATCCGGTCGACGGGCGACCCGTGCCGCTCCAGTCCGCGCCCCGCGACGCGCTCCGAGGCGACGAAGGCGATACCGCGATAGCCGACCGCCGCCGGCCAGGGCCCGCTGCGCGAGAAATCACGCTGGGCGCCGGGCGTCAGCGCGGCGGCGCTCGCGACGGCGGCGCCGCCCTGGGCCATGGCGCGCAACGCGGCATCGACGCGTGCGGTGAGCGCAGGGTCCGGATCGGCTTGTCGGGCCAGCGAGCTGACGAGCGGACCGACGCGCGGCGCGGTGCGCGTGGTGCCGCCCATCGTCCAGGTGAGCCTCGTCACCGCGCCGCTCGCGTCGCGCACGAATCCGAGCCGCACGTCGCGATCGACCGATTGGAACTGGTCGTCGCGCACCGCCACGAACTCCTCGTCCGGCAGTCCGTCCGAGATGACGTACAGCCGTCCGTTCAGCGTGCCCAGCGTCATCATGTTGTTGTTCGAGCGCTCGTAGCGGCCGGTGATCGCCCGCAGCCGCTCGACCGCGATCGGCGCGGCGGCTGCCACCGGGGCGACGTACGTCGACGCGACTCCCGGCCAGGCGTACTTTCTCGCCACGAAGGCGACGAGGCGGTTCATCATGTTCGAGTTGTCGTTCGCGTTGATCATCACCACGAGCCCCTGGCCGCTCTCGGCCAGGGCGTTGAGCGACGCGTCGAACCCCTCGTCGCGGCCGCCGTGGTTGAAGAGCAGCGTCGGGCCGGTGCCCTGGAGAAAGAAGCCCAGGCCGTCGCCCTGCTTCTCGGCCGTGAGCATGCGGCGGGTCATCGCGCGCGAGATCACCTTCGACGAGCGGCCCGCATACGCCTCCTGGACCTCGATCGCGAAGCGGGCGAGGTCGGTCGGCGTCGTCCACAGGCCGGCGGCCGCCATCTCCGGGTAGACGTGCCACCGCCCCTTCACCGGCTGCAGGTTGCCGTACTGTCCGCCCGCCGTCATCGCCGCCATCGCGGGGGGAAGGGGCTGCTCGAACGAGCTGTTCGTCATGCCGATCGGCTGCAGCACCGTCCGGCGCATGAAGTCGGGGAAGGGCTCGCCGGTGAGGTCGACGATCATCTGCTGCATCACCGTGTAGCCGCCGCCGGAGTAGCGCCACATCGCGCCGGGCGCGGTGTCGACGCGAATGGGCGCAGTGTTGGTGGGCGCCTCGCCATCCAGCACCTGCACCAGGGTGGGGCGTGCGACGTCGACCGCGTACCCCGGGAATCCGTGCACGGTGAGGCCGGCGGTGTGCGACAGGATCCCGCGCAGCGTCACCGGCTTCACCGCCGTGAACGGATTCGACGGCACCTTCCATGTCGTCAGCGTGCGATTGACGTCGGCGTCGAGGTCGAGGCGCCCCTGCTCGACGAGCCGCAGCGCGCCGAGGGCGCTGACCGACTTGCTGATGGAGCCGGCCTGGAAGAGGGTGGACGTCGTGACCGGCGTGTGGCCGCCGGGATCGGTCACACCGTAGGCCCGTGCCTCCACGATCCGCCCATCCTGGATGATGGCGAGGGACAGGCCGGGCACATGTCGCTGGGCCATCTGCGCAGCGACGAAGGCGTCGAGGTCGTCGCTGCCCGAGGTACCTGGCGCGGCGGTGGCGCAGCCAGTCAACGCCAGCGCGAGCGGAACAACCCGTCGGATGGTGGTGCGCATCGTGACCTCCCCGTATCGGCGACCGTGAGATCGCCGAATGTACGGCGCGCCGGCTCGGCGCCGGAAGGGCGCACCGCTTGCACGGAGGCGAACGCCATGGACGAGCGGACGGAGCGGAGCTGGCGCGAACGGCTGGGTCGCATCGCGCGTGAGGTCGTGGGGGAGCTGGACCGCGCGAGCCGGTCGTTGGGGATCGGCGTTCCCCCGCGGTACGAGATCGTTCCCTATCGCGGCTGCGCGGGGGGGACGCGGGTGCTCGTGCAGGGGCGGGTGCAGGAGGCGAAGGACATCGCGCCCGCGACGGCGACCGACTCGGTGTGGCGGAACCTGTTCAACACCTACAAGCGCATCGATGCCGATCCGTTGCCGCATGCGCGCGTGCGGATCGCGGTGGGCGGCGCGGTGTGCGAGATCGACGCCGACGACGAGGGGTTCATCCGGACGTGGATCGACCTGCCGGCGCCGTTGCCGACGACCGACGCATGGCACTCGGTGGACCTTCGCCTGGTGTCGCCGTTGCCGGCGGGGCACGCGGAGGTGCGGGCCACGGCGCAGGTCCGCGTGCCGGCCGGCGCGCCGAGCTTCGGCGTCATCAGCGATCTGGACGACACGGTGATCCAGTCACGCATCACGAGCTTTCTCCAGGCGGTGCGCACCGTGATGCTCGGCAATGCACGCACGCGGCTCCCCTTCCCGGGCGTCGCGGCGTTCTACCGGGCGCTCGAGCAGGGGGGCGACGGTGCGCGGCTCAACCCGATCTTCTACGTATCGAGCAGCCCGTGGAACATCCACGACATCGTGGCCGATTTCATGGACATCCAGGGGATCCCGCGCGGCCCGATCAATCTGCGCGACTGGGACATCGTGCTCTCGGCGCTCACGTCGAGCCGGTTGGGGAACTTCAAGGAGCCGGTGATCCGGGAGCTGCTCGAGCTGTATCCGACGCTGCCGTTCATTCTCATCGGCGACAACAGCCAGAAGGATCCGGAGATCTACCGGAAGATCATCGGTGAGTTTCCGGGACGCATCCTCGCCATCTACATCCGCAACGTGGATACGCACCCCGAACGCTCGGCCAGCGTGCAGGCGCTGGCGAAGGAGGTGCTGGCGGCCGGGTCGACGCTGATTCTCGCCGACGACACCTACGCCGCCGCGCAGCACGCGGCGGAGCAGGGGTGGATCACGAAGGAGTCGCTGCCCGGGATCAAGGAGGAGAAGAAGGCAGACGAAGGAACCACCGGAACGAAAGTCGACGTGCCAGGGGTGTCCGACGAGAAGGCGCCGACGGTCGTCGTGGAGGAGGGCCGAACGCAAACGAGGCCGCCCGGGTAGGGCGGCCTCAGATCGGCAGGCTACGCGGGCTCGGCGCGGGCTGCTAGAACCCTTCGTCCCGCGAGCCGTCGGGGGGCCCATCATCTGACTGGTCGTCGCCGGAGAGCTCACCGTAGGAGGCCTTTCCCCCCGCCCCGCGGGAGTCGAGCAGTGCGTCACCGTGGACCTTGAGCGACGCGTCCTGCGCGTCGGCCGCGGGATCGGAGTTGCGGTCGGTGAGCGCGTCGGCGACGGGGTCCTTGGGCTGCTCGGTCGGGTAGTTTGGATCCTTCATTCGATCGCTCCGTTCGGGGTGGTCGGCGACAGTTCAAGTTCGGGGCCGCTCGGGGCCGCTCGGGGCCGCTCGGTGCGGCGGTCGGAGGACCACGCTTGCATGCTTTGTTGGAGCGTCCGGGATCAACATTTTTTCGACTGCTCCAACATCCAGCGGATCGGTCGCACGGGCTGTCGGACTCCCAATGGCCCTCTACGCTGCCACGACCACGCGGGCATCACTCCTTTGCTCGTACGCTTCTTCGTAAGGCCGGCCTCCGACAGCCGCATGCACGGAACGGGCGAACTCCACAGAAACGGCGGATCAAGATGCGTTTCTCGTTCGATCCGCGCGCGCACCGCGAGGCCGGTTTCCAAATGCTGTTGCAATCCTCGCGCTGAGACCGCCAGCTCACGGGACACAAGAGTCATAAACGTACGATTCTTGCCCGATCTCCGGGTGGAACGACCGTATCCCACTGGAGGTCGTCATGTCCTTCGTACGGCTCGGCCTGCTGCTCGTCCTCGCTGCCGCCTGCAACGAGAAGATCGCCGGTCCACCGGTCCCAGCCCCCGCCTCGCGCGACGTCCAGGCGGCGAGCGCCGATCAAGGCCCTCCCCCACCCCACACCTTCGGTGCGGACAGCTACCGCGTCGGCGCATTCACGGGAGAGGGCATCACCCAGCCCGGCCTGACCTGCAAGACCAATAAGAGCATCAGGGAATGCGTCGGCTTCCTCGCGAGCAGCGTCGACGGCACCCTGCTCGACGTCACCCTCGACCTGCCGATGAGCGCGCGGAAGCCGACACCGCTCGTCGTGATCATCCACGGGTACGGCGGCAGCAAGAACGGTTCGGGCGACCAGATGCAAGCGCTGCTCGCCGAGGGCTACGGCGTGCTGCGCTACTCCACGCGCGGCTTCGGCGACTCCTGGGGGCAGGTGAACATGGTCGACGTTCACGCCGAGGTCGCCGACCTGCGCAGCATGATCGCGCAGGTGGTGGACGAACCGAAGAATCAGCTGAATGCCGATGCGGTGGCCGTGACCGGCGCGTCGTACGGCGGTGGACATTCCTGGCTCGCCGCGCTCCAGCCGACCTTCACCACTCCCAACGGGAGCACGGTGCGCATCCGGACCGTCGTCCCGATCGCCGCCTGGAGTGACCTGCTCTATGGCCTCATGCCGAACGGTCGCGAGCGCGAGTCCATCGCCGGAGTTGGCGCCGCGAAGCTGACCTACATCAACGGCCTGTACGTCTCCGGCTTCCGCCAGGAGAACACGGCGCGCCCATACTCCAACTATCCGGACTACTTCATCGAGTGGCACGCGTGGATCAACGCGCAGGAGCCGAACGACGTCGATCCGATCTATCGGAACGTCGTCGACGGATTGGCGGGATACCGGTCCATCTGGTGGCAGCAGACCTTCTGGAACCAGGTCGCGGCGACGCACATCCCGGTGTTCACGGTGCAGGGCTTCACCGACGACCTGTTCCCGATGTCGGAGGCGAAGCGGATGATCCTGGCGCTTCAGACGATCGATCCTGCCTATCCGGTGGCGGCGTACTTCGGCGATCTCGGCCACCCGCGCGCCGCCAACAAGCCGGGCGAGGTGAGCTACGTGCTCGACCTCATCAAGTCGTGGCTCGCCTACTACCTGAAGGGAAGCGGCACCGCGCCGCCGAACGTCGTGTACGCCGCGCTCACTCGTCCGCGCGACGAGCCCTTCGACCCGGCCAACGTGATCACCGTACCGACGCTCGGCGCGCTCGCCACCGGACAGCTGTCGAAGACATTCGATGCGCCCCCCGCGGTGCTGGTGAATCCCCTCACCGATCCGGCGGGCGGGTTCTTCTGGGATCCCTTCGTCATGATAGGCGCCGAGGAGCTCAAGCCGCTGCCGGTGCCGCCCGAGTCGCCGGAGGTGCCAACGAGCCTGGCGGCGTACGAGGTCCCGGTGACGGAGCTCAGTGGCGGGAGCGCCCTCACGATTGCCGGCCAGCCGACGGTGACGCTGCACGCGTCGACGGCCGCGTATCGCGTGCAGTTCGACGTGCGGCTGTTCGACGTGGACGAAGCGCGCACGAAGCGCCTAGTCACGCGCGGCACCTACACGCTACAGAGTGCGAGTGAGGGGGTGACGATCGGCGACGTCGACGTGACGATCCCGACCTACGGCAACCTGTGGCGCGCCGACGCGGGACACACCCTGCGGCTCGAGCTCACGAACGTCGACAGCCCGTATCTCACCCCGAGCCGAGTGCCGAGCACGACGATCGTCACCGCGGTGAAGCTCGACGTGCCGTATCGGTGAGACGGTGAGAC
>JABFYH010000033.1 GCA_013361335.1 Gemmatimonadaceae bacterium | reverse complement strand
TGCCCCGTCGCCGTCACGTCGTGCGTCGCCGGCAACCCATCGATGCATCGCTGGCTCATCGACACCCTTGTCAACCGTGAACCGTGAACCGTTCACGACCTCATCGATACCATTCCTCATGAAATTGATCGAGTGCGTTCCGAACTTCAGTGAAGGCCGGCGTCCCGAGATCGTCGCCGCGATTCGCGACGCGATCGCCGGCGTGGCGGGCGCGCACATCCTCGACACCAGTGCGGACGCGAGCCACAACCGCTGCGTCATCACCTTCGTCGCGCCAATCGACGTCGTCGCCGATGCGGCCTTCGCGGGCATTGCGGCCGCTCGCACGCACATCGATCTGACCACGCACTCCGGCGAGCATCCGCGGATGGGCGCCGCCGACGTCGTCCCCTTCATCCCCCTCGAAGGCGCGACGATGGAGGACTGCATCGCCCTTGCCCGCACCCTCGGCGAGCGGGTGGGCCGCGAGCTCGGCATCCCCGTCTTCCTCTACGAGCGCGCCGCCACCCGGCCGGACCGGGAAAACCTCGCCGATGTCCGCCGGGGTGAGTTCGAGGGGCTTCGTTCCGACATCGGGCGTACCCCTCAGCGAGTACCGGACTTCGGTCCGTCGGCCGTGCACCCGACCGCGGGCGCGGTGGCCATCGGCGCGCGGCCCTTCCTCGTCGCCTACAACGTCTACCTCGGTCCCGCGTCGAACATGACGGTGGCGAAGGAGGTGGCCAAGGCGGTGCGCGGCTCCGTCGGTGGACTGAAGTACGTGAAGGGGCTCGGCTTCGAGGTCGACGGGCAGGCGCAGGTCTCGATGAACCTCGTCGACACCGAGAAGACGCCGCTGCACCAGGCGTACGACATGGTGAAGATGGAAGCCGAGGCGCGCGGCGTGACGCCGACGTGGAGCGAGCTGGTTGGCCTGGTGCCGGAACGCGTGCTGTTCGAGGCGGCAGCGCGTCACGTCCGCTTGCGCAACTTCACGCCCGACATGGTGCTCGAACGGAAGGTGCGCGCCGCGATCACGGGCGGCGAGTCGTTGAGCGAGTTCGTCGGCTCGGTCGCGTCCCCGTCGCCGACGCCGGGTGGTGGCAGCGTCGCCGCCCATGCCGGCGCGCTCGCCGCGGCGCTGGCGCAGATGGTCGCCGGCCTCACGGTGGGCAAGAAGAAGTACGCCGCGTTCGACGCCGAGATGCGCGAGCTGGCGGTGCGCGCGGCGGGGCTGGGCCACACGCTCGCCGCGCTCGTCGCGCGCGACGCCTCGGCGTACGCGGTCGTGGCCGCCGCCTACAAGCTTCCCGCCGAGGGCGACGCCGCCCAACGTGAGAAGGTGGCGAAGATCGACGAGGCGCTCCTGCACGCCGCGGAGGTGCCGCTGGAGACGGCCCGTGCCTGCGCGCAGGTCGCCGAGCTGGCGCTCGCCGTGGCCGAGCGCGGGAATACGAACGCCGCGAGCGATGCCGGCGTCGCCGCGCTGCTGGCGGAGGCGGGCGCGGTGGGCGCGAGCTACAACGTGCGGATCAACGTCAACTCGCTGAGCGAGAGGCAGCGCGGCGCGGCGCTGGCCACGGAGGCGATGACGCTGGTGGCGCGGACGCGGGAGCTGGCGGGGCGGACGACGGATATCGTGGAGCGCAGTTTCGGCTGACCGTGGGGCCGTTGCGCCGCGATGGAACGGTGACGGTTTACGGGGCCGGATCGACCAGCGCCCAACGCGCCCCGCGACGGACTACCATCGCCCGACGCTCGCTCCGCTCTCCCTGGGCGCGACCCGGCGCATCTTCCGCCGAGGGCTCCACTCGGGTGAAGCGGAGGGTATCCGCAGACGCCCACACGGGGTTCGACGGGCCCCATCCCTTCTCTTTCCCGCAATCCCACGGCTCCACGTTCCACTCACGCACCGCCACGCTGTCCGTCAGACGCCAGATCTCGAGGTTCGACGTGTTCGCTTCGCAGACGTTGAGGCCGAGCTCCGCCGTGGCGAAGTAGCGCCCGTCGGGCCCGACCACCGGCGCCGACGCGATGGCGACGGCCCGTCCCGACGAACCGCTGTAGAGGCTGAGCTCAGCGACTTCGTAACCGTCGTGGCCGATCACGTGATGCACCCCGCGGGAGCGGAGGGTGCCCACGTAGGTGTACCTGGAGGTTTGCTGGTCGTCGTCGCGGCCGTCCACATTGACGAGGGCCAGTGGTCCGGACGCCGTCTGCACGACGAGCGAGTCGTCGTGCCGCACCACCGAGCCGTCGGCACACTGGAGAGCGAGCTCCTCGCTGTCACTGCTGCAGTACGGCCCGACGCGCACTGGCTGCCCGCTGACCGCGGCTGCCGGCGGTGTGGCGGCCGGCACCACTTGCGGCGCGGCCGGTGTCGCAACCGCCGCAGAGACCGTCGAGGTGTCTCTTGGCGCCCTTCCAGCGGAGTCGCCGCAGGCGATGCCGGCGAGCGCCAGCGCGATGCATGAGCCAGCCCGGAGCTTCATCGGTTGCGGTGGGAGGAAAGGAGTGCGTGGTGCGCGCTGCGGTGAACCTCGATGACGGAACACGATCCGGACGACGCGCCGTCACGACGGCGCCCTACCCGGTGGATTCCTGTCATCCTGCGGGGGCGAGCGAAGCGAGCGAGCAGCGGGATGACATCGGAAGGGCACACCGGACTCAGTCCGGTGTGCCCCCCTTCGTCGTTACGGATCACGGATTACGGTTCACCGTTCACGGCGCAGGCTGTGTCTGTGGCACGGAGTAGATGGAGTTGAACAGCCACTTGAACGTCCCGTGCGGCTGCCCGCGGAAGGTGATCTCCGGCGCGAAGAGATACAGCGTCCCCTTCCCGATCGGCGCTTCCACCGCTTCGACCGCGCCGTCCAGATAGCTCTGCCCCCACGCCCAACCGCTGCGCAGTGGCGTGCCGTTGGCGAACCAGGCGAGCGGACGCACGCCCTTCGCCGCCGCATCAGTGCCGAGGCGGAAGGCGGGGCTGTTGTCGTAGAACACGTCGACGTCGCGCGGCATGCCGAACGATACCGGCCGCGTCGTGTCCACCTGCACCCGTAGCACCGAGCCCGGGACGTAGAACTTGTCCGCCGGCAGCTCGCGCTCCGCACCTGATGCCGTCTTCTCGACCAGCGCATTGGCGAGCGGCAGGCCGAGGTGGGCGCCGAGGTTCGCCGACGTGCCCACGGCGACGACTATGCCCCCCGCCTCGAGGAACTGACGGAGCTGCGGCACCGTGCGCGCCACGGTCACGCGACCGAGCCGATCGCGGTACTCCGCGGGGATCGACGCCGTATCCATCTCGCCGCCGAAGCCGCCGCCGCGGCCACCCGTCTGGCCCTCGCGCACCGGCACCGCGCCCGATGGCAGGACGATCACGTCGTAGCGGCTCGCCAGGTTCCCGGCGTCGAGCGTCTTTGGATAGATGACGTCGAAGGGAAACTCGAACTGCTCGAGCAGCCAGCGCGTGTGCCCGGATGGCATCGAGCCGCCGTACTGGTCCCACAATGCGATGCGCACCGGACGAATCGCCGCCGCGTCGGCGGGACGGGAGCTGATGCCGTCCGCGGAGAGACCGACGGTGCGCGCCAGCTCCTGGAGCATGGGACGCGTCGCCGCGCCGTTCTCGATGTAGAAGGTGCCGGCCGGATACGTCTTGCCGTTCGTCGTGAGCGGCGAGCGAAGCTGGAAGACCTTCGCCTTCGCCTTGAGCGCACGGTTCACGGCGATGAACGCATCGTTCACCGCATGGCTCACGAGGTACCCCGCCGTGCTGGCGACGTCGGTCACCTGGCCGGCCGGCGGCGTGGCGAGCCCGTTGATCGGCTCGAACGGCCCGTCGAAGCCGTCGAGGATGCGGTCGAACTGCACGCCCATCTGGTATGCGAGCGTGTACCCCGCGTTGTCATAGGGCCGCTTCGGCGGGCCTCCGGGGTAGGCGAAGTCGTTCGGGTGATCCTGCGGCTCGAACATGTCGAGCACCATCGGCCGGAAGGGCTGCGCCGACCTCACGACGTACGAGCCAGCGGGATAGCGCTTGCCGGCCACGGTAAAGGCCGACGTCGCGCGGTGCACCGTCACCCCGACGTGGCGCAACGTGTTGACGAACTTCGTCGCCGTGCCGAAGTCGGGCTGATCGCTCGGCAGGATGTAGCCGCGCGGATCGCGGCGCGCCGGGTTGCGCAGCACCTCGGTGTAGTACTTCACGTCCGCCCCCCGCCCGAACTGGAAGACCGGATCGCCGACCGCGCCGCCACGAGTCTGCCCCTCGCGCTGGCCATCGGCGGTGCCGGCGGCGATGGCTCTCTTCACCGCCTCGATGTCGCTCGGGCTCGCCGTCCAGGTGTCGCGGCTCCCTCGCTCGATCGAGTTCCGCCCCATCCGGTAGAAGTTGTACAGCAGGTTCTCGCGCTCCCGCGACGCGATGTCCAGCACCGCCCGGTTGGCGGTGAGCGAGTACTCGATCGACTGCCGGAAGTGCCAGCGCTGCGGCGCGATCGGATACGGCAGATCGGCGCGTGGGAGCTGCTGATCGGGGATGAACGGGATCGTCTGCGGCGTCGGGTTGCCGATCGTCTCCGTGAGCAGGCCGATCATGTTGTGGAAGTACGGCGTCGTGCGCAGGCCGCCGTTCCACCAGGTGGAGTACGTCGAGCCGGAGCGCATCGTCACGCCGGGCTTCCCCTCCGCCTCGAAGCGCGAGTGCATCGACGCCGCGACGAGATCCAGCTCCACGGGCACGAGGGGATCGAAGTTGTAGTTGAACGGATCGCGGAAGGGCGGCGCGAACATCACCGTCCCGGCGGGGCCGGTCTGGTGATGGTTGTAGACGATCTGCGGGAACCAGTCCCAGAACAGGACGTGGTTGATGTTCCGCGACTCGGGCTGGTTGGACATGTAGAAGTCGCGGTTGTTGTCGTGCCCGATGTACTTCTGGTACAGCCGCGGGATGTTCGTGTTGCGCTTGAGGGTGTCGGCGTCCTTCATGTACCAGTTCGACACGAGCTCCATGCCGTCGGGGTTCGCGTGCACGGCGAGGATGATGCAGTCGTTCAGGAAGCGCATCGTCTCGGCGTCGTTGCGGCTCAGCAGCTGGTACACGGTCTCGATGAGCTGCGCCGCGCCGAGCACCTCGGTGGCGTGCAGGCCGCCGTCGATCCAGACGACCGCCTTCCCCTCGTGCGCCAGCGCACGGGCGTCGGCGTCGCTCAGCCCCTCGGCGAGCGCGAGCTTGCGCGAGATCTCCTTGTAGCGATCGAGCTTCGCGAGGTTCGCCGGCGAGGAGATGATCGCCATGAGCTGCGGCCGCCCCTCGGCCGTGCTCCCGATCGTGGTGAGCTTCATCCGGTTCGACTGGGTCGCCAGCTTCCGCCAGTACTGCTCGAACTGGGTGTAGTTGGCGAGCTTGTAGTCGTCGCCGATGTTGAAGCCGAACTGCTCTTTCGGCGACGTGATACGGCCCTGCGCCGAGACGTCCGGGGCAGCGAGGGCGAGCGCGAAGGCGAAGGCGACCGGCAGCCGCCGCCGCGCGGTGATGGTGGGTCCCCGCATGAATGCTCCGATGGAGAGGTTGTGGTGGGCTCGGTCGCCCACACTTCTTGAACGGCGTTCCCGGGTGGAGCGTTGTGGGAATCAGGCGGCCGTCAGCACCCGGTTGCCGTTCTCGGTGATCGCCACCGTGTGCTCGAAGTGCGCCGAGCGAGAGCCGTCGACCGTGACGATCGTCCACTTGTCGGGGAGGGTGCGCGTCATCGGGCCGCCGACGTTCACCATCGGCTCGATCGCGATCGTGAGGCCCGGCACCAGCTTGAGGCCGCGCTTCGGCTTGCCGTAGTTCGGCACCTGCGGCTCCTCGTGGAACTCGACGCCGATCCCGTGGCCCACCAGGTCGCGCACGACGCTGAACCCCGCGCCCTCGACCACCTGCTGCACCGCGGCGCCGATGTCACCCAGGTGGTTGCCCGGCACCGCGGCGGCGATGCCGGCCGCCAGCGAGCGCTCCGTCACCTCGAGCAGTCGCGCCGTCTCCGGATCCACCGCACCCACGGGGACCGTCGTCGCCGAGTCGGTGAAGTAGCCGCGGTACGCGACGCCGACGTCGATCGAGATGATGTCGCCCTGCTCGAGCACCCGCTTCTTCGACGGGATGCCGTGGACGATCTCCTGGTTGATCGACGCGCAGATGGAGCCGGTGAAGCCGTACAGCCCCTTGAACGCCGGCGTCGCCCCCGGGTGGCTGCGAATGAACTCCTCCGCCACCGCGTCCAGCTCGAGGGTCGAGACCCCGGGCCGGACCGCCTCGCGCACGCGCTGCACCGCGGCCGCGAGGATTCGTCCCCCCTCGGCCATCAACTCGATCTCGCGCGCGCTCTTGAGCTGGATCACCCCGTCTCGCCCTCCGTCAGCCCGCCAGCACGCCGAGCGCGCGAGCGGTCACGTCCTGCACCGAGCCGACCGCGTCGATCACGGCGACCTTGGTGCCATGCTGCTTGTACCAGTCGAGCACGGGACGCGTCTGGCGATCGTAGACCGCCAGCCGGTTGCGAATCGCCTCCGGCTCGTCGTCCTTGCGGCGCACCAGGGTGCCGCCGCACTTGTCGCACGCCGTGCCCGGCGCGCGGCCGGTGTACGGCGTCTGGCACGACTCGCACATCACCCGGCTGGCCAGCCGCCGCACGATCTCGTCGTCGTCGATGTCGAACGCCAGCACGGCATCCACCTTGGTCCCCAGCTCGGCGGCCACCTTGGCCAGCCCTTCCGCCTGTGGCACGGTCCGCACCACACCGTCGAGCAGCACGCCCTTGGCGGCCCGGGGCTCGGCCAGCGCCTGCTTGATGATACCGAGAATGACCGCGTCGGGCACGAGGTCCCCGCGGTCCATGAAACTCTTGGCCTCGCGGCCGAGCTCCGTCCCGGCCTTGATCGCGGCGCGAAGCTCGTCGCCGGTGGCGAGGGTCGGAACACCAAGCGCCGCTGCGAGCAGCGGCGCCTGGGTTCCCTTTCCCGCTCCGGGCTTCCCGAAGAGAACGATGATCATTGCAGTGAGTGCGGGAGATCGGCGGGCGTGGGACCCGCCGACTGCGCGCCTAGAATCCGCTGCCGGCCGTCTGGCTGCCGCGGACCTTGAGGCGCCCCTTCTTCATGAAGCCGTCGTACTTCCGGAGCAGCAGATGCTGCTGCACCTGCGCCAGGGTATCCAGCGCCACGCCGACCACGATCAGCAGCGAGGTGCCGCCGAAGGTGAAGGGCACGTTGGCGGCGCGGGAGATCACCACCGGCAGCAGCGCGATCACCGTGAGGAAGATCGCCCCCGGCAGGGTGATGCGAGAGACCACCGTGTCGATGTACTCGGCCGTCTTGGCGCCCGGCTTCACGCCCGGGATGAACCCGCCCTGCTTCTTCAGGTTCTCCGCCAGGTCGATCGGGTTGAAGATGATCGACGTGTAGAAGTAGGTGAAGAAGAGGATCAGGATCGCGTTGGAGATCAGGTACCACACGCTGCCCGGCGTGAACAGCTCGGCCAGCCGCTGCGCCGTGGGGTTGCCGGAGAACTGCGCGATGGCGCCCGGCACGACGATGATCGACTGCGCGAACACGATCGGCATCACCCCCGCCGTGTTGATGCGGAGCGGGATGAAGCTGCGGGCCGCCTCGCGCATGCGCCCCCGCGCCATGGTGCGCTGCGGGATCTGGATGAGGATCCGCCGCGCCGCCATCGTGATCGCCACCACGCCGGCGACGACCAGCACCATCACCGCCGCGAGCACGAGGAGCGAGAAGGGGCCGATGACCCCCTTCGAGACGTAGTTGAAGGTCGTGCCGATCCCCGGCCAGATGCGCTCGACGATCGAGAAGAAGATGATCAGCGACGCGCCGTTGCCGAGGCCGCGCTCGGTGATCTGCTCACCGAGCCACATCACGAAGATCGCGCCCGTCGTGAGGAAGAACGCCATCTGCAGCCGGAAGCCGAAGCCGGGGTTGGCGATCGCCCCCTGGAGGGACTCCGTGAACAGCGCGAACCCCCACGCCTGCACGGCGGCGAGGAACACCGTCGCGTAGCGCGTCCACTGGTTGATCTTTTTCCGCCCCTCCTCGTCCTTCTGCATCTTCTCCACCTGCGGCACCACCGCGCCCGCGATCTGGACGAAGATGCTCGCCGAGATGTAGGGCATGATGCCGAGGGCGAACACGGTCGCCCGCGACAGCTGGCCGCCGGTGAAGAGGTCGTACAGGCCGAGGAGGCCGCCGCCGTTCTGCGACTGGTTGCGGAAGAAGTCCGTCAGCGCCTGGATGTCCACCCCGGGCGCCGTGATGTGCGCACCGATCCGGTAGATCAGCAGGCACAGGAGCGTGAAGAGGATCTTGTCCTTCAGCTCCGGGGTCTTGAAGACGTTCGAGACCGCCGTGGCGGCATTGGTCTGTGCCATGCGAGTGCTCCCTGAAGGGTGCGGCGTTACTCCTCGACCTTGCCACCCGCGGCGACGATCGCCTCGCGGGCGGATGCGCTGACCTTGAGGCCGCGCACCGTGACCGCCTGGGTGAGCTCGCCGTTGGCCAGCACCTTCACCGGTCCCTGACGCTTCACCAGCCCCGCCTCGCGCAGCGACTCGACCGTCACCTCGCCGCCGAGCAGCGCGAGCTGGTCGAGGCGGATGACGTTCGCTTCCTGGCGGAACGGGTTGGTGAAGCCGCGCTTCGGCAGCCGGCGCGTGAGCGGCATCTGGCCGCCCTCGAAGCCGGGCTTGCCGCCGCCGGGCCCGTGATGGCCGGCGCGCGCCTTGATGCCCTTGTGGCCCTTGCCCGACGTCTTGCCCGTGCCGGAGCCCGGGCCGCGGCCCAGGCGCTTGCGCTCCCGGTTGGAGCCGGGCGCGGGCGAGAGGTTATGGAGGCCGATCTTTTCGGTTGCCACGGTTCTAGTCCTCGACAGGCTCCACCTCGACGAGGTGGCGCACCTTCTTGAGTTGTCCACGCAGCGCCGGGGAGTCCTGCTTGATCACCTCGGCCTGATGGTGGCGAAGCCCGATCGCCTTGAGCGTGAGCTTCATCGTCTCGCTGTGCCCGATGCCGCTCCGGACCTGCTTGATCCGGACCTTGCCCGTGGTCAGCTCGTTCTTGCCCGTCTGCTTCGGCCCCCGAGTCGGGTGCCAGACGAATGTCCGTGGCATGTTACACCGTCTCCTTCGACTTGGCGCGCGACCGGTAGCCGAGCTTGCCCGGCTCGATGCCGCGCTCGCGCGCGATCTGATCGACCGTGGTCAGCTGCGCCAGCCCGTCCATCGCCGCGCGCACCATGTTGTGCGGGTTCGTCGAGCCGAGGCTCTTCGTGAGGATGTCGCTGATGCCGACGCACTCCATCACCGCGCGCACCGCGCCGCCCGCGATCACGCCGGCACCCGGCGCCGCCGGCTTCATCCACACCTTCCCCGCGCCATGCTCGCCGGTGACCTCGTGCGGGATCGTCGATCCCGTGAGCGGCACCTGGACGAGGTTGCGACGCGCCGCCTCGACGGCCTTGCGGACCGCCTCGGAGACCTCGTTCGCCTTGCCGGACGCAAAGCCCACCTTCCCCTGTCCGTCGCCCACGGCGACGAGCGCGTTGAAGCTGAACCGGCGACCACCCTTCACGACCTTGGCCACGCGGTTGATCGCGACGACGTTCTCGATCAGCCCGCTCTCGTCGCGATCGCCGCCGCTGCGGTTGTCGCCACCGCGACCGCCACCGCCGCCGCCACGCCCGCGATCGGGGCCGCCGCCCTGACCACCGCCCGGGCCGCCACGACCACCACCGGGACCGCCACGGCCGCCACCC
>JABFYH010000205.1 GCA_013361335.1 Gemmatimonadaceae bacterium | reverse complement strand
ACGGCGAGCCCGAGCCCACTGCCATCCACGGAGCGCGTGAGCCCCTTCTCGACCTGCACGAAGGGCTGGAAGATGCTCTCCCGCTGCGCCGCCGGGATGCCGCGGCCGGTGTCCGCGACGACGAACCGCACCACCCCGATCCCGACCTCGCAGCTCAGCGTCACCGTCCCGCCGCGCCGGGTGAACTTCAGCGCATTCGCGACCAGGTGACGGAGGACCTGCAGCGCATGCTCGGCATCGGCGCGCACCGACGTGCCGTCCGGACAGCGCACGAGACGGAAGGTGATGCCATGGGCCGAGAACTGCGGCAGATACGGCTCGCTCGCGTCCTCGAGGAGCGACACCGCGGGGACGGCGGCGGTCTCCAGCACCAGCTTGCCGCTCGTCAGGCGCGAGAAGGTGAGCACCGCGTCGACCAGCTCGAGCAGATGCTCCTGACCGCGCAGGATGCGCGCGACGGCATCGCGCTGGTTCTCGTTGAGCGGACCGCGGAACCCCATGTCCAGCAGCTGCGCGTAGCCGGCGATGGCATTGAGCGGCGTCCGCAGCTCATGGCTCATCATGGTGAGGAACTGCGCCTTGGCCTCACCGGCGCTCGCCGCGGCGTCGACGAGCTGTCGCTGCTCGAGGGCCACCGTGACGAACGAGGCGAGATCCGCCGCGAGACGTTGCGCCAGCTCGTCGTACTCCGGCTCGTCGTGCCCACGGCCGAAGGTGAGCGCGGCGACGACGCGGCCGTGTGACGCCACCGGCACGACGAGGAGCGGCCCGGTCGCGAACCGCGAGATCTCCTCGTACGGCAGACGATCGTCCGCCGTGCCGCCGACGTCCGCGCTCGGGAGCGACGCGAGACGCTCGATCCGTCCCCGGCGCAGCGCTCGCGCAATGCCGATGGGCGCGTCACCGGCGAGCCGCAGCACGCCTTCGAGCGGCGCCCCGGCGCGGGCGACCTCCGGGTCGAGGGCGACCACGCGACGCGTCGCCTCGCCGGCAATGAGCTCGTCGACGACGCACCACTGACCGAGCACCGGAAGGAAGAGGCGTACGAGGTCCGCGATCGATCCCGCCGGCTGTTCGGCGAGCAGGCGAGCGGCGCGGCCGAGGAGGGCGCGGTCGCGCTCCGCGTCCGCCGACGCCGAGCGGGCGATCCTCAGCTCGCGATCGGCGCGTGCGGCGCGATCGACCAGATGCTCGACGAGCGCTCCTCCGTCCTGCGCCGGCACATCAGCCGGTCGCCTGGCGGGAGAGCGCTCGTCGGCCCCACTACCCGGTTGCTCGCGTGGTGGGGGTTGCACGACTGATTCCGACTTACGGCGCCGGCTTCTTCTTCACGTCCACGTTGTTGCCGATCACGCCGCCGAGGATCGCGCCGGCGGCACCACCGATCACGGCGCCCTTCAGCTTGTCGCGGCTCGTCGCGGCGCCGATGATCGCGCCCGCGCCCGCGCCGATCGCGGCGTCACGCTTGGTGTTCTTCTGCGTCACGGTGCGCGGCTCCGACGGCGCGCTGGCGGTGCTGGAGCCGGAGGACCTGGTGCCACTGCTGCTGCCCGACGACGCACGGCGCGTGGAGGTGCTCGTGGTGTGCCGCGGAGTCGTGGTGGTTCTCGCCGGCGCGACGACGGCCGGCGCCGGCGCCGCCGCCGGCGTAGCCGCGGCCGCACGCTCGGCCGCACTGATGGAATCCATGCGCGCCGTGTTCGCCTGCGCGGCGAGCCCCAGATCGGCATTCAGCGAGGGGTCGGCCGGCTTGTCTTTGGTGCACGCCGCGCCCAGCACGAGCGCAGGCGCGAGAATGATCGTCTTGATGGAAATCCGCATGACGCCTCCGGGATGGAAATCGGCTACGGCCGAAAAAGCGGTCGCATCTAATGTAGGGCAGATGCCATGCCACACTCGGGCGCAGGAGTGCGCCGTCGAGGAGTGACGAGTTGGTGGGACGAGTCACAACATGGGTTCGGCCCCTATTCGGGGTCGTGGCTAGCGAGCCCATGAGTCGTCCTGACAGTTGAAGGGGCGGACCAACCCGGTCCCGCACGACTCACTCTCGCTGTCGCCGCCATGCGCATCTTCTCTCGCCGCCGCAGTGCTTCGCCCGCCGCCGCCAAGCCCGCGAGCAAGCCCATCCCCGCCGGCAAAGGCTACTCGCTTCTCGACTCGCAGCTCACCGTCACGGGGGATCTCGAGACCACCGCGTCGCTTCGGATCGAGGGCAATCTGGACGGCTCGGTGTTGAGCGCGGATTCGGTGGTGATCGGCGTCGGCAGCCGGATCTCGGGCGACATCCACGCTCGGGAAGTGGTGGTCGGGGGGACGATCACCGGCAACGTGCACGCGTCGGAGCGCGTCGAGCTCCAGGCGACGGCGGTCGTGACGGGCGACGTGCACACGGGCTCGATCCTGATTCAGGAAGGCGGCGTCGTGAATGGCCGCGTCCTGATGGGGCCTCCGGGCTCCGTCGGCGCCCACGGGCGGCCGCTCGAGCCGGCCGGGTCGGCGCGGAGATAGCGAATGAGTTCCGCGAAGCCCACCCCGCGGTACGTCCAGCGGATCCCGTCCCCGAACATCCATCTGGTCGGGGGCGCGACGGCGGAGGCGCAGGTCATTCCGATCCGTCGGGTGACGCCGGCCTTCGTCCCGGTGGTCGAGGTGCCGGCGGCGCCGGCGGCACCGCCGAAGCGGGCATCGCGGTTCGTTCCGGTCGCGAAGCGGCCGTGGCTGGTCATGGTGGTGCCGCCGACACCTGCTGCGGCGACGCGCAGCGTCAACGTCGCGCGCTGGCAGGCGTACCTCGTGCTGGCAGCGCTCGCCGTGATGCTGGTGCTGGCCGGCGGCACGCTGGCGACGCTCGTCGGCGCGGTGGACGTGGAGACGGTGTTCGGCGTCAGCCCCGAGACGGAGCAGCTGCGCGAGCGGCTCGAGGTGGTGGAGGATTCGCTGAACCTGGCGCGTGCCCAGCTGGGAACGGATGACGAGTCGGTGGGCGACTCGCTGTTCGACGCGCTGCCTGGCGCGGCGATCCCGCTGCCGCCGGGCACCGAGGAGGCGACGTCGGTGGCTCCGCGTCCCGCGGCGCGCAAGTCGCGGCACGCGACCCGCCCGACCGACGAGGCCGGCGTGGAGATGGCGCCGCGCTCCCTGGAAGGGCTGCCGGTGGTGGGGCGGCTGGCCAGTACCTTCTCCCGGTCGCGTCGTCATCCCGTGCTGCACATCCGGCGGCCGCACCTCGGCGTCGACATCGCGGCGCCACGCGGGACACACATCATCGCCCCCGCGACGGGTCGAGTGACCTTCGTCGGCCGCAAGTTCGGCTTCGGCATCGTGGTGGAGATCGATCACGGCTCCGGCGTCAAGACGCGCTACGCGCACCTGACGCAGGCGATGGTCAAGGAAGGCGACGAGATCGGCAAGGGAGCGTTCATCGCGACGGTGGGCTCGACCGGGATCACCACGGGACCGCACCTGCACTACGAGGTGATCGTGCGCGGCCGTCAGGTGGACCCGCTCCGATTCCGACTGCCCCAGTCGGTCGAGACGGAGGGTGCGGGCGGCGCCGCCCCGGCCACGCCCGATGCGGTGAACGTGGTGGTGCCGGGCAGTGGGCCGGTGACCGATCCGGCGTCGGACTCCCACGAGGCGACCCTCCCCGCACCCGCGGCCCCCGCCCACTTCTGACCCCGGGGGCGGCGGGCCCCGGTACGGCTCCTGCACTCCTGGCGCGCACGCAACCGCCTGGGGTGACGTGATGAGCAAGCTGCTGCGCGGGTTGGCCGCCGGATACGGAGCGAAGAAGCTGGGCGGTGGCTGCTTCAGCACCATCCTCGTCTTCATCATCCTGTGGTGGCTGCTCGGCCACTTCGGGCTTTTCCGCTAGCGACCCATGGAGCCGGGCGGCAACGTGGGCGATCGCCGCTCCACGCGCGATCGCCGCGAGCGAGGGACCGAGGACCGCCGTGGTGCGAAGCGGGGCACGTCGGCACTGGCGTACGTGCTCCGGTCGATTGGCGCCATCGTTGTGCTGGTGGTGGTGATACTCTACGCCCTCAGCATCACCAAGCCCGTGTACGCGACGCGCGGCACGCTCGGCGAGGAGCTGCGAAAGCACGCCCCCGAGGTGGCCGGATCGATCGCCGGCGACAGCAGCGCGGTCGAGCAGCTGATGGCGACGCCGAAGTTCCAGACGGAGAAGCGCAACTTCTTCGAGGACGTGATGCGCCTCAAGCAGGTGGACTCCGCGCGCGCCGACTCGATCGCCCAGTTCGCCGTGCGCGAGGCCTATCTGCGGGGGATCTCGCCCGCGATCATCTTCGGCGTCATGCTGACGGAGAACTCGCGGTTCATCTCCAACGCGACCTCCAACGTCGGCGCGGTGGGGCTGATGCAGGTCTACCCGAAGATCTGGCTCACGAAGGAGATGAAGAAGCTCCTCGGCGGAGATCTCGCGACCGACTCCACCAACGTGAAGTACGGCGTGTTCATCCTGAATCAGTATTTCCGGCCGAAGGACAAGAAGGGCCAGATCCGCGAGCGGGATTGGGCGACCGCGCTGTTGCGCTACAACGGCTGCGTGAAGGGGACGAACACGCCGCGGTGCCACACCTACCCCAGCAAGGTGAAGAGCTTCATCGAGAACCAGGGCACGTCGATCTGCAACGGCCGTGGCTTCTACGAGTGCATCGCGAAGCCGTTCATCGAGGGATTCATGGGGGACAAGCGCGACACGACGGGGACGCCGGCGCCTGCCACGACCGCGGTCCCGCGGTCGGAGGGGCCGATACCGGCTCAGCCCTCCCTGAGCGCCTTCAGCCCGCGCGCCAGTTCGGCGCGGGGGCCGTGGCCGAGCTGCGCGTCGATGACCCGTTCGTGCTCGGCGAGGATGACGCTGGCCCGCTCGTAGGCGGCTCGGCCGGCCGGCGTGACCGTGGCGCGAATCGTCCGACGATCTTCGGGGTCGCTCTCCCGCGCCACGAGCCCGTCACCCTCGAGCCGATCGACGAGCTGCGTGACGTTGGACTTTCCGCAGCAGTGGCGTTCGGCGAGCTGCGACAGCGTGAGCGGCTCAGCGGCGAGGACTAGGTGCCGAAGCGCACCCAGCTTTGCCAGCGACAGGCCGATCTCCTCGAGGGCGCCCTCGGCCCGCGCCTCGACCGCCCGGGCGGCATCGAGGAGGAGGAGGGTGAGGGCACAGCCCGGGACGGTATCGCGACAGTCGTCGGCCATGATCGAAGGCTAGGGGAGGATGGGATCACCCGTCAACGGGGCGCGGGCGCATCCCTTGCCGATCAGGGCTTGGCGCTTGCACACCGCGCGGCTAGCATCCCGGGGCCCGGGTCGGTCCGGGCTCATTCCCATACCCCACCCAGCTCGTGTCGATCTCTCGTCTGCTGGCGCGCTGCCGCGCCCTGTCCGTCCTTCCGATCGCGATGGTCGCGGCCACGGCCGCCTGCTCGACCAAGGGCCAGCCCGGCGATTCGGCCTCCGGTCGGCGGGCAGCCGCGGGCGAGGTGGCGGGCGACAGCGCCAAGGGCCGGCCGGCGTCGGGTGCGCGGACGGCAGCCCAGCCGGTCAGCAAGGGTGACGAGCCCCTCCCCGACAGCGAGCTGCCGAAGCGGTCGCGGCGGGACAGCGTGGCGCTGGCCAGCATGACCAAGCCGGACTCCAATCTCGACAAGCTGTGGCCGGTGAAGATGCCCGCTCCGCTCCCCGGGGCCCTCTTGCCCAACAAGCGAATCGTCGCCTTCTACGGCAACCCGCTCTCCAAGAAGATGGGCGTGCTCGGCGAGTACCCGAAGGACGAGATGCTGGCCAAGCTGGACAAGGAGGTGGCGCGGTGGGCGAAGGCGGACCCCAGCCATCCGGTCGTGCCGGCGCTGCACCTGATCGTGACCGTGGCGCAGGGCGCGCCTGGCAAGAACGGCCTGTACCGGCTGCAGATGCGCGACTCGATGGTGAACGAGATCTATTCGTGGGCGAAGGCGAAGAACGCGTTGTTCTTCGTCGACGTGCAGGTGGGGAAGAGCACGCTGCAGGCGGAGCTGCCGCGACTGCGGCCGATCCTCGAGAACCCCGACGTGCATCTGGCCGTGGACCCGGAGTTCTCGATGGCGCCGTCAGGCCGGGTGCCGGGCTCCAAGATCGGGACGCTGGACGCCAAGGACATCAACTGGGCGGTGAACTTCCTGGACGAGATCGCGCGGGGGAAGAACCTGCCGCCGAAGATTCTCGTGGTGCACCGGTTCACGCGGCCGATGGTGACCAACGCCAAGCAGATCAAGTTCACGCCACACGTGCAGGTCGTGATGGACATGGACGGGTGGGGACCGCCCTGGCTCAAGTTCGACTCGTACCACGATTACGTGAAGGCGGAGCCGGTGCAGTTCACGGGGTTCAAGCTCTTCTTCCACAACGACACCAAGAAGGGCGATGCGCTGTTGACGCCGGCCGAAGTGCTCCGGCTCACACCGCGCCCGCTGTACATCCAGTATCAATAGCCTGAGCGTCCCGGAGCGGTTATTCTGTGGTCGCGCGTGACGACGTCGTCCGCGAGAGACGCGTTCTTCATGCCCGTCCTCCAATGCAGCCCCAGAGCTCGCGCACGTTCGTGGACAACGTCGGAGTAGACTGGACGGTCCGCGAGATCCCCAGGCCGGCGATGACGGCCACGTTGATCAAGCTGTTGGAGCATGACCGCCGTCGGGGTGGGTGGTTGGTGTTCGAATCCGTCGACGGTGAGAAGCGACGCCTGGCGCCCTATCCACCCGACTGGCGGTCGCTCTCGCCGTTCGAGCTCGCGCGGTGGTGCATGCGCGCCACGCGCGTGCCGCCGGCACCGGCCCGCCGCGCCGAGGACTGACCCAGGCGCATTGCTCGGCCCGCGGGCCCCGCTCAGCGCGAGGCGACGAGATCGCCGAACTCCGGGTGCTTCTGCAGATACGCGCGCACGAAGGGGCACGACGGAATGACCTGGACGCCCTGCTCGCGCGCGTGCTCGAATGCGGCATGCGCCAGCGCACCGCCGACCCCCTGCCCTTCCGCGTCCTGCGGGACGGCAGTGTGTGCGAGGTCGAGCACGTCGCCACGCTGCACGTAGCGGAGCGTCGCCAGCCCATGGTCGGTGGTGGCCTCGAAGCGATGTTCGGCGGCGTTGTGGCGGACGGTGGGACTCGGTGCCATGCGCGGGCTGGTCGGGGTGAGCCCCGAGCGGTCGCTCGAGGCTCCGTGAAAGCTACTGTCCGAACGCCCGCTTGAGCGCGTCGGCGGCCATTCCTTCGGCATCCTTCGCCTTGTCGAGCACGACGCCCATGCCGAAGAACTCGTGGGTGACGCCGTCGTAGGTCTTCTGCGTCACGCCGACGCCGGCGGCCTGAAGCTTCTGCGCCAACATCTCGCCGTCGCTGCGTAGCGGGTCGATCTGCGCGTTGATGATCGTCGTCGGCGGCAGGCCCTGCAGGTTGGCGGCGACGAGGTTGATGCGCGGATCGTGCCGGTCCGCGGCACTACGCAGGTAGTTGTCGAAGAACCACGACATCATGGGCCGGTTGAGCGGCTTGGCCGTCGCGTTCTCGACGTACGACGGCGTCGTCGTGTCGCTGCCGGCGATCGGATAGACCGAGACGATGGCGAGCGGCATCTGCAGCTTCTTGTCGCGCGCCGCGATGGCGGTGGCGACCGCGAGCCCGCCGCCGGCGCTCTCGCCGGCGAGCGCGATGCGCTTCGGATCACCCTTCAGCGCCGCGGCGTTCTTCAGCGCCCACTCGTACACGGCCACGGCATCGTCGTGCGCCGCGGGGAACTTGTGTTCCGGCCCCTGGCGGTAATCCGCGGAGATGACGATGGCGTTGGCCATCATCGAGAGGGCGCGCGCTCCGCCGTCATACACGTCCTTGTTGGCGATCACCCATCCGCCACCATGGAAGTACACGATCACCGGAAAGGGACCGGCGCCGGCGGGGGTGTAGATGTTCGCCGGCAGATTGCCGGCCGCGCCCGGGACGCTGCGATTGCTGAGGGTGACGCCGGGCGGCGGCGCGGTGGGCTTGCCCTGCTTGGCCCGCAGCGCCTTCACCGCATCGGTCGGCGTCGGCTGCTTGCGCGCCTCGGCGGGGGTGAGCGTCTCGATCGGCTTCCCGTTCAGCGCCGCGAGCTGGTCGAGCACGGCCTGCATCTGGGCATCGGGCTGTGCCGGCCCGGTGCGTGTCGCGCTGTCGCGCGCCGCCGCCATCGTCGTCGTCGAATCCATCGTGTTTCCTTTGGTGTCGGCCTTGCCACACGCGACAATGGCCAGACTTCCGGCGCTCGCAACGGCGAGTGCGGCCGCGCGGAATCCGCGCGTCCATGTGACGTCTCCCATTCCCAATCCCTCCGTCCCGTGACGGTCACTGTGCGTTGGCGTCTCGCGATCCGTGCGAATCACGGAGCGCGATCGCTGCAGGGGGCGGGGGACGGCAGGATCGGTGCCGCGCGCAATCTCGCTGGCGCAGACGCCGCGACGCAGCGGCCTCGGCGCCGACGCTGCTACGTCACGTGCCGCCGTACCACTCGTAGCCCTGATCGCTCCAGTAGCCGCCGTTACGCGCCGGCATGAACACGATGCGCGTGAGATACTTCGTGTTCTTGTAGCCGAGCTTCACCGGAGAGTGCACCCGCGCCGGCGCGCCATGCGGCGCGCCGAGCAGTCGGCCGTCCATGCCGTAGGCGACGAGAGTGAGCGGGTGCATGGCGCTCTCCATGTCCCAGCTCTCGTGATAATCCTGGTCGAAGCCGGCGAAGTCCACGTACTGCGCATCGGCGGTGGGCTCGGCGACGCGCGCGAGGTCACTCATCCGCACACCGGACCAGGTCGCGCGCGCGTTCCACCCTTCCACGCAGAAGTGATCGACCTTCTGCGTCACCCGCGGCAGCTTCATCAGGTCGTCCAGCGTGAGCGAGAGCGGACGGCGCACGGCACCGGACACCTCGAGGCGCCAGACGCCGCGAACCGCGGGATCCCAGATCGGCATCGTGTCCGACACGAAATACTTCGGGAAGTCCTTGCCCGCGACGCGCGCCGACGCGGGCACGCGATCCATCGTATCGTGACGAAAGATGGCGCGCTCGACGGACTCGTTGGATCGCTCGGCGAGAGCGAGCAGGCGCGCCGCGCTTCGGGGATTCTTGTTGCAGGCGGCGAGCAGCGTGCCGGACATCGTGGCCGCGGTGATGCCGAGGAAGCGCCGGCGGTCCATGCTCATCGCACCGGCCCCTTTGCCGCTGGCCCCTTGGCCGGCGCGACGAGGTGGTAGAACGGGCGAGCGTTCCGGGCCTCGGGCGACCGCGCCTCGTCGTACCAGCCGGTGACCATCGAGCGCAGCGAATAGGGATCCACCGCGAACACCATGAAGACGTGCACCAGCGCCAGGAGGAGGAGGAGCGTCATGGCGACGAAGTGAACGAAGCGCGCCCACTTGTAGCCTCCGAACAGCGCGGTCAGGACGCCGAGCGTGATGGGTTTCCAGATGGCGAGGCCGCTCAGGACGATGATCGCGCCGAGGATCGGCATGGCGAAGTAGGCGCTTTTCTGGAGCGCGTTGTGCTTGCCCTGGTGCGGGTGATCCTTTCGCACGAAGAGGTAGAACCGGATCATCTGCAGCGCGTCGCGCGCATCGCCGCGCCGGGGCACGACGTCGCGCCACTCGCCGTGCAGGAAGAGGAAGCCGAGGTAGAGCAGCGCGTTCGCGACGAGCAGCCACATCATCGCGAAGTGCCAGTGCCGCGCGCCGCCGAGCCAGCGGCCGAAGGTGAGCGACGCGGGGATGGCGTGCCCTTCCCACGGGTTGAGCGGAAAGCTCTCGCCGGGCCGCGCGAACGCCGGATAGGCGTTGAAGATCCGCAGCCCGCTACCCGCCATGACGACGATGGCGACGACGTTGATCCAGTGCGTGAGCCTGATCACCCAATGGGTGCGTCGGACCAGCGTCGGGGAGCGGGTCATGGATCAGGAACGCAGAAGATGTCGAAGTGCGGCCAGCGCGTCATGTCGCCTTCCTGCAGCTCCTCGCCGCGATAGTGGGTGTCCGACTCGAACTTGTGAACGTGGTAGCCCATGTCCCGGAGGTCGCGCCAGAAGCGCGTGCGCTCGTCCGGCGGCGAGTGCTTGAACACCTCGCTCCGGATGTAGGGGCGCGTGCGCCCGATGAGCGGCCGCAGCGATGCCACCACGCTCCGGTCGAACCCTTCGGCGTCGACTTTCACGAAGCGCAGGCGCTCGGCCTCGCGCGGAAACTCGCGCTCCATGAACCGCGGGACGTTGCGCCCCTTCACGCGCAGGCGGAAGAAGTGCGCGTGGGTCCACCGATCGATCCCCTCGTGCAGGCCGCCGTTGCAGAAGCCGGAGTCGGAATACTCGAAGACCAGCTCGCCGTCCTCGGGGACGGCGGCGAACATCAGCGGATAGATGTTGGTCGTGCGCCGGTTGAGCGCGGCGGTGGCCAGCAGGACCTTGAACACGTGCGGGTTGGGCTCGAGCGCGAGCACGGCACCCGTCGGTCCGGCGGCGAGGGCGAGGGGCAGCGTCGTATCGCCGGTATGCGCGCCGACGTCGATCGCCGTGTCGCCGGGCTTCAGCCAGTGCCGCGCTTCGTCGACCATCGCCTGGGTCACCGTGGTCCGCCAGCGCAGCGCGCCCGGGTGCTGCCACTGCGCGAAGCCGACTTCGCCGTCGCGCTCGAGCTGGAAGCTCACGAGCTCGAACGGGTAGACGCGCGGGCGGGGCTTGATGCCCAGCCCGTACAGCACCTCCTTCAGCTTCATCGGCGTCGGGGGTGGTGGGAGTCCGACGGATTCATACGCGCCCCGGCTCGGCGAGCTCGCACGGATGCACGGCCAGGCCCTGCTCGAGCTGGATAGTGGCATGCGAGATCCCGAAGCGCGAGCGCAGCTCGCGCGTGGCGGCGGCCAGCAGCGCGTCCTCCCCGCCCGGACAGGGCCGGACCAGGTGAGCGGTGAGCGCCACGTCGGTGGTGCTCATCCCCCAGATGTGAACGTCGTGCACCTGCACCACGCCGTCGAGGCCGCGGAGCACGCCACACACGGCGTCGAAGTCGATCCCCGGAGGAACGGCGTCGAGCGCGAGATCGAGGGAGTCGCGCGCGAGCCCCCAGGTGCTCCACATGATGACGGCGACGAGCAGCAGGCTCACCGCGGGGTCGAGCCAGAGCCAGCCGGTGACGGCGAGCAACAGTCCGGTGAGGACGACGCCCGCCGAGGCGACGGCGTCGGCGATCATGTGCAGGAAGGCCCCGCGGATGTTGAGGTCGGAGGAGCGGCCACGCATGAACCCGAGCGCCGTCCCGACGTTGATGACGATGCCGATCGCGGCGACGATCATCACGGTGCCGCCGGCCACGGGCGCCGGGTGCCGCAGCCGCTGTACCGCCTCGATGGCGATGGCGCCGACGGCGATGAGCAGCAGTCCGGCGTTGGCAACGGCCGCCAGGATGGAGAACCGGCGGAGGCCGTAGGTGAATCGTGGTGTCGGGCCGCGACGCGCGAGCACGCTGCCGGCCCAGGCCAGGGCGAGCGCGAGCACGTCGCTCAGATTGTGGCCGGCGTCGGCGAGCAGCGCGAGCGACTCGGCGCGAAGGCCGAAGGCGACCTCGGCGAGCACGAAGCCGAGGTTCAGCGCCACCCCGACCGCGAAGGCGCGGTCGTAGCTCGCCGGCGCGTGGTGATGGTGGTGATGGCCGCCGAATCGGAGCGCGCCGTGGTCGTGGCCATGCGCGTGCTCATGCCCGTCGTGCCCGTGGTCGTGCGTATGCGGGTGGGAATGGGCGTGACTCATCGTGCCGAAATATAGGGCGTCGACGCGGATGGGCGAGCGCGCGGGCGGCCCGTACTGGTAGCTTTGGCCCATGCGCCGACCGCTGGGCCCCACGCTGCACACCGTTCGCGCGGCGACCGCGCTCGCACGCCCGCGACCCGCCTATGCCGCCGGCCTCCGCGCCGCGGTGGCCACGGTCGTCCCCCTGATGGCCGCGCAGGTGCTCGGCACGGGCGGCGCCACCTGGACCAGCCTGGGCGGATTCAACGGGGCGCTCGCGGATCGCGGCGGCCCATACCGGACGCGAGCCATGACGATGAGCGCCGTGGCGCTCTGCTGTGCCGGCGCGATGGTGATCGGTACGTTGGCGAGCGGGCACATCGCGCTCGCGATCCCCCTCACCTTTGCCGTGGCCTTCGCCACGTGCCTCGGGCGCGCCTGGGGGACGCCGGGCGTCAGCGTCGGTGGGGCTACCCTGACCACGTTCGTCATCGCCCTCGCCGTCCCGGCTTCGGCGGGCGATGGGGCATTCCTGCGTGCAGGGTACGAGATGGCGGGTGGCCTGTGGGCGATGGCCGTCGCGCTGGTCGTCTGGCCGCTGCAGCCGTATCGGCCGGCGCGGCTCGCAGTGGCCCAGAGCTACCGTGCGCTCGCCGCGTATGCGGCCGACGTCGCGTTGCACCTGCGCGCCACGCTCGACACGGACACGAGCGAGCTGCCCGCGGGGAGCGCCGCGGTACGAACGGCGCTCGAGGATGCGCGGCTCGCGCTGACGCAGTCCCGCCGCGGTCGCCCAGGGACGAGCGGCCGCGAGGAGCGGCTCGTCGTGCTCGGCGAGATCGTGGATCAGCTGTTCGCCCACGTCGTGGCGATCGCCGAGGCGATCGACAGCATCCATGCGGTCGCGCGGGTCTCGTCCGCGGACGCGGCGGTAGGGACCGCGCTCGACGACATCACACGCACTGCGCACGCACTCGCCGGAGCGGTGGAGACGGAGGGTGAGCCGGAGCCGATCGCGGTGCCATGGAACGGCGATGCGTTGCGGGGCGCGATAGCGGGCGCCATCGCCGCTGATCCCGCTGCCGCGGTGCATTACCAGCAGGCCGCGGCGGTGCTCGACCGTGGCGCCCAGTACGCCGGCGTGGCGTCGGTGACGGTCGCGGCGTTGAATGCGGGGCACGGGGCCGCATCACCCACTCCCGCCGACATCGCCGGTGTGCCGGCGGCGGCGGTGATCAGCGAGCCCGACGAGCCCGACTCCGCCCTGACGACGCTGCGAGCCATGCTGTCGTGGGACTCGTTGATCTTCCGCTACGCACTGCGCGTCGCCGTCGTCACCGCACTCGCTGTCGCGCTGGGCGATGCGCTGGGCCTCAAGCGCGGATACTGGATGACGATCACGGTGATCGTCATCCTCCAGCCGTACACCGGCGTCACGGCGCAGCGCGCGTTGCAACGAGTGGTGGGGACCGTGCTCGGTGGCCTGCTGACCGCGGCGCTGGGCGCCCTGTTCCATGATCCGCGGGCGATCCTCGTGCTGTCGTTCGTGTTCGCGGCGGCCTGTGTGGCGCTCCTGCCGGTGAACTACGCGGCCTTCTCGATCTTTCTCACCCCCACCTTCGTGCTCCTGGCAGAAGCGAGCGCCGGCGACTGGCATCTGGCGAGCATCCGCGTGCTGAACACGCTGCTCGGCGGCGCGCTGGCGCTGGCGGGGTCGCGCCTGCTCTGGCCGAGCCCCGAGAAGACGCGACTTCCCGGCTTCATGGCCGCCGCGCTGCACGCGAACCGCGAGTACCTGGCGGCGGTGGTCGCGCTGTTCGACGACCGCAGCGAGGCAGCGGGACGTGCGCTGCGCGGGTCGCGCCGGCGGATCGGCCTCGCCACGGTGAACGCCGAGGAGTCGTTCCAGCGGCTGCTCGGTGAGTCGAGCGGGTCGGGAGGACGTCTCGCGAGCGCGATGACCTTCCTGACCTACACGCGGCGCCTCACGGCATCGATCGCCGCACTGGCACTCGCCCGACACAGCGAGCAAGGTGGCGGCAGCGACGGGCTGCGCCGGTTCACCGACACGGCGACCGGCGTGCTGGCGGACCTCGCCGAATCGATCGAGGGCGGCCGCGCACCGGCGCCGCTGCCGTCGGCGCTGGCGTCGGAGGCGGCCCGCGCGCGCGAAGCCGGGCTACCGCCGCTCCTGCGTGCGCGGCTGGACCGCCTGGCGCGTCAGATCCGTCTCCTGCACGACGCCATCGGGCGGTGGACGCTCGGCGAGCCGGATCCGGCGTCGCCACCCTGACGACGCCGGACTCCGTGCCGCATCACTGCGTGGCGCGCGGGGCGGCGGGGAGCTGGCGCAGACGCGCTTTCATGGTCTGGAACCCCTGCGAGTCGGTTCGCAGGCCGCTGATCCGGCTGCCGTTGTCGTTCAGCATGCGCTGGATGTCGGCGATGCGATCCTGGGTGCCCGGGTGGTCCGAGAACCAGGCGCTCGCGTTGCCGCCCCCGCTCTGCTGCTCCTCGGACAGCAGCTTCTGGAAGAAGGTCAGCATGCCGCGCGGGCTGATGCCGGCGTTGATGACGTTGTTGAACCCGCCCTCGTCCGCCTGCACCTCGTCGCCGCGGCTGAACTTGGCGAACACCGCGGTCCCGCCGACCTGGATGGCGGCCTGCGCGGCGGTGTTCTGGCAGACGTTGGTCAGAGCGCACGCGAGCCCGACACCGATGTTGGCGCCCTGCATCTGCTCCATCTGCTTCACCGAGTGGCGCCGGACGACGTGCTCGATCTCGTGGCCCAGCACCCCCGCCAGCTCGCTCTCGTTGCTGGCGTTCGTGAGCACGCCGCGATTGACGTAGACGTAGCCGCCAGGCAGGGCGAAGGCATTGATGACCTCACTGTTCACGACGGCGAAGTGCCAGTCGAGGTCGCCACGCGAGGTGCGGCGGGCGATCGCCTGACCGAGCGAGTTCACGTACGAGCTGATCGTGCCGTCGTTCAGCATGGGGAGCTGCGCGTTGATCTGCGCGGCGTTCTGCTGGCCGATCTGCACCTCCTCCTGCTGGGAGATGCTGCCGGCGCACGCGCTCAGGGCTGCGCAGGCGGCGAGGCCGCTGACGACGCGCGCGAGGATACGGGGCTGGTTCATGGTGGTCTCGGTGCTGTATGGTCGTGCGCGGGCACGCCCGCGGGTGGGTCGGTCGGGTCTCCGAAACGCACCATCTGCGCCATCCCGGGACGGGCCGCGCGGCGGGCTTCTCCGGTCCATCGTACCGCAACCCGAGGTGTGGCTCGAGTCACTGGCCCTGGTGTGGTCGAGCGCACAACTTCCTCCATCCGCCCACATCAGGAGAGGTCATGCCCGCCGACGACAACAGCTCCATCTCGCGCCGCACCTTCGTTCGCGACACCGGCCGCGCCGCCGCCGCGCTCGCCATCGCCCCCATGATCGTGCCGCGGCACGTGCTCGGCGGGGTCGGCTACCGCGCCCCGAGCCGGACACTGAACGTCGCGTGCGTCGGCATCGGCGGGATGGGGATGGTCAACATGAACACCCTGGTGCAGGCGGGAGAGAACATCGTCGCCGTGTGCGACGCGGACTTCGGCTACGTCGAGCGCAGCCTGGCGAACCGCATGCGCCCCCCGCAGGGGCAGACCGGGCCGTCGGCGGAGGCGCTGAAGCTGAAGGCGGCGTACGAGAAGGCCGTCAAGTACGAGGACTTTCGCGTGATGCTCGAGCGGCAGAAGGACATCGACGCCGTGGTCATCGCGACGCCGGACCATCTGCACGGCATCATCGCCGTCGCGGCGATGAAGGCCGGCAAGCACGTCTACGTGCAGAAGCCGCTCACCTATTCGGTGTACGAGGCGCGGCTCCTCGCGCGTACGGCGCGCGACACGAAGGTCGTGACGCAGATGGGCAATCAGGGCCATTCGATGGAAGGCACGCGCCGGATCGTCGAGATCATCGGTGCGGGCGTCATCGGTCCGGTACGCGAAGCGCACGTCTGGACCGATCGCCCCCAGCGTTACTGGGCGCAGGGGATCCCTCGGCCGGCGAGAGCGGCGCGGCCGATCACCGGACCGGTCCTCGGCACCCCTGCCGCTCCGGTGGCGAGCGCCACTCCCACGGCGACGACGACGGCGGCCGCGACGCCGGCCCCGCCGCCCAGATGGGGGATGCGCACGGTGGACAACGCGATCCTGCGCGCGATGGCAGAGAATCCACAGACGCCGCCGCCCGGGCTGCGATGGGACCTGTTTCTCGGGCCCGCCCCGGACGTGCCCTACCATCCCGTCTACCACCCGTTCAGCTGGCGCGGCTGGCCGGACTTCGGGGTGAGCGCGATCGGCGACATGGGGGCGCACCTCATCGACCAGCCGTACTGGGCGCTGGGGCTCGGCATGCCGACGAGCGTGATCGCGTCGTCGACGCCATGGGGCGGGACGAAGGACGATCCTGGCGCGTACCCGCTGGCGATGACGGCGCGCTACGAGTTCCCGGCACGCGGCTCGCAGCCGCCGGTGTCGCTCGTGTGGTACGACGGAGGCCTGCTGCCGGCGCTGTCACAGGACGTCGTGCTCCCCCGCGCCGACGGCGGCGGTGGAGTGCTCATCGGCGATCAGGGCTATCTCACCTATGAGACCTACGGCGAGAACGTGCAGGTCTACCCCGAGGCTGCGGCCGCGCGCGCGGCGTCGGTGCCGAAGACGTTGCCGCGCATCGAGGTGCCGCACGAGGTGAACTGGGCGCAGGCGTGCAAGGGCGAGGGGACGGCGAGCTGCCCGTTCGACTACGCGTCGGCGCTGACGGAGGTGATGCTGCTCGGCATCGCCGCACTGCGTGCGGGGCCCAGCCGGAAGATCGTCTACGACGCACCGGAGATGTCGATCACGAACATTCCCGGAGCGAACGCGTATCTGACCCGCGAGTTCCGTGCGGGGTGGTACCCGGGCTAGCTCACGGCAGCACGCTACTCGACCAACCGCTTCCGTCTCGGGGGGAGCTGCTCCGCGCGCCGCCACAGCTCGCGGAGCGCCTCCTCCGAGAGCTCGGTCCAGCCCTCGGGGATCGGAGCGACGCGCCGACGCTCGTCGTTGCACTCGAAGGCGATCCATCCGTGCGCGAGCTTCGGCGGCAGGGCGATGCGGAGGCCGGGCGCGCGGCGACGTTCGCGCGTGCGGCGGTCGACGAGACGCGAGCCGGCCTCCTCCACGTGAGTACGGCGGGACGTGGTTCGCCGCTCTCCCCAGATCGGAATGACCTCCCAGGCATTCCAGAGTCGCGCGAGATCGTCGAGAAAAGTTCGGTGGGGTGACACGCGCTTGGCTCCGGCGTCGGGGTCAGGGTCCCGTCGGGACCAGACGGTGAGCCACCGCACAACGCGCGCCGTCAGGGGGTCGCAGGCCCGGCGCGCGCGCGCTCCGCGGCTGCGGCCACGAGCGGTGGGATCGACCGTCCGACGAACGCCGGCGTGTCCAGCGCGTCGAAGTGCGTGCGACGAAGGATGCGCCGACCCTCGGGAGAAAGGAGGTATGCGACGAACCGGTCGGCGGCGGCCGCGTGCGGCGCGCCGCGCGGCACGCTCACGCCGAAGAGAATCGGTCGCCCACGGACGGTGATCGTGTCGCCCGCACGCTTGCCGAGCACGCGCGTGCTGGCCTGTGCATAACCGGCGGAATCGGCCGGCGCGCCGAGATCCACCGCATCGGGCAGCTTCACGTAGGGGAGTCCCATCAGCGCGGCGAGGCTCTCGTAGGTCCAGATGTAGTCGAGCTCCCCCGCCTGAAGCAGCGCGACCTGGTCGGCCTCGCGCGGACGAATGTTGCGCGGCGGCGAGGCGCGCAGCATGCGAGCCTCGAGATCGCGGACACCGTAATGCCGCGCCGAGAGCTGCCAGACGAGCACCGTCCGATAGCCGGACGGATCGGCGTTCGGGTCGGAGCGGCCCACCTGCACTCCGGGGCGCGAGAGGATCTGCCACCAGTTGGTCGCGTCGATCTCGGACGCGAAGCGGGAGCGCGCCGTGTAGGCCAGCACGATGCGGTTGCGGCCGAACAGCGCGTGCCAGGTCGTGAAGCGCGGCTCCAGCAGCGTGGGAAAGAGCTCGGGATCGGCCAGCGCGAGGACGTCCGGGGTCGAGCGGAGCTCCGTCAGGCGACGCACCAGCTCCAGGCTCGACGCGCTCTCCTGCGCGTACCGCGTGCCGGTGCGGAGCGCAAAGGAGTCGAGCACGGCACGCATCGGGCGCGTGAGCGACGCCGCATTGTAGACGACGAACGGTTGCTCGGCCGGCGCCGCATCGCGGCCGCAGGCCTCGACGATGCACAGACCCGCGGCGACGGCGGCGATGCCGAGGGCGGTGGAGAAGGGGCGCATGGGCAGCCGAGGGTCGCGTCAGGTTCCGGTAAGGTGCAGCGCGTCGAGTAAGGTAGCGCGATTCCTGCAATCGTCGGACGGCCGCCGACGAGCGGAACGATCCCCACCGATTCACCCAGCTGCTCCATGACTCAGATCCCGAGCTCCGGACGTCTCGCCCTGGCGGCGGCGTTCGCCCTTGCACCATGCGCCGCCGCGCTGGCGCAGACACCCGCCCCGGCGCCTGTCGACACCACGCAGGCGCACCAGACGCTCTTCACCGCGCGCGACGCCTGGCTCGCGGCGGGATTCGCCGCGCTCACCGTCGCGATGTTCCCGATCGACAAGCACATCGAGACCCATCTCCGCGACCAGACCACGCCGGCGAACCGGTTCCTGGACAACTCCGCAAAGGGGGTGGAGTACATCACGACGCCGGGTTCGTTCATCATCGGCGGAGCGCTGTACGGCATCGGCGTCGTCGCCAACAAGCCGAAGCTCCGCGACCTGGGATGGCACGGCACCGAAGCGGTGCTGCTCGGCTCGGGGATCACGGGGGTGCTCAAGGGGACGCTCGGTCGCGCGCGCCCCGATGCCTCGGTGCTCACGCAGCCGAGCGACTTCAAGTTCGGGAAGGGGTTCTCGTCGGAGGGACGGACGTCGTTTCCCTCGGGACACACCACGACCGCCTTCGCCGCGGCGGCCGCAGTGACGAGCGAGGTGGATCGCATGTGGCCACGGTACACCTGGTACGTGGGGCCGGTGATGTACGGCGGCGCGACGCTCGTCGGGTTGTCGCGGATGTATCACAACCGTCACTGGGCCAGCGACGTGGTTCTCGGCGCGGGGATCGGGACGTTCAGCGGGTTGAAGGTGGTGAAGTACACCCACGCCCACCCCGACAACTTCGTCGATCGGGTGCTGCTGCACACGTCGGCCGCGCCGGATGGGCGCGGTGGCGCATACCTGGTGTGGTCCGCGCCGGCGCCGTACTGAACGGCGCCTGTCAACGTCAGGGGAGATGGCAGCGTAGCACATCATCGTTCCGCTGCCGATCTGCCGCGTGGCGGGTGCGGGCGGCGTGTCTCCTTCCCCACCACCAGCCCTCACCGATGGTCGCACATCTCCCGCACCAGGCGCGCCGCGCCGTGGGCGCCGCGCTCGCACTCGTGTTGGCCTGCGGCGTCGCCGGCGCGCAGGCCACGCCGGCGACTCAGCCAGCCAGACCCACTCCCTCGATGGACTCGGCGCGGGCCGCTCGCCTCTACGTGAGCAACCGCCCAAGCGACCTGCCCAAGGCGGACTACGCCCGTCAGATCGCCGCCAAGCGGCGCACGGACAGCATCTACACGGCACGCAGCGCCGGCGTGATGGAGTTCCGGAAGGTCACGTACAAGAGCCGCGCCGACGGGAGGACGATCCCCGCCTATCTCTTCGCGCCGCTCACGAAGCGCGGCACCGGCGGCCATGCCGCGATGGTGTGGGTGCACGGCGGCGTCCACGGAGACTGGACGCAGTCGATGTTCCCCTTCGTGCGCGAGGCAGTGCAGCGCGGGTACGTCGTCATCACGCCGGACTACCGCGGCAGCACGGGCCACGGCGCCGCGCACTACGAGGCGATCGACTACGGCGGCAAGGAGGTCGACGATGCCATCTCCGCCGTGGACTACCTGAAGACGCTACCGTACGTGGACATGTCGCGCCTGGGCATCATGGGATGGAGCCACGGCGGGTTCATCACGGCCCACACGCTGTTCCGCACCGAGCATCCGTTCAAGGCCGGCGCGGCCATCGTCCCGGTGACGAACCTGATCTTCCGCCTCTCGTACAAGGGGCCGACCTATCAGGACGACTTCGCGGCCGAGGAGGGGATCCAGGGACTGCCGTTCGAGAAGCGTGAGGAATACGTGAAGCGGTCGCCGGTGTTCCACGCCGCCAACCTGAAGGTACCGATGCTGGTGCACGTGGCCACGAACGACGAGGACGTCAACTTCGTGGAAGACCAGCAGATGGTGTACACCCTGCGCGCGCTCAAGCCCGATCTCGCCGAGACGAAGATCTACGAGAATCCGGCGCCGTGGGGGGGATCGGTCGGCCATGCGTTCAGTCGCCGCGTCGACCCGGTGACCCTCGAGCGGGTGGACTCTCCGGCGCAGGTGGACTCGTGGAACCGCACCTGGACCTTCTTCGAGTGGAACCTCGCGCCGGGCGAGGACCGGTCCAAGCCGCTGCCGCCGGTGCAGACGGGTCCGCGCTCCGTGCCGCCGGAGTGACGATGGAGCGGTCGAGCGGCCGAGCGGTGGAGCGGCTCTCCGTTCCGCCGCTCAGCCGCTCCACCGCGTCTACATCGTGGTCGTCGTGCGGCTCTTGCGCACGAAGTGCATCACCAGCGCGATCACGCCGAGGATGAGCAGGATGTGCACGGCGAACACGGCGATCTTGAAGACGAGGACGCAGAGCACCCAGACGACGAACAAGATGAGGGCGAGGCCGAGCATCGTGTTTTCTCCTTGTGAGTGAGGGAACCGGCGCTCGGGTGAGCGGCCGGCTGAACATTTCGCAAACGAAGGACCAGACTGCTCGCCCCACTGTCGCCGCTTCGGCCGGCAGCGGGATTACCGCGGCGCCTCGGTTCGCGCCGCGGCGCCCCGGCCCAGCTTTCTGAGGAGCGCCGCGGCCTCCTCGTGCTCCCGTTCATTGAGCGTGGATAGCACGTCCGCCAGGAAGGCCGCGTGCGCCGGAAAGATCTCGGCGATGAGCTGCTTTCCCTCTGGCGTGAGCACCGCGTAGCGGGCGCGCCGGTCGTCGGGCGAGGGCACGCGCGTCACCAGCCCCTTCGCCACCAGACGGTCGACGAGATAGGTGATCCCGCCGCTCGTGACCAGCACCTTGCGCTGGATCTCTCCCAGGAGCAGCGGCCCCTTGTGGTGCAGCGCCTCGAGGATGCCGAACTCGGTAGTGGTGAGGCCGTGCCGCGCGATCTGTCCCTCCACCGCCCGCGCCACGGCGGCGTACGCGCGTGCCAGCACGACCCAGGTCTTGAGCGCGCGCGCCGTCCGCTCGTCCGACGGCTCCGGCGCAGGGTCGGCCGACGGCGGCGCGGAGAGTCGCCCGCCGTCGCGATCGCGTGCCGTCATCGCGGCTGCACCAGCGCCTGATACACGAGCATCGGAAAGTTCGTCCCCACGTCGCTGCGGTCGGGGATCTGCTGGATCATGAACACGAGCACGAGGCGTTGGCGTGGGTCGACCGCGTACTTGCTGCCGTACGCGCCGCCCCAGCCGTAGGTGCCGACCGATTCCACCCGGCCGTTGGCGCCCGGGCGTTCGACGGTGCTGAAGCCGAGCCCGAAGCCCTCGCCCTCCTGGGAGTAGAGCGTTCCGGTCTGGTTGCTGGTCATGAGCGCGACGGTGCTCGGCGCCAGGATCCGCACGCCGTTCAGCGTTCCTCCGTTGAGCAGCATCTGGAGGAATCGGGCGTAGTCGTGCGCGGTGGACAGAAGCCCCGCCCCACCCGAGAAGCTCGTCCGCGGACCGTCGACGTAGTCGCCCTGCCCGCGCGGGCCAGCCGGCGCCCGGACGGCGTGGCCGTCGCTGCCGCTCGCGTACACGGTCACGAGGCGTCCGCGCGCATCGACCGGAAGGAAGAAGTGAGTGTCGCGCATGCCCAACGGATCGGTGATGCGCGTGCGGATGAACAAATCGAGGGGCTGGCCGGACACGCGCTCGATCACGCAGCCGAGGATGTCGGTCGAGTATCCGTACACGAAACGCTCGCCGGGCTGGGCGACGAAGGGGAGGGTGGCGAGCCGCTCCATCGTCGTGCACACCGGCTCGTCCTTGTCGGCGGTGTACCACCCCCACCCCGCCGCCGGTCCGAGCCCGCGGGCGGAGTACAGCGGCCCCACGAGCGAGTCGACCCCGTACGAGATGCCGGAGGTGTGCGTCAGCAGGTCGCGGATGGTGATGCGCCGTCGGGCGGCGACGACCACCCGACCGGTGTCGCTGCGGAGCGCCACGGTGGTGTGCTCGAATGCCGGGATGTACCGGCTCACCGGATCGCGCAGCGACAGCTTCCCTTCCTCGGCCAGCGCCATGATCCCGACGCTCGTCAGCGCCTTCGTCTGGGAGGCGATGCGGAAGATGTCGTCCAGCCGCATGCGACGTGACGCTTCGCGGTCTGCCCACCCCACGGCACGCTCGTAGACCGGCTGGCCGTCGCGCAGCACGAGCGCTACCGCGCCGGCGATCTCGCCGCGCGCGACGGCGCGGTCAAGCACGCTGTCGATCCGCGCGAGCCGGCTGACGGAGAAGCCGGATCGGACGCCCGACGATTGGGCCGTCGCCGCAGAGGTGCCGGCGAGCGTGAACGCGACGACGAACAGTTGGAGCGGGCGAAGGTGACGCATGGCAGATGGAGTCGATGAAGGCGAGGCAATCGTATCGCTACGGCGCCACCACGTCCAACCCGGCCGCGAGATCACGGGCCAGCCACCGGCTCATCCGCTCCACCGCAGGGGCGGTGGACTCGGGATCGGCGGCGGATCGGGCGGCCTCCCACTCGGCGTGGGCCACGAGCCGTGAGGCCGCCGCCGTGCGCGCGATGGCGAAGGCGAGACGTCGCGCGCTCAGCTCTCGCTGTGCCGGCTCGGTGGTGCGCCGGACGTACGCGCCGATCAGCTCCGCCGCCGAGCGCACGGCGAACGCCGCGATCGCGCACGAGGGATGGCGCACGCCAGCCATCTCGGCGCGCACGTGCTCCAGCCATGGCGCAAGCGCGTCGGTTCGCTCGATCGCGCGCCAGACGTCGAGGCTCAGCACGTTCGTTGTGCCCTCCCAGATCGGTAGCACCTGCGCATCGCGCAGCAGGCGCGGGATGCGCGTGTCCTCGATGTAGCCGGCACCACCGAACGATTCCATGACCTCGCTCGCCACGAGCACCGCCTGCTTGGCGGTGAACAGCTTGGCGACCGGCGTGAGGAGTCGCAGCATCGCCAGCTCGGCGTCGGTCGCCTCACCCGTCTCCTCGCGGCCCAGCAGCTCCACCACCTGGAAGGTGAGGTGGAACGCGGCGTGAAAGCGTGCGTCCAGGCCGGCCAGCGTTTCGGCGTGGAGCGGGTGGTCGGCGAGGCGCTTGCCGAACGCCTGGCGGCGGGCGGCATAATCGTGCGCGAGGGCCAGCGCGCGGCGCATCCCCGACACGGCGGCGACCGCGTTATATACGCGCGTCACGTTGAACAGCGATGCGATCTTGCGCACGCCGTCCCCCGCGCCGCCGACCAGCAGCGCGGGAGTGCCGTCGAGCGTCAGCTCCGCCGTCGGCAGGGCGCGCGTGCCCAGCTTGTCCTTCAGCCGGTTGACGCGAATGCCGCGCAGCGCACCATCCCCGTCGCGCAGCTGGACGAAGAAGGCGCTCAGGCCACGCCCGCCCGCCGGCGCGCCCTCGATGCGGGCGAGGGTGATGGCCATCTGCGACGTCGTCGCCGACGTGAACCACTTGGTGCCGTACAGCCGATACGTGTTCCCGCTCTCGTCGAGGCGGGCGACCGTGCTGGTACCGGACACGTCGGAGCCGCCGGTGCGCTCGGTCATCCACTGTCCCGACGTCCAGAAGCGCGAGGGATCGCGCGAGGTGAGCCGATCGAAGGCCTCGCGAGTTCGCGCATCGCCGTGGAGCTCCAGAAACCGCGCTGCGCCGTCGGTCATCGCGAGCGGGCAGCTGTAGGTCGCCGACGACGGATGAAAGAGATAGAGCATGGCCATCTGGTGCACCCGCGACCATGCGCCGTGTCTGCGCTCGAACGCCGTGGCGACGAGCCCCGTCTCGGCGGAGATGCGGTCGAGCGCACGCCAGGCATCGCTGACCTCGATCCGATCGACCCGGCGTCCCCACGGATCGTACGGCACGTGGCGCGGTGGCTCGGCTTCCGCCGCGTCGCCGAGCGCGAGCAGCTCCGTCACGGCGCGCTCGCCCAGGTGGAACAGCTCGGGCGTCACCTGGTCGCGAATGGCGGGCGGCAGGCGCCACTCGAGGTACGCGCGCAGCAGCACGTCGGTCTCGAACTGATTCCCGAGGCTCGGTGCGTCCTGGTAGAACTCGTCGCTCATGCCGTTCCCTGGCGTCGTGGCTCCAACCGCGGACGAGCCCCCCGTCGCGACGCGGCGGAGGGCTCGCTCGTACATCGTCGTCGTGCGACGAAGCTACTTCTTCTTCGCGGCCGCCGCCCGTTCGCGGAACACCATGTTCGGTCCGATGTAGCCGAACTCCAGCCCTGTGCTCTGCTCGATCCCGTGAATCGCCTGGCGGGAGGAATCCAGCGATGCGCGGAACGTCGCGGTGCGCTCGAGCAGCGCGGTCTGCGGCACGTTGACGGTCAATCCATACCAACGCCGGAGCTGGGGCAGCACCTCGCGCAGCGGACGATCGACGACGGCGAGGGTGCCGTCGTTCCAGGCGGCCGCGGCATCGGCTTCGTCTTTCGTCGCGGCGCGCGGGCTCTGTCCGGGCACGACGAGCAGCCCGCTGCCGGCGGTGACGGGTCGCGCATCCTCACCGTGCCGCACGTCGACCGATCCTTCGGAGACCACGATCGTGGTGTTCCCGTCGCCCTCGTAGCTGCGCACGGTGAACTTGGTTCCCTTGGCGACGACGATGGCGTCGCGGGTATGGACCTGGAACTTTCCGGGCTTGCCGGCGGCGACGGCGAAGGTGGCTGCGCCCTCGAGCTTCACGGCACGGAGGTCCGGGCCGAAGCCTTTCGGGATCGAGAGCTTCGATTCGGGCGCCAGACGGACGGTGCTCCCGTCGTCGAGGGTGACGACGCCCACCTGGGCGGGCAGCGACGTGACGACGCGCGCGTCGCCGGCGTTCACCGCCGCCGCCGTCTTGGCGTCCGCACCGATGTAGTTCATCAGCGCGACGGCGCCCGCGAGCACGCCGACGACGACGACGATGATGGCGACGACCTTCCAGACGGGGACGCCCTTCTCGATGACGGCGATGTGCTCCGCGGCCTCGTGGCGCGAGAGCGCCGCGGCCTGGGCGAGCGCCTGCGGGCTGTGCGGCTCGCCATGCAGCGCGTGCACGACGTGCGCCCACGACTGCTCCATGTCGACTTCGGCGGCGGCGTGCGCCGCGTGCTTGCTCTGCGGCGTGTCGTGACCGGCGAAGCGATGCGCGGCGGCGCGGCGGCTCAACGCGCGCGCGGCGGCGTGATGCACGTCCTCGACGAGGAACTGATGAAGCTCCGCGGGAGTGCGGAACCGCGCGCGCGCATCCCACGCGCGAACGAATGCGCCTTCCACGACCTTGGGGGTGAGCGCGGCCGCCTCGGCGCCGAGCTCCGCCTTCGCCTCGGCGGCCAGTGTTGGATACTCGGCGAGGAAGGCGTCGTGGAGCGCGTTCTCGTCGGCGAGCGGGGTGCGAAGCGGGAGCGGAATGGCCGCGTCGCCTTCGCGGTGAGATACGGGGGTGGACATGGAAGCCTCGCAGTCGTGCGTGGATGAATCGACTGGATCGCTTGCCTGGACCGAGCTGGACCCCTTGAGCATACGCTTGACGGGACCAGCGCGCCATCGTGGCACACGGGTCATACGGCTGAGCACGCTAGAGACTTCGGAGTCGCATCAGTGCCTCGGGGCCAGCCCCGAGAGGAGGTACACGAGGCTCGCCGTGCCGTCCATGATCGGCTCGTTCGTCGAGTAGTCACCCAGGTCGTCGTGGTAGACCATGCGCCCGGTGTTGAAGGCTGCGTACTCGTCCGGTTCATGGAGGGCGATGCCCTTCAGGTTCGCATAGATCGAGCGGTACACCGGGCCATCCAGCAGCCCGCCTAGGAGCTTGTCGACCCCGAGGCGCGCGGCGACGGCCGAGTGCGGGTCTCGTGCGGTCACGCCATCGTGCGGATAGCCGATGACCATGGAGACCCCCCACGGATTCACGCCGAACAGCCAGTCGATCGCCGCCTGCTCGTAGAGGCGGAAACGCATGTCGCCAGTCATGCGGCGGTAGAGCATCGCCTGGGTGGCGAACGACGTCATGAGGTTGTTCGAGCACCAGATGAACGGGACGCCGATCCGGAATCCGTTGTCCGCACGCCCGGCGACGGCCTCCAGACCACGCCGGTAGTACGCCGCCATTCGCCGCTGAGTGGCCGCGTCACCCCGGGCACGCGCGGCGCGCCAGATCTCGTGGTGGCCGTTGTTGTGCCACGGGAACCACTGGTAATGGCGCGCCGTGTCCGCGCCCATCCATGGCGTGACCGGCTCCTGCGCGGCGAAGGCGACGGCGTCGTCGATGAGCGCGCGCCCGCCGGTGCGGCCGGCCAGCACCGCGGCGGCGAGCTCCATGTCGTCCGTCCAGTTGTCTTCCTCGTAGAAGTACGGTGCGCGGCCAGGGGCGGTCTGACAGACGCCCGGGTGGGCGCGGCCCAGGGCGTAGGCGGCGTCGGCCTTCCGGCGCAGCAATGCGGCGAACGCGCGGTCACGGGGTGCGAGCAGCTGCGCGCCGAGGGCGAAAGCGGACGCGTACTTGCCGGCGGTGGAGGCGAGACCGGTCGACCGATTCTTGTACTGGAAGAGGCCCTGCGGCGCGCCGGTGCACGGATACACCGGTCGCTCGCCTCCCTTGCCCCACCCGTAGTCGGAGGAATCGTTCGACGGCAGGTCGAAGAATGCGTGGTCGCGATCGTCGGCGATCTGGTTGAACATCTCCCCGTCGTCGCCGAACATCCGCACCAGCCACTCGAGGCCGTGGCGCGCCTCGTCCAGCACGTCGGGCACCGCGTTCGTGCCGGGAGCTCCGTCGGCCTGAAAGCGATCCGCGAACGCCCGCGGATGATCGCGGTAGGCCATCAGCATGACGAACGTCGCGTTCGCCGACGTGGCGACGTACTGCAGGTAGTCCGACGCGTCGGCCCACCCGCCGCTCACCGACACGCGCCGTCCCGCCCGCGGCGAGTCGACGACGATGCCGTCGCGCGTGTGCACCGAGTCGCGGAAGAGCGGATTCCATCCCGATCGCTGCTGCCGCATGTAGTACAGCAGCGTGTCCGCACCGCCGGCGTACACGTCGGCGCCGATCCGCACGACGGAGGAGATCGCCCCACCGGCGACGATCCGATAGCGCCCCGTCCGTCGCAGCGCCGAGAAGTCCAGGCGGTACGTGACGACGCAGGGCCCGAACGTCCCGGCGCGTTGCGCGGCGCGCGGGCCGAGCACCTCGCGGTCGCGGTCGTCGCGCACGACGAAGGTCTGGAGGCGCGCCGTGCTGTCGAGCGAGCAGGCGACGGCGATCTTGGGCGCGTCGGGGAGATAGCCGACCTGATTGACGCGGATGAACGTCGTGGAGTCCGCGGCGGCGAGGGCGGCGAGCAGGGCGATGAGCATGCGGCCATGCTACGGGGCGTGGCGCCGGGGAGCAACGGCGGTGGCCCGTCGTGACCTCCGCCATCGGCGATGGTGACCAGGCCGGCCCGGTAGCCGTCAGCAGCAGGAACCTCCTTCCTGCCCTGCCACGTGCTGCTTTCCGACCAGCTCGGCCCCGCCCGGCGAGCCGTGCACCTCTTCGTGCGCCCGAACATCCGGCGCGTGAGCCTCACGTTCGTGTTGTCGCTCGCCGTCGCGGCCGCGGCGGCCTCCGAGCCGCTGCTCCTGAAGCAGGTCGTCGACCGCCTGGCCGCGGCCAGCCCCGCCGCGACGGAGCGCACCCTGCGCGCGATCGCCGCCGGCGTCGGCCTGTTCGCCCTGGTGCTCACCTGTCGCATCCTGGGCGCGGCCTGGGTCACGACCTCCACCTGGGCCGTGCGGCTGAACCTCGAGTATCAGCTCCGCTCGCGGGTCGCGGCCAAGATGAGCGTGCTCTCGGCGAGCACCCAGTCCGAGATGGGGACCGGCGGGCTTCGCTACGCCATCGATTCCAGCTCGCCGCAGACGGCGAGCGCGTTCACCGACGTCGCGTTCAAGCTCGTGCCGACCCTCGTGTATGTCGCCCTGGCGGCGTGGGGGATGGCGCGGCTCGACGGGTCGATCACCGCGATCGTCCTCTGCCTCGTCCCGGTGCCGGCGATCATCGCCGCGGTGGCGTCGCGGCAGCAGCGTCGGCGCGAGCGGATGCAGCATGCCTTCTGGAAGCGGCTGTGGTCCGGGTACACCGAGCGGCTGCATGGGATGGGCACCGTCCGCGCCTTCGCCCGCGAGCGCGACGAGGAGCGGCGCCTGATGCGCCGGATCCGCTGGGCCTTCGCCAGCATCCAGCGCGGCGTCCACGTCGACGCGCGCACCACGGTGGCCGCCGGCATCGCCGAGCTCACGGCACGGGTGGTCGTGCTGTGCCTCGGGGGATGGCTGGTGGTGCGGGGCGAGCTCACCGTCGGCTCCCTGCTCGCCTTTCTCGGCTACGTGAGCGGCGTCTTCGCGCCGGTCCAGCAGATCGTCGATCTCTACCCGATCCTGCGCAAGGCGCACGTGGCGCTGCTGTCGGTGTTCCAGGTGCTGGACGCGGAGGAAGAGTCGCCCGACGTGCCGGACGCGGTGCCCTGCCCGCCCATCCAGGGACGCATCAGCTTCGAGCGCGTGAGCTTCGAATACCGGAGCGGCCGCAAGGCGCTGGACGATCTCGACGTGACGGTGGAGGCGGGAGAGACGGTCGCCCTCGTCGGCCCCTCGGGCAGCGGCAAGTCGACGATCCTGCAGCTCCTGCAGCGCATCCACAACCCGACGGCGGGGCGCATCCTGATCGACGGCGCCGATCTCCGCTCGCTGCGCATCGCCACGGTGCGGCGGCAGTACGGCGCGGTGCCGCAGGACGTCGTGCTGTTCAACGACTCCGTGGCGGCGAACATCTCCTATGGTCGACCCACCGCCACACGCGCGGAGGTGATGGCGGCGGCCCAGGCGGCGAACGCGCACGAGTTCATCGTGCAGCTGGCCAAGGGCTACGACACTCGCGTCGGCGAAGGGGGACGCGCGCTGTCCGGCGGCCAGCGCCAGCGCATCGCGATCGCGCGTGCTTTCCTCGTCGATCCGGCAGTGCTGCTCCTCGACGAGGCGACGGCGGCGCTGGACACCGAGTCCGAGCAGGCCGTGCAGGAGGCGCTCCGGTCGCTGCGGCGCGGGCGCACGACCTTCATCGTCGCCCATCGCCTGAACACCGTGCGCGACGCCGACCGCATCCTCGTCATCGCCGAGGGACGCGTGGTGGCCAGTGGCTCGCACGTCGAGCTCCTCGAGCGCTGCCCCACCTACGCCACGCTGGTGCGGCACCAGATGGGCGAGGGGACGGCACCCGTGCTGTCGACGCCGGATCACCCCGAGCGGGCGGCCTGACACCCCGCACGCGGAGGCGCTCCTCCGCACGCGCGGGCCGGGCGGTATACTGAGACGATCAGCGTCGTCGTCCTCACCCGCTCCCCGACATGCGCGCCTCTCTCCTGTTCGCTCTCCTCGTCGCTGCGCCGCTCGGCGCCCAGACCGCCGGTTCCACGCCCGTGAGCGCCGCCACCTCAGCCGACATGGCGCGCGCCCTGCGCGTGCTGCGCGCCAACCCGGTGATGGACGGCCACAACGATCTCCCCTGGCGCATCCGCGAGGACAGCGCGCACCCACGCGATGTCGAGTGGTACGACCTGCGCACCCGGACGCCGGGCATGACCGATCTCGCGCGCCTGAAGCAGGGCCACGTCGGCGCGCAGTTCTGGTCGGTGTATCTGCCGGGCGAACCAAGCGACGCCACCTACGCACCCAACGGCACCGTCTCGAGCCGGCCCGGCTACGCGCGCGTGCAGCTCGAGCAGATCGACATCGCGCGCCGGATCGTCGCGCGCTACCCGGAGCTGCAGTGGGCGCCGACGGCGGCCGGCGCCCGTGCGGCGATGAAGCGGGGGAAGGTCGCCTCGCTGCTCGGCATGGAGGGCGGCCACGCGATCGAGAACTCCCTCGAGGCGCTGCGCCAGTACTACGATCTCGGTGCGCGCTACATGACGCTCACCCACAACGTCACGCTCGACTGGGCCGATGCCGCACTGGACACCGCGAAGCACGGCGGCCTCACTCCCTTCGGCCGCGAGGTCGTCCGCGAGATGAACCGCCTCGGCATGCTCGTGGATCTGTCCCACGTGTCGCCGGGGACGATGAGTGCCGCGCTCGACGTCGCCGAGGCGCCGGTGATCTTCTCCCACTCCGCGGCGCGTGCCCTCGTCGACCACCCGCGCAACGTGCCGGACTCGATCCTCGCCCGCGTGCCGCGCAACGGCGGCGTCGTGATGGTGCCCTTCGTGACGGCGTTCGTCTCGAAGGCGGTGAAGGCTGACGACGACAGCCTGGAGGCGCAGGCGAAGGCGGCGCGCCAGCGAGCCGGAGGCGATACGCCCGCGGCGCGCGCCGAGGTCGCGAGATGGCGGGCGGCCCATCCCCGCCCCCGGGCGACGGTGGCCGAGGTCGCGGACCACATCGAGCACGTGCGGCGGATCGCCGGAGTGGATCACGTCGGCATCGGCAGCGATTTCGACGGCATCCCGGAGAACGTCGTGGGGCTGGAGGACGTCTCCACTTTCCCGACGCTGTTCGCCGAGCTGGCGCACCGCGGGTGGAGCGACGCCGACCTGGCGAAGCTGGCGAGCGGCAACGTGCTGCGGGTGCTGGCCGAGGCGGAGCGGGTGGCGGCGCGGCTGAAGAAGACGCGCGGCCCGTCGCAGGCGACGATCGAGAAGCTCGACGGGCGGCCCGTGGCGCCACGCGCGGCGCAATAGGTCCAAGCCCTGCTCTGCCGTGCGATCCACCTCATCCCACGAGTCCGATGTTGCTCTCCATCCACGCGTTGTCCCGGACGGCGGCGGCCGTGCTGACGGCGGCGGCCTGCACGGTCTCCCCGTCCCCCGCGGCGCGCGACTCGGTGTCCTCTGCGGCGCCCTCCGGAACGCCCGCCGCGAACGTGCGGGATGTGGTGTCCGCGTCCGCACACCCGGATTCGGTTGATCCGATGTCGGACCAGCCTCAGTCGTCGTTCCATCGCATGCTGACGCAGAAGAGCAGCGGGTTCGACGAACCGGCCGAGCTGGTGATTCGCGATCGGGCGGCGCTGGAATCCGCCTGGGCGCGGCTGTTCGACCAGGTGCAAGGCAATCCGGCGCCTGCAGTGGACTTCACGCGTGAGACGGTGCTCCTCGTGGCGCTCGGTCGCCGGAGCTCGGGCGGGTACGCCGTGCGAGTGGACGCCGTCACGCGGCGCGGCGAGAGCGCCGTCGTGCGCTACACCGTCACCAGTCCGGGACCGGGCTGCATGTCGACGCAGGCCCTGACGTCGCCGGTCGAGGTGGTGCGAACCACGCGGCTCAGCGGGGCCGTGCGCTTTGCGCGCCGCGACCTCGAGCAGCGCTGCTGACGTCGATCTCCGCGGGGCCGGATGTGAAACGGCGCGCGGATCGATGTGATCCGCGCGCCGTTCTCTTCATCCGGCGCAGCTCAGCTGGCCAGGATCTCCTTGCGGCGGCGCACCACGGCGAAGACGCCGAGAAGGCCCGTGCCAAGGAGGACGAGCGAGGCCGGCTCCGGCGTGGCCATCACCACGTTGGTGAACTGGAAAGCGCTGCCCGACGAGGTGCTCTGGACGAACCATACGTCCTGCACCTGCGTGAACCGGCCGTCCAGGACTGCCGTGCGGAGCACGGGGGTGCGGAACCCGTTCGCGTCGACCGGCGCGAGGGGGAAGACGAAGTCCTGGAAAAAGGAAGTCGCCCCATCCGATGTGCCGAAGATGCGGATGTTGAGCGGGGCAAGCGCGAGCGCGCCCCGAGTGTACGCGTCCGAGTAGACGTGCGCGAAGTCGATCGACGCGAGGCCGAACAGCGGCGTGTTCGCGAACCCGAACTGGGGGCTCGGCGAGAGCACGATGTCGGTCTCGCCGCCAGGGTTGGTGAAGATCGCGTTCGACCCGTTGAGGTTCGCCGGGCGGTTCACCGAGCCGGGGTCGCTCGTGCCCCACACCGTGAAGGCGTTGAACCCGCCGAAGTTGGGGTTGCTGAACACGTCGACGTTGTAGAAGTCCAGACCGCCGTTCGTGAGCGGTTCGCCGAGGGCGGCGGCGTACTGCCGGGTCAGCGGCTGCGTGAGCCCGGCGAAGTCGGCCCGCTGCGCCGCGGCGGGCAGGGCCAGCAGCGCGAGGAGCGCGAGGGGGCGGGCGAACGTGAGGGGACGCATGCGCAGGGGTGCTCCTGGAAAGCCAGAGTGGAAGAGGTGAATCGTCGTGCGTCGTGGTGGGGCGTCGTTTCGACGCCCCACCACGACACGGTCAGCAGCTACCGCCGTTCAGCGCGTCCAGCGCCTTCGTGACGTTGATGCGTCCGCGGCCGTAGATGTCCGGCGAGCCGATGTTGTCGGTCGTGTTCCTGATGCAGCCTTCGATGCGGGTGACATTCGCCGCGGAGCGGACGCCGCCGAGCTGCTCGTAGAGGAGCGCGGCGAGGCCCGCCACGTGCGGCGATGCCTGGCTGGTGCCGGCGTAGGCGATGTACCGCGACGGGTTGCCGAGGCAGGTCCCGCTGCCGCTCGGGACGCCGCCGACGTTGCCGATACCTGACTGCGACGAGTTGCTCGAGCACACGCCCCAGATCTGATCGTACGCGCCGCGTCCCTGACCGACGCCGTTCACGATGCGGTAGGGCTCGGAGAGCGGAGCGCCCCCCGACCCGCCGGGCGCCCACACCTGCACGCCGGGGCCGTAGTTCGAGAAGTACGCCTTGTAGTCCACGCTCCGCCACACCTGCGCCGGATCGAGCGGATTCCACGCGGGCGGGAAGGGATCGGTGGACTTGCTGATCGGACCGGTCGCGCCGACGTTGATCACGCCCGGCACCTCGGAGGGCACCTGACTCTGGATCGGGTTCGGCATCTTCAGGTTGCTGTTGCCGGCCGCCACGATGACGATGGTCCCCGCCGCCCGCGCGTTGTTGATCGCCGTCCCGTACAGGGCGAACGAGTTCGTGTAGCTGGAGAAGGGACGGTAGCGCGTGCCGCCGAGGCTCATGTTGATCACGTGGGCGCCGTTCTGGACGCACCAGTTGATCCCGTTCACGATCGCCGTCTCCGAGCCGGATCCTGCGGTGTTCAGCACGCGCGCGCTCAGAACGGTCGCCCGTGGCGCGACGCCGGAGATGACCACACCCTTCGCCGCCACCGTGCTGGCGACATGGGTGCCGTGGCCGTTCGGATCGTCGACGCGGTTCTCGGACGCCGGGCTCGCCACGAAGTTCGCCCGCGCGACCACCTGCCCGCTCATCTCCTGGTGCTGGTCGTCGACGCCCGTATCGACGATGCACACGTTGATCCCCGTGCCGCCGTTCGTGCGCGCCCAACCATCCTCGGCGTGGATCGTCTTCATGTCCCACTGGACGTTGTTCGCGAACCACGGGGTGCTCGCCTGACCATCCACCGCCTGGACGCCGTCGGACGGCGGCAGCGGCTCGACGATCGGCGACTCGCTGACCTCGAACCCGGCCTCGATGATCTTCGGGTTCGCCGCCCACAGGGCCTGCACGTTCGTGACACCGTCGACCGTCAGCACGTTCATGGACGGGATCGAGTCGACGATCCGCCCGCCCGAGGCGGCGAGCACGTCGGCGGAGATCGCCGGGGCGCCGTCAAAGCCGAGCAGGTAAACTCCTGGCGGCTTCGAAAGGAGGAGATGGTTCGCTGCGACCGGCGCGATGAGGGACGGCTGATCTCCGCAGGCCGCGAGCCCGAGCAACGAGGCGGCGGCCAACGAGACTGCACTGCGACGAGCCATTGGGGAATCTCCGAAGGGAGGGGGAACGGTGTGCCCCAGCGGTGAGATGGGGGTGCGTTAGCACAGGGCGAGCCACCCAAGTGTTTACGGCGTGGCGGCGCCTAACTGATTGCGCCGCCCCGTCTTGGTCAAGAGCACCCTCTTACCGTCCCGGCTTCGGCCGAGAGATTCCGCTGGACGCGCGCCATACTTTGTAGGCCGCGCGCCACAGGTCCGCTCAGCCGAGCGGCCGACCCTCCTGCTCCGACTCGTGCGCCGGCGCGTCGTGCTGCACGAACCCCAATCCGCTGCGCGTCTCGGGCGTCGCGCGGCTCGCTCCGGGCTCGCGCAGTGCGCCGATGATCGTCGATGCCACCGTGGCGCCGATCGCGTCCACCATCGACGCCAGCGCGGTGCGACTCCGCGACGGCGCTTCCCGCGCGAGCCGCGCGCCGGCGACGCCGCCCTGGCGCGCCTTCTCGGCACCGGTGCGGGCGGCCTGCGCAGCCAACGACGCGGCACGGTGGTCCGCCTGCGACGCCGCCACGACGGCACCGAGCGCC
>JABFYH010000106.1 GCA_013361335.1 Gemmatimonadaceae bacterium | reverse complement strand
CGTGCCGGCCGCCCCCGCGGGCGCGCTGGCGCCGAACGCCGCCGGCGACGCCTGATGCGCCGCCCACGACTCGAAGTTCGCCGGCGTCACCGTGAAGGTCTTGAACCGCATGTTCGCGTGCGACGAGCCGCAATACTCCACACACATGCCGTTCCACGCCTGCTCGCCCACCGAATCGGGGGTGAACCAGAGGTAGTTCGGGTGGTTGGTGATGAGGTCGCGCTTGCCGCCGAGCTGCGGGATCCAGAACGAATGGAGGACGTCGTTGCTCTTCAGCGTGAAGTTCACCTTCCGCCCCACCGGCAGATACAGCTCGTTCGCCGTCGTGATCTTGTACTGCGGGTACCGGAACTCCCACCACCACTGGTGCCCGATCACCTCGACCTGGAGCGCGTCGGCCGACGCCGCCGCCTGGGTCCGGAAGATCGTGCGCACCGTCGGCACGGCGATGAAGGCGAGGATGAGCGCCGGGATGGCGGTCCACAGGATCTCGAGCGTCGTGTTCCCGTGCACGTGCTCGGGCCGATCCTGATCGCTGCGCCGTCGATAGCGCCAGATCGTGTAGAGGAGGATCGCTTCGACGAAGATGAAGACGATCGTCCCCAGCCAGATCAGAATGTCGAACAGACTGCCGATCTCTCGGTTGAACTCCGTGTGGCGCGTGAAGATGGAGTTCGGGTAGCCTACTGCGCTGCAGGCCGTGAAGACGACCGCGAGAAGGGCCGGCAGCGCGGCCGCGAGGGACCGGCGCAGTCGGGTGGGCACGGGCATGCGGAGTCCTTGTTCCGGCTGGTTCGGGAGACGCGGCTCCGCCCTGGGAGCGTCGCGCGCGTGGGTGGTACGGCAACGCCGGAAAAGTACCGGCCGCCATGGGTGAAAGCAACGCAAACCCCACGCGCGCACACAGCTACGCGCACGATTGTGGTGGTTTTCCCCACACCACGCGCCGCAGCGCTATGCGTCCGCCTCTTCCTTCACCGTGTGATTGTCCTTCACACGGACGGCCGCGATCTCGAGCGCCTGCTTGAGCGCGCCGACCCCCTCGCGGAGGCTGCGCAGCTTGGCCTCCTCGCTCCCGCCGCGCCCCGCGACGAGATTCATCGCCGCCACCTGATCGGCGATCAGCCCGAACTGCGGCTTGAGCAGCCCCACCAGCGGCGTGAGGGCGCGCTTGATCTGCATCCCGAACAGGTTCGTCGGCTGTTTGCGCTTGAGCGCGAGCCCATAGTGCTCGACGACCCCATGCAGCCGCTGCGTCTGCGTCAGCGCTTCGTCGATCGTCTTCATCTTCTGCACGCCCGCGCCGTCGAGCTTGGGACCGGCTGCCATCCGAACCCCCGTAACCGTGAATCGTGAACCGTGAACCGTGGCCGCTGCGCTTCGGATATCAGACTGCACCCCGAGCGCCGGCGTAACGGTTCACCGTTCACGGTTCACCTATTTCACCCGCTCCAGCTTCGGGTTCGCCCGGTACTCCCGGCCCGCCTTCCCCTGCGGCGCCCCATCCAGCCGCACGACGTCCGCCGTGAAGTCCCACCGGCCCTCCTGCACGCTCGCCCCGACGCCGTACGCGTCCACCGGTACCCCCTCCTCCTCGAACGCGCGCACGCGCGCCACGTCGAATCCCCCCGACGCCACGATCTTCACCTCGCCGAACCCTTCCGTATCGAGCGCGTTCCGGACGTTCCACACCAGCACCGGGTTCACTCCCGTCGGCTTGAAGGTCCCCAGATGCGGCAGCACCGACCGGTCGACCATGAACTCCGCGGTGTCGAGCCGCACCCCCCAGAGCCGCCCCTCGAGCGCGCGCGCCACCGCCAGGCTCGTCGCCACCGAGTCGTTCTCGTAGTCCACGAGCGCGATCAGCGGCACCTCGGGGGCAAGCACCTTCGACACGGCGAGCGCCGCGGCGACCGTATCGCCCCCGTAGGCCGCGATGAGGGCGTGCGGCACCGTGCCCACCCCCTTCTTCCCGGTCAGCGTCCCCTGCGCATCGGTCGAGACGCTGGCGGCGCCGCCGACATGCGCGCTGAGCCCGTCGCCCGGCTGGAGCCGCGCATGATCGCTCCGCGCGCCGAAGTAGTAGATCGGCTTCGGGCGCGCCGCATCCACCAGCGTGCGCACGTTCGTGCAGATGCGCGTCCGGCGCGCGAGCGAGCCCAGCACGAGGGTCTCGAGGTGCGCGAAGCTGGCGTAGTCCCCCTCCACCGCGAGCACGGTGTCCCACGGCTCGACGCGGTCGCCCTCGTACAACGCGTGGATCTCGAGGGCGCTGAAGTCGTCGCTGCAGAGCTTGAACAGCGCCACGGCCTCGTCGATGCCACCGAGCCAGCCGCCCCGCTTCGCCGACACCTGCCAGGTGACGCGCGCCTGCCTCCCCTCGGCGTGCAGTGCCGCCCGGGCGCGGTTGAAATAGACGTCGCTGTACTCGCCGGCGCGGATCCGATCCACGGGCAGATCGAACAGGGCCGGGTCGATCCGCCGTCGTCGTCGAGGAGGCACGGCGCTACCGCTTGGCCGGCCGGCCGGTCTTGCCGACGGGGGGCGCCATCGGCGCCGCCACGGCGGGTCGCGGCGCCGTCATCGCCTCGGGATCGAGCGCCTTGTCGAGCTGCTCGCGCGTCAGCAGACCGCGCTCCATCACCAGCTCGAACACGCCGCGCCCGCTCGCCAGCGCGTCACGCGCGATCTCGGTCGACGCCTCGTAGCCGAGCACCGGCACGAGCGCCGTCACGATGCCGATCGAATGCTCCACGAACTGCCGCATCCGGTCGGGGTTCGCCGTGATCCCGACGACGCAGCGCTCGCGCAGCACCATGCAGGCATTGGTGAGCGCGGCCATCCCGCCGAGCAGCCGATACGCGATCACCGGCTCGAAGACGTTGAGCTGGAGCTGCCCCGCCTCGGCGGCCATCGTCACCGTCATGTCCCCGCCGATGACGTCGAAGCACACCTGGTTCACCACTTCGGGGATCACCGGGTTCACCTTGCCCGGCATGATCGACGAGCCGGGCTGCATCGGCGGGAGGTTGATCTCCCCGAGGCCGGCGCGCGGGCCCGAGCTGAGCAGCCGGAGATCGTTGCAGATCTTGGAGAGCTTCACCGCACAGCGCTTCAGCACCCCGCTGAGCTGCACGAAGGCGCCGGTGTCGGCCGTCGCCTCGACGAGATCGGGCGCGGTGATCAGCGCGAGCCCGGTGATGCGGGACAGGTGCGCCCGCACCGCCTCGGCGTAGCCCTGCGGGGCGTTGATCCCCGTGCCGATCGCCGTCGCGCCCATGTTGATCTCTCGTATGAGAGCCTGGGCTTCGCCCAATCTCTCCACGTCCTCGAGCATCGTGTGGCCGAAGGCGGTGAACTCCTGGCCCAGCGTCATCGGCACGGCGTCCTGCAGCTGGGTGCGCCCCATCTTGATGAACGGGGCGAACTCGTCGCCCTTCGCGAGGAAGGCGGCGGCGAGATCCTTCATCGCCACGCGCAGCGCCTCGATGACCGTGTGCAGCGCCAGCTTCACCGCCGTCGGATAGACGTCGTTGGTGGACTGGCTCAGGTTGACGTGATTGTTCGGGTGCACGGAGCGGTAGTCGCCCTTTTCGCGTCCGGACAGCTCCAGGGCGCGATTGGCGATCACCTCGTTCACGTTCATGTTCGTCGACGTGCCCGCGCCGCCCTGGATCATGTCGACCAGGAAGTGCTCGTGATGCCGGCCGGCGCGGAGCTCGCCGCACGCGCGCACGATCAGATCGGCGATCGGCGGCGGGAGCAGCCCGAGCTCGGCGTTCGCCAGCGCGGCGGCCTCCTTGACCGACGCCAGGGCCTCGATGAGCGCGGGAAATTCACGCAGGGGCACCCCGGTGATCGCGAAATTCTCCAGCGCGCGCAGCGTCTGCACGCCATAGAGCGCGTCGTCGGGAACCTGACGGTCGCCGAGCAGGTCGTGCTCCGTGCGCGTCCGCGCGCCCCCGAAGCCGAGCGACCGGCCGCGCCCCACGAGGGTCGCGTCGACCGCCGACAGCCGCTGCGAGATGGCACGAGCGGCGCGCCCCACGAGCGCCGCGTACAGCGTCGGCGACTCCTTGAGCATCCCCTCCACCTGGTCGCGCGTGAGCACGTAGGCCGCGGTGGGGAGGATGGCCCGCGCGCTGGTGCCGTGCGCGGAATCATCGAGCAGCAACCCTTCGCCGACGGCCTCCCCGGGTCCCAGGGTGGCGAGCCGGATCGGCCGCCCGTTCTGCCGCTTCTCGATGGCGACCGCCCCGGATACGACCAGGGCGAGGAGCTGGCGATGCTCTCCTTCCTCGAACAGCACGGCGTCGCAGGCATACTCGACGGGCTGCACGATCCTGGAGAGCTGATGCACGGCGGTGTCCGTCAGCCCTTCCAGGAAGGCGAGGGCGCGGAGATGATCGCGTACGGTGTTGGTCATATCACGCGGAAACTACCCGGTGCATCCGGCGCGTGTGAGTGCCCCCTCTCGCCACCGCTCGACAGCGGAAGAAGGCCAAGGCCGCGATGGCCAGAACGCTTATGCCGGCACCGGCCGCGAATCCAGCTCCGCGACCACACTCAACGACGGCACCCCCGGAGCCACCACCGGTGGGGTCGGTGGCGCTGCATCGGGCGGGAGCGCGGCCGCGACAGGCGCCGGCGCGGCGTCGCCGAGCCTGAAGTTCGCCACCAGCTGCGCGAGCCGCTCAGCGGCCGACGACAGGGAGGCCGCGGCCGCCGCGATCTCCTGGGTGCTGGCGCTCTGCTGCTCGCTCGACGCCGCCACCTGCTCCATGGCCGCGGCGAACGAGTCCGTCCCTGCGGCGAGGGAGTCCAGCCGCTCCGTCATTTCGGCGATCAGCCGGTTCGTCGTCGCCGAGGTCTGCTCCACCGCCGAGGTCCACGCCTCGGCATCCGCCACGGCCCGCTCGATCTCCACGAACGACGCCGACGCGCGCGCCGTCGCGCTGCGCACCTCCTCCGCCGTGTTCACCGCACGCTTCGCCGACTCGCGCGACTGATCGATGCCGCTCAGCACTCCGGACACGATCGACTCCGTGCGCTCGGCCGCCTCCGACGACATCGACGCCAGGCGACGGACCTCGCTCGCCACCACCGCGAACCCCTCGCCATGCTCGCCGGCACGCGCCGCCTCCATCGCGGCGTTGAGGGCGAGCAGCTTCGACTGCCGCGCGAGCTTGCGTACCAGCGTCACGAACGAGCGGATCTCGTGCGACGCCTCCCCGAGCGCTTCCACGGCCGAGGCGCTGGCGTTGACGTCGGATGCCAGCGTGCCGAGCGACGCCGCGCTCGCGTCCAGCCCGGCGCGGTTCTCGGCGGCGAGGGTCCGCAGCACCGTGTTCCGCTCCACCCCCTGGTGCGCGCCCTCGTCGAGCGCCGTGGCCAGCCCCTTCAGCTCCGCCGCCGACCGCGCGAGCGTGCCGATCGTGCCCGCCATCCCGGAGGCCTGCACCGAGAGCTCGCTCGCGGTATGCGCCATCTCGCCGGCGGCCGCCGCCATCTCCTCGGAGCCGGCGGTGATCTCGTGCGACATCTGCGTCGTGCCCGCGGCGGCGCCGGCGATCGCGCCCGCCAGACGTCGCAGCTCGAGGATCATCGCCGCCATCCCGCGTCCGAGCCGGCCGATCTCGTCGTTGGCCGACACCCGCCGGAGCTCGACGGAGAAGTCGCCGGCGGCCACCGCCTCGGCGGCCTCCGCGAGCTCCGTCGTCGGCTCGGACATGCGGCGGGCGAGGAAGTAGTGAAGCGCGAGGAGCAACAGGGCCAGCACGAGCACCAGCGCGCCGATCCCGTACGCCAGCCCTCGGCGGGTCGCGGCGAAGGGCGCTTCCAGCGCGCCCAGCGGCAGGTGCGCGGTGACGCGCCAGCGGCCGCCGCTGGCCAGCACGGCCACGGCGCGCTCGGTGACACCGCTCGGGCTGACGGTGCCCGGGGTGCCGAGGCTGCTCGGCGCGAGCCCTTTCGCCAGGCTGCCCAGCACCGTGGAATCGGAGCTCAGCACGACGCGATCGTTCGCGTCGAGGACGTCGATGTCGATCCCCGTTCCCGCCTCGCCGAGCGCATGGGTGAGGGGAGCCATGCTGTACTTCAGCTTGACCACCCCGACCGGCGTCGTGTCCGACCGGACGATCGCGGCGAGCGAGACCACCGGCTGGTGCGCGGCGGAGTCGTAGGCGGCGTCGGCGTGCGAGAGGCCGTCGCGCCAGGTCGTCTGCCACCACTCCTCGTCGCTCTGCACGAAGTCGGAGCTCAGACCCGTGGTCACCGCGTTGAACCCGTAGGCGTCGGTGAGCATGATGTCTGCCGCGCCGATCCGCCGAAGCATCGCGCGGAGGTAATAGAGCGTGGCGAGATCCACCTGGAGCGAGCGCTGTTCGATGAAGCGCTTCTCCAGCACGGGGATCGGGGTGTGCACGATGCCGAGCGCCTGCGCCCGGGCGGCGCCGGCGCGGGCGGCGCCGATCACCTCCGGCGACGCGGCAATCGCCTCGGACTCACGCACGCGTTCGGCGAGCGCGGCGTCCACCACGAGCACCCCGCGCCGGGCCGCGTCGGCCACCCGGGCGTCGCCCTGACGCGCGACCACACCGTCCAGCGCCACGCTGGCGCCCCAGGCGAGAAGGGCGATCGCGAGCGCGCCACCCACCCCTACGGCGAGGAGAAAGCGATGGTGCAGCGATGCCGCCCGACCCGTGGGCCGGGAGCGCGACATGGTCGAGCGGAAAGCGTGCGACATCGTCGTGGTGCCGGAAGAACGTGAAAGCGGGGACGGGCCGCCGCGCGGCGGCGCGCGTGCTTGAATGCCCCTCCCACCAGGCTAAATTGTGATCAGCGACCCACTCTGCTTGCAGGCGCCGCTTCGCCCTGCCCGCGGTCCGAGCGCCCGAGCTGCCCACGCCCATGTCAGAACCTGCTGTGCACCTGCCCACCGGCGACGAACCGGCCGGCTATGACCCTGCCGTCGTCGAACGGAAGTGGCGCGCGCGCTGGGACGCGGCGGCCACCAACGTCACCGATCTCGCGGGTGGACCGCGACCGTTCTATGCCCTGATGATGTTCCCGTACCCGAGCGCCGAGGGGCTCCATGTGGGCAACCTCTTCGCCTTCACGGGGAACGACATCTATGGACGATTCCAGCGGCTCCAGGGGCACACCGTCTTCGAGCCCTTCGGCTACGACGCGTTCGGGATCCATTCCGAGAACTACGCCATCAAGGTCGGCGTCCATCCGGCGGAGCTGATCCCGCGGAACATCGCGAACTTCCGGCAGCAGGTGCAGCGCGCCGGCCTGATGGTCGACTGGACGCATGAGCTCTCGACCACCGACCCGTCCTACTACAAGTGGACGCAGTGGGTCTTCCTCCAGCTCTACCAGCGGGGGCTCGCCTACAAGAAGAAGGCGGCGGTCAACTGGTGCCCGTTCGACAAGACCGTGCTCGCCAACGAGCAGGTCATCGCCGGCGCGTGCGAGCGCTGCGGCACGATCGTCGAGCAGCGGCTCCTCGAGCAGTGGTTCTTCCGCATCACCGACTACGCGGGGCGTCTGCTGGCCAACCTCGACACCCTCGACTGGTCGGAGACGACGAAGACCGCGCAGCGGAACTGGATCGGCAAGTCGGAGGGGGCGGAGATCGCCTTTCCGGTGCTGGACGTCATGGTGTACGGCACCTCGACCGCGAACACGGCGACGACCGGGGAAGTGACCGCCGCGCCGCCGACGGTGAAGGTGTTCACCACTCGGCCGGACACGATCTTCGGCGCGACGTATCTCGTGCTCGCCCCCGAGCATCCGCTCGTCGCCCAGATCACCGGCGACGAGCAGCGCTCGGCCGTGCAGGTCTACGTGAACGCGGCGGCGAGCCAGGACCTGGTGAGCCGCAAGACGACGAAGGACAAGACCGGCGTCTTCACCGGCGCGTATGCGACGAATCCCGCGACCGGACGCCCGATCCCGATCTGGATCGCCGACTACGTGCTGATGGAGTACGGCACCGGGGCCATCATGGCGGTGCCGGGCCACGACGAGCGCGACCACGAGTTCGCGCGCGTGTACGATCTCCCCATCGTGCAGGTCGTCGCACCGGCCGACGGTGGTGGCGACGTGAGCGCGGCCGCGTTCACCGACACGGCGGGCTGCCGGCTCGTGAGCTCGGGACGCTTCACGGGGATGACCGTGGAGGAGGGGAAGGCGGCGATCGTCGCCGAGCTCGCCGCGCACACCGCAGCGGTGCCGGTGGTGAACTATCGGCTGTACGACTGGTGCATCTCGCGCCAGCGCTACTGGGGGCCGCCCATCCCGATCGTCTACTGCGACGACTGCGGCACGGTGCCCGTCCCCGAGTCGCAGCTGCCGGTGCTGCTGCCCCTGATCGACGACTTCCGCCCCGACGACTCGGGGATCAGCCCCCTCGCGCGTCACGACGAGTGGTACCACACGCCCTGCCCGCAGTGCGGCAAGCAGGGTCGGCGCGAGACCGACGTCAGCGACACCTTCCTCGACAGCGCGTGGTACTTCCTGCGCTATCCGAGCTCGGAGCGCGAGGACGTGCCCTTCGACCGCACGCTCGTCAAGCGCTGGCTGCCGGTGCACAGCTACATCGGCGGGAACGAGCACGCCGTGCTGCACCTGCTGTACTCACGGTTCGTGACGATGGTGCTGCACGACGCCGGCCTCGTGGACTTCGAGGAGCCGTTCACGCGCTTCCGCGCGCACGGGCTGATCGTGCGCGAGGGGGCGAAGATGTCGAAGAGCAAGGGGAACGTCGTCAATCCCGACCAGTACATCGACGAGTGGGGCGCCGACGCCTTCCGCACCTACCTGATGTTCCTCGGGCCCTTCGAGGAGGGCGGCGACTTCCGCGACAAGGGCATCTCCGGCGTGAAGCGCTTCCTCGACCGGCTGTGGCGCTCGGTGCAGGACGCGGAGCGGGGACGACCCGCCGATCCCGACGTGCAGCGGAAGCTGCATCAGACGATCAGGAAGGTCGGCGAGGACATCCCGCGGCTGAGCTACAACACCGCCGTCGCCGCGATGATGGAGTACATGAACACCATGCGCGCCGGCGAGCGGCGCCCGCGGCTGGAGGAGGTGCGTCCGCTGGTGCAGCTCGTGAGCCCCTTCGCGCCGCACATCGCCGAGGAGCTGTGGGAGATGATGGGCGGCACGACGAGCGTCTTCGACGCCGGCTGGCCCGTCTACGATCCGGCGCTCGTCACCGAAGACCGCGTCACGATGGCGGTGCAGGTGAACGGGAAGACCCGCGGCACGATCTCCGTCGCGAAGTCGGCGAGCCAGGACGACGCGATGGCCGCGGTGCACGGCGATCCCGCGCTCGCCAAGTTCATCACCGGCGCGCCGAAGCGGGTGATCTTCGTGCCGGGACGACTCATCAATGTCATCGTGTGATCCGTGATCCGTGAACCGTAGCTGCGAAAGGCACACCAGACCGCGTCCGGTGTGCCTTTCACGCCTTCAGACGCCTCTACGGTTCACCGTTCACCGTTCACCGTTCGTCAGAATCTCACCCCGACCGTCAACGGCAGCGTGATGACCGGCCGTCCATCAGCGAGCATGAGATGCAACCGCGCTTCGCCCGTTGCGGAGAAGCCGGTGAGCGGGATCTCCACACCCGTCCCCACATTGAAGCCCGGACGCGTTCCGAGACCCGTACCGCTGTAGATCGCGATGCCGCCCGTGACGAACGTGTTCATCGCCGACTGCTGCAGCTTGTACACGATCGTCGAGCCGAGCGACCAGAGATTCACGTCGTTGCCGGCGTGATTCTCCTTGAGCGGGAACCGCTGATAGAGCAGCTCGCCGCGCAACGCGTACGGCTGGCCGGTGACACCGTACTCCACCAGGCCGCCGAACAGGTAGCCCGCGGCGTGATCGTCCGACAGCGCGCCGATCGGGATGGCGACGCCGGCGGTGCCGCCGAAGATCGGCGTGTACATGTTGCCGACCGGCACACTGCCGGGACCGGACACCTGGGCCGCCGCGGGCGCGGCGCCGACCGCGCCGAGCGCGAGCACGAGAGAGAGAGTAGCGAAGCGCATGTCGCGAACGTTAGCGGGGGCTCACGGCGCGGGCAACGCGACGTGCGTCACAACAGCTTCGCCACCCACTCGCCGACGAAGTACCCCACCACCGCGACCCCGAGCCCGACGACGAACATGTCGAGCCCGGATCGGAACACGCTGCGTCCGGTGAAGACCGAGCGCGCGGCGCCCACCATCCAGTGCGACAGCATGGCGATGGTGAACGAGACGACCACCGCCGTCGGGCCGGCGAACATGAAGAAGGGCATCACCGGAATCAGCGCCCCCACCGCCGTCGCCAGCCCGGTGATCCACGCTTCGCGCATCGGCGACGTCGCCGACTCGCCGATCCCGAGCTCCTCCTGCACCTGCTCGGCCAGCATCTTCTCCGGATCGGCCATCACCTGCGTCGCGATGCGGAACGCCGACTCGCGGTCCATCCCCTTCGCCTCGTAGATCAGCGCCAGCTCGTCGCGCTCGATCTCGGGCATCAGCGCGATCTCGTCGCGCTCCATCGCGATCTCGTGCGCGTACACCTCGCGCTCGCTCTGCGCCGCGAGATACCCGCTCGACCCCATCGACAACGCGTCGGCGATCAGGCCGGCCACGCCGGCGACGATCACGTGATGATAGGTCTCCGCGCTGGCGACGGTGGCGCCCAGCACGCCGGCGACGAGGCCGAAGTTGGCGGTGAGCCCGTCGTTGAACCCGTACACGACGTTGCGCAGGAAGCCGCCGGCCCCGGTCTTGTGCCACGGCTCGCCGGTGCGGCCGGCGATGCCGTTGAGGGTGGTGGCGTGCTCGGCCGATTCCTTCGCGAGCACGAGCGCCTCGTCCCGGCCGGCGACCCCCCGACCCGTCGTCCGATGCATGTCCAGATACGCCTTCACTTCGCGCCCCTCTTCGGCGAGGAGCATCGGCAGCAGGAACGCCGGCCCGAAGCGGCGGCCGAGGAAGGCGAGCAGACGGGTGCGCGCCGTGGGACGATGTCGGCCCGGGGTCCGCCCATGCTGCGCCAGCAGCCCCGACCAGATCTCGAGGTGACGATCCTCCACGTCGGCGAGCCGGCGGTAGATGCTCTGTTTCGCCGCGTCGGGCTCGGAATCGGCGAGCACGCGGTACAGGTAGGCGGCGTCCGCCTCGTCCTGCCAATGATGATGGAAGGAGTCGAGATCCGGCCGGCCATCCGGCGCGGTAGGAGCAGTCGTGGCCATGTGGGAAAATATAGAGCCAGCCGGAAGCTGCGGGTGTGCATGGCCACCACTCCTCCCGACCGGACGGCAAACCCTTTTCCCGGCCGGGCGTGTCAGATCAGGCAGACCGACCCACCGTACCCGAGGCTCACCCAATGACTCGCATCCAGCTCCTCACTCTCGCCGCGAGCGCGGCGCTCACCGCTCTCCCCGCCGGCGCACAGGTGTACAGCGATCCCGGGGTCCGCATCCTCCGTGCGCCACGCGGGCGCATCGAGGCGGGGTTCGACGACGACAACCGCGCCGCGATCGGTGTCAGCACCACGGCCACCGGCACGCTGCGCGATACGCTGGGGCTCATGATCTCCTCCGTCACCCGCGGTGGGCCGGCCGAGCGGGCCGGCCTCGAGGAGGGCAATCGACTCCAGGCGATCAACAGCGTGAACCTCCGCGCGAACCCCGCGGACATCGAGGATGCGGAGCTGTCGGGCTCCCTCACTCGCCGCCTGACCCGCGAGCTCGCCAAGGCGAAGCCCGGCGACGAGGTGGAGCTGCGTGTGTACAAGGAGGGCCGCACGCAGACCGTTCGGGTGAAGACGGTGGACTCCGATTCACTGTTCCGTCGTCGCGAGATGGTCCGCTACACCCGGGAGGAGGCCGAGGATCGGCCTGCCCTCGGGATCAGCATCCAGAGCAGCGGCAGCCGGCGCGACACGCTCGGCGTCCTGATCGTGTCGGTGGGCGACTCGACGCCCGCCGAACGCGCCGGCCTCGAGGAGGGGAACCGGATCGCCGCCATCAACGGCGTGAATCTCCGGGTCGCGCGCGAGGATGCGGGCGACGCCTACGTCAGCGGCGCGAAGGCGCAGCGGCTCCAGCGGGAGCTCGCGCAGCTCAAGCCCGGCAGCGATGCGACGCTGCGGATCTACTCGAACGGGCAGTTCCGCGACGTGCGGGTGAAGGTCGCGCGCGCCGGCGATCTGCCGCGCCGCAGTCGCAGCTACTATGGCGGGATGATCGCCCCGATGCCGCCCATGCCCCCGATGCCCGCCATGCCGGCGATGCCCCGCGTGCGCAGCTGGCCGCTCGAGTCGATCCACATGGAGCTCGGCCCGGCGATCGAGGATGGGTTGCACGAAGCCGGCGTCCAGCTCGAGCGCATCGGCCCGCAGCTCGACCGCGTGCTGCGCGACCTGCCCGCCGCGCTCGAGAGCATCCGCGTGCCGAACGTCGTCCTGGACGTACAGCCGCCGAGAATCAGGACGGTCGTCATGTGACTCGGGTCGGACGAGCGGATGAGCGACACCGCTCCGCCGCTCCACCGCTCATCCGGCTTGGCTCAGAACTCGATCTGCGCTCCCAGCTCGACCACGCGATTCGGTGGGATCTGGAAGAACTCCGTCGCCGAGCGGGCGTTGCGCGACATCAGGGCGAAGAGGCGCTTCCGCCAGCGCGACATCCGGGCGCGGCCGGTGAGCACCAGCCGCTCGCGGCCGAGGAAGTATGAGGTGTCCATCGGCGGGATGGCCACGCCTCGCGCGGCGGCTTCGGCGAGCACCTGCGGAACGTTCGGCGACTGCATGAAGCCATAGTTGGCGACGACCCGGAAGAAGCCCTGACCCATCGGTTCCAGGGTCAGGTGGTGATCCGTCCCCACCTCCGGGATCCCCCGCGTCTGCACGCTCAGCAGCACCACGGTCTCGTGCAGCACCTTGTTGTGCTTGAGGTGGTGCAGCAGGACCACCGGAACTCCGCCGGGGGTCGACGTCATGAACACGGCGGTGCCCCGCACGCGCACCGGCGGATTCCGCTCGATGCTCGACAGGAAGGTCTCGAGCGGAAGGGCGTTGGACGCCTGGATCGTTCCGAGCTCGGTGCGCCCGCGCTTCCACGTGCTCATCAGGGTGTAGACGCCGATGGCCATTACGAGGGGGACCCAGCCGCCGTGCTCCACCTTGACGACGTTGGCGATGAGGAACGACAGGTCGATGAGGAGGAACGCGGCGGTCAGGAGCGCGACATGGAGCACCGACCAGTTCCATCGCGTGCGCGCTACCACCGCGAAGAGCAGCGACGTGATGGCCATCGTGCCCGTCACGGCGATCCCGTACGCGGCGCTGAGCGCGCTCGAGTTGCCGAACCAGAGGACGAGGATCAGGCACCCGACCATCAATGCCTTGTTGACCTCGGGGATGTAGATCTGTCCGGCCTCGTGCATCGAGGTGTGGATGATCTGCATGCGCGGCGAGTAGCCCAGCTGGATGCTCTGCTGCGTCAACGAGAAGGCCCCGGAGATCAACGCCTGCGAGGCGACGATCGCCGCCGCGGTGGCGATCACGAGCAGTGGCAGCTGAAACGCCGCCGGTGCCAGCAGGTAGAACGGGTTGCTGGCTGCCTGAGGGCTACGCAGCAGCAGCGCCCCCTGGCCGAAATAGTTGAGCAGCAGCGCGGGCAGCGCGACGCCGAACCAGGCAATGCGGATCGGTCGCTTGCCGAAGTGCCCCATGTCGGCGTAGAGCGCCTCTCCGCCGGTCACGCACAACACCACCGCGCCCAGGGTGAGGAAGCCGGCCATCCCATGGTCCATGAAGAAGCGGACCCCCTGCCAGGGATTCGCAGCCGCGAGCACCTCCGGTGCGCCGACGATGGAGCGAATGCCGAGCACGGCGATGGTGATGAACCAGACCAGCATCGTCGGACCGAAGGCGGTGCCGACGCGTGCGGTGCCGAAGCGCTGCACCATGAACAGCGCGAAGAGGATGAGCAGCGTGATCGGCACGACGATCCGCGCCAGCCCCGGCGCGCCGACCTCGAGCCCCTCCACCGCGCCCAGCACCGAGATCGCAGGGGTGATCACACCGTCGCCGTACAGAAGGGCGGCGCCGAACAGGCCGAGGGCGACCAGCGTGAGCCGACGACGCTTGTCGTCGCTGCGTCGGCGCTGCTGGAGCAGCAGGGCGAGGAGAGCGAGAATGCCTCCCTCGCCCCGGTTGTCCGCGCGCAGGATGAAGACGATGTACTTGACACTGACGACGAGGATCAGCGACCAGAGGATCAGCGAGAGGACGCCGATGATGTTGCCGGCGGTGGGGTGGATGCCGTACTCCGCCTTGAAGCACTCGCGGAGGGCGTAGAGGGGACTGGTGCCGATGTCGCCGTAGACGACACCCAGCGCGGTGAGAGTGAGCAGGGCGAGGCGCCGGCCCTGCGGGCGAGCGTGCGCCTGGGGCTCAATCGGAAAGCTTCCGGTTTCGAGCGGAGACATCTCGGGGATTCGGGTGGCGGACTGCAGCGCCCGGCCAACGGCGCGGGCCGGAGACGCAAGCGCCCCCGGCCCGCCTTGAACATACCTACACGCTGGCAATCCGGCAGCGGAGCGAACCGCGCCCCTTTCGCCTAGCGCGGGATCGCGTCGATCTCCTTCGCCGCCCGGGTCAGGATGTCGACGATCTGCCGGAGCACGGCGGGACTCTGTACGGCGTCCGTCGCCCGGCTGTAGGTCGCCTTGCCGACCGTCCGGAAGGCGGCGTGCACCTCGGTCATCGGCTCGTCCAGAAAGTGGCCGACCAGCTTGCTGATCCGGTCGAAGATCGAGTCGACGGTCTCGCGGTTCTCGGCCAGATACGCTCGGCCCTCATCGGTGATCTCGTAGGTCTTCTTGCCCTCGACGCCGGGGACCACGCGGGCGTAGCCCAGGTCCTCGAGGAGCTGGAGGGTAGGGTAGACCACCCCCGGGCTGGGAGCGTAGTTGCCGCCAAACCGCTCTTCCAGCGCTTTGATGATCTCGTAGCCGTGGCGGGGCTTCTCCTCCAGGAGCCGGAGGACGACGTAGCGGAGGTCGCCCTGCTCGAACATCCGACCTCCACGCCATCGTCCGCGCGGCCGGCCCTCCGCCCCGAAGACTCCGCTCATGAAGCTGGCGTCCCACCCCCATTTGGCGCGATGGCCGTGAGGGCGGCAGTGTCCATCGTGGAACATGGATGCCTCCGATATATCGTGGATTGGTACGATATATCGGCGATATAACTTTGTCCAGGACAGGCGCCGCGGCGGCGGGAGGGGTACGCCGCGTCGTGCGGGGGCGGCGTCAGGCGTACGGCGTGGGGAATCGGTGGCGGGTGCTGGTTCGGGAACTGCGGCCCGACGGCGGGCGCGGGGCGTTTCTGTCGGAACCGGTGCTGGTGGGACGACCGCGTGACAGCGGGAGGGGTCGGGGCGCCTTCAGCCGCCCTCACCCCACCGATACCAGTTCCGAATTCGCACGCCGCACGCCGCACGCCGCGAAGCCGCACGGCGCGCCGTACCCCTCACACCGCACGACCGCCGCACGCCGGCACGCCTCCCGCCGCGCGCCGCACGCCGCAGCACGGCATATCGCTTGCTTTATCGCCCGTCACGGAAAGCAGGTTCTCTTCACTCAACTTCAGGGGCTGACTACCATGGCGGACGATCTCGGCACGGATGGTCTCGAAAACCAGGTCAAGGGCGCGGCGAAGGAAGTCGCCGGCAAGGTCCAGAAGAACGTCGGCGACCTGACGGACAACCAGAGCCAGGAGCTCAAGGGCAAGGCGCGCGAGCTCGAGGGCAAGGGGCAGCGCAAGATCGGTGAGGCCGAAGGCAACATCGATCGCAACCTCTGACCGTCGCTCGCGACGAGTCGAGAAGGGCGCCGGCGGATGCCGGCGCCCTTCATCGTTCCTTCACCTGACGTTCAGCGACTCGTCATGGCGCGGTGATCGACGCATAATCGCCCGATCACGAGCGCCTAAGCCACCGCCGTCGACGAGCGCTTCGTCGACCGCGCACCACGGCTGCTCGGAGGCGCCGCGGAGCGGAGCTACCCGGCGTCGCTGCGCCAGGCGGGCGTCCAGGGCCGCGTGGTCGTGCAGTGCGTCGTCGACACCCTCGGCCGCGCCGAGCTGGCCGAGCTGCAGGTGATCGAGACGGCGCATCCGCTGTTCGTGGACGCCGTCCGCTCCGCGCTGGCGCGCTATCGCTTTTCCGTCGGCGAGACGGCCGGCCGAAAGGTCCGCATGCGCGTCCAGATCCCCTTCGAGCTCGCGCTGGTGCGGTGACGACCTAGCGGTGGCAGGCGGCCAGGATCCGCTGGCGCTCGGCGTCCTTGCGTGCGTCGTCCTCGCGGCGGCGCACGTCGAGGCGCGCCCGCTGCTCGGCGGTGAGAAGGGCGTTGATGCGTCCGCGCGTCTCGAGCTTCAGGGAGTCGAGTGCCGGCTGGATCGGCTGGAAGATCGCGTCGTACTTGCAGTTCCGCGCGTCGAGCAGCGAGTCCATCGTGCTGCGCTGCGCCCGGGAGAGCTCCAGGTCGTCGTACAAGGCGGCCCGCTTCGCCGCGATCGACGTCTCGTTACGGCGGAACACGCGGTCGGCCGAGAAGCCGACCACGCCCCCGACGAGAACGGCGCCGAGAAGGAACGCGAGCGCCTGCTGCTTGGGTCGCTCCATGGGCCTTACCGGGAGAGGAGGTAGTGGATCGCGGCGTCACCGTCGCCCAGCGACCCGTTGCGCGACGAGGCTTCGAGCGACGACGGGCTCGCGATGACGCTGCCGTAGGCATTGCTGGCCTCGAGGCGCTGCGAGTGCGCCATCGCCAGCGTCGCGGCGAGGATCAGCGCCGCCGCCGCGACGAGGCCCGGCCGCACCATGTCGACCAGCTCGCCCCACCAGGCCCTACCCTCGTCGCCGTGCGCCACGTGGGCGAGGATCCGCGCCTCGAGCGCTTCCCAGTAGGAGTCCTCGGCCGGCGCGGCGTACAGCGCGCGCAGCGCGCCCGTGAGCTCGGCGTCGCCTGATGTCCAGCGGTCATGCGTCATGATGTGCTCCGGATATCCTGCAGAAGCCGGCGCAGCGCGGCGCGGGCATGGTGAAGATCGGATCGGGCCGTGCCTTCCGGGATGCCGAGCGTCTGCCCGATCTCCCCGTGCGTGAAGCCTTCGACGTCGTGCATCACGATCACCGCGCGCTGCCGGGCCGTGAGCTGCGTGAGCGCGCCCTGCAACCGTTCCCGGAGCTCTCCCGATTCCGCCGGATCGCGGAAGGGCATCGGAATGGACTCCGGAAGCTCGTCGGCGTCACGCACCTTCCGGCGGCGGACGAGATCGAGCGCGGCGTTCGCCATGATCCGGTAGAGCCACGCTCCGAATGGCTGGTCGGGACGAAACCGGTCGAGCGCGCGGTGTGCGTGGAGAAACCCCTCCTGCACTGCGTCCTCCGCATCTTCATGCGACAACACGATGGCACGGACGATGGCGTACGCCCGCCGCTGATGCAAACGCACGAGCGCCGAGAAGGCCTCGTCCGCCCCCCGCTGCGCCGCGATCACGATCGCGCGCTCCGCGGCCGCGCCGTCAGTGGGCGTGGGCATGAGAAGCGGCGCGGTGAACCCGGCAGTCGCGAGCATGGCACCAGTGGGGATGCGTCATCCCAACTACGGGGCGGGCGTCAGGACTGTTGAGGGCACGAGGCCACCTGCCCGTCAGCTGACGGCCGGCACGCCGGCCAGGCCGATGGCGTCGGCCGAATGCTGCATGGCCCGGATCACGAAGGCGATGTGCTCGTCGAGATCCACGCCGAGCTCCGCGGCGCCGTTCACGACGTCCTCGCGGCTGACGCCCCGTGCGAACGCCTTGTCCTTCATCTTCTTCCGGACGGACCTGGCCTCGACGTCGTGCACGCTGCGGCTCGGCTTGACGAGCGCGGTGGCGGTGATCAGCCCCGTGAGCTCGTCGACCGCGAACAGCGTCCTCGCCATCGGCGTCGTCCGCGGCACGTTGCAGTAGAGCGCGTGGCCGAGAATGGCGTCGAGGATGTCCTCCGGCCAGCCGCGCGCCCGCAGGATGCGCACGCCCTCGCTCGGGTGCTCCTCGGTCGGCGAGTGCGCGTCGTTCGGCCAGCGCTCGTAGTCGAAGTCGTGAATCAGCCCCGTGAGCCCCCAGCGCTCGACGTCGTCGCCCCGCGCTTCGGCGTAGGCGCGCATCGCCGCCTCCACGGAGAGCATGTGCTTCCGCAGCGAATCGCTGGCGGTGTACTCGTGCATCAGGGCGAGAGCGTCGTCGCGGGTCGGGAGCATGTGGGCCGGATGAGCGGATGAGCGGATGAGCGGAGGAGCGGAGGAGCGATGAGTGGATTGCGGCGGTCAGTACGGCGGTCCAGGTTGAGCCATGAGCCGCCGCCGCCCCACACCGGAGAATACCGCCGACGAAGCACCGGCGCTTGGCTCGGGCGGGCGATTCCTCCGCGAGGTGCGCCGCCGCGAGACGGGGGACGACACGCGCTTTCCCTTCAGCGTTCCGGTCATACGAACGCTCACCGGGCTGCGTTTCGACAGCCCGGTGACGTTCTTCGTCGGGGAGAACGGTTCGGGCAAGTCGACGCTGTTGGAGGCGATCGCCGCCGCGGCGCGGCTGCCGGCGATCGGCAGCGCGGACCTCGATGCCGACGCGACGCTCGACGCCCAGCGCGAGCTCGCCGGTGCGCTTCGACTGCTCTGGTCGCGGAAGACCTCGCGCGGCTTCTTCCTCCGCGCCGAGGATTTCTTCGGCTTCACCAGGCGGCTGTCCATCCTTCGCGCCGAGCTGCTCGCGCGCATCGCCGAGCTCGAGGGGGAGTACGTCGACCGCTCGAGCTACGCGAAAGGGCTGGCAATGGGGCCGGCGCGCACGTCGCTGGCGGAGATGGAGCGCCGATACGGGGTGGATCTCGACGCCAACTCGCACGGTCAGAGCTTTCTCCGGCTGTTCCGGTCGCGCTTCGTGCCCGATGGACTCTATCTGCTCGACGAGCCGGAGGCCCCGCTCAGCCCGCAGAGCCAGCTCGGGTTGATGGCGATGATCCAGGACATGCTCGCCGAGGGCGCACAGTTCATCATCGCCACGCATTCCCCGATCCTGCTCGCCTTCCCCGGGGCCACGATCTACAGCTTCGATCAGGCGCCGGCGGCGACGGTAGCCTACGACGAGCTGGACCACGTCGTGCTCACCCGGGAGTTTCTCGCCGCCCCCGAGCGCTACCTCCGCGCCTTGCGCGAAGCCTGACGTCCGGGGTCAGTGCGTCGTCGCTGCCGCGGGGGTCTCGCCACCCTCGGCGTGGCCGGCGTACTTCGCGTTGGTCATCCGGACGATCGCGAACACGATCACGAAGATCGTGATCGCGCCGAGGATCAGGCCGGTGAACCCGGCCGACTTGTCACCAGGCTGGGGCGCGCTCATGAGACCCGCACCTTGGTCATGACGTCGTTCTTCTTGATCTGCTTCATCGTGTCGATGCCGCCCGTGATCTTCCCGAATACGGTGTGCACGCCGTTGAGGTGCCGGGTGTTGTCCTCGGAGAGCACCATGAAGAACTGGCTGCCGCCGGTATCCTTGCCGGCGTGGGCCATCGACAGTGCGCCGACCTCGTGCTTGCGGGGGTTGCCGGCGGTCTCGCACTTGATCTTCCAGCCTGGCCCGCCGGTGCCGACGCGCGGGTCACCCTCGGGGAGGTCCTTCGAGAGGGGATCGCCGCCCTGGACGACGAAGTCCGGGATCACGCGATGGAACTTCACGCCGTCGTAGAAGCCCGAGTTCGCGAGCTTCTCGAAGTTCTCGACGGTCTTGGGAGCGTCCTTCTCGTAGAGCTCCGCGGTGATGGTGCCGCGGTTGGTCTCGAAGGTGGCAGTCTTCAACGCAGGTCTCCGAACGGGTGGAGCCTGTAAGATAATCGGGCGTCAGGCCCGTGGCGCGCGCCCCGACGTCGCTCCCCACTCGAAGATCCTCGGCACCTTGCATCCCGCGAGCTGGGCCGGCTCGAACTTCCACTTCGCCACCGCGCTCTTCACGCTCGAGGCGAGCCAGGGGTGGGTCGTCCGGACCACGGAGAAGGTCCGCATGTCCGCGTGGCCCAGGGTGTCCACCACGACGGTGATCTTCACCGCGTTGTACTTCGCGGTGCGCACCGCCTCCGGCATGGACTTCCCCGGCAGGGGCGCCGGCACGAGCGCCCGCGGCGAGGGGAGGCGGTCCACCAGGAGATCGGCCTGGGCGTTGGCACGCCGCAAGGCCTCCGGGCAGTCGCCGAACTTGATCGGGGCCGCGGGGGCGGCGATCCGCACCGGCTGGTCCGGGACGAGCTCGGGGTCGGGATTCGAGGAGCAGGCAGCCACGAGGAGGGCGGCCAGGGGATACGCGAGCAGGCGCGCGCCGGCGCGCAGAAACGGTCTGGTCATCGGGTTGAGCGGAGGGAGGAAAGCGCTCAGAGGAGCGCCGAAGGACAGACGTCCGAGAGCACGCAATCGCCACAACGCGGCTTCCGCGCGTCGCAGACCTGCCGGCCATGCTCGATCAGCAGATGGGAGAGCATCGTCCAGCGCTCCTGCGGAAAGAGCGGCACGAGGGCCTGCTCGATCTTCACCGCGTCCGACTCCGACGTGAGCGCGAGGCGATTGCTCAACCGGGTCACATGGGTGTCGACGACGATCCCGTCGTTGCGGCCGAAGGCGTTGCCGAGGATCACGTTGGCGGTCTTGCGCCCCACCCCGGGGAGGGCGGTGAGCGCCTCCATGTCGGCCGGCACCTCGCCGCCATGCCGCTCGACGAGCGCCGCCGCCATCCCGATCAGGCTCTTCGCCTTGCTGCGGAAGAATCCGGTGCTCCGGATGAGCTCCTCCAGCTCCTCCGGCTTCGCCGCCGCGAGCGCCGCGGCGTCGGGATAACGGGCGAACAGTGCCGGGGTGACCAGGTTGACGCGCTTGTCCGTGCACTGCGCGCTGAGGATCGTGGCGCAGAGCAGCTGGAAGGCATTCGTGAAATCCAGCGCGCAATGCGCATCGGGGTACAGCGCCAGCAGGCGGTCGAAGAGCATCGCCGAATGCTTCATCGTCGGCTTCTTCACCGTTGGCTTCTTCACTGCTGGCTTCTTCACCGTGGGCCTCTTCACCGCCGGCGCCTCGCGAAGGCGATCACCTCGTCGGCCGAGCGCGCGTTGAGCACCTCGCCTCGTTCGATGCCGCCCTTGCGCGCGATGCCGACGCCGAAGCCCATGTTGTCCAGGCTGGTCGTGGAGTGCGCGTCGGGTCCGATCTCGAAGGTCGCGCCAAGGGCGCGCGCCTGAGGGACGAGCCGCCAATCCAGATCCAGGCGATGCGGGTCGGCGTTGATCTCCACCGCCACTCCGCGCTCCGCCGCCTTCTCGAGCACCGCCTGCATGTCGATCGGGTACGCGTCGCGCGAGAGGAGCAGGCGGCCCGTCGGATGGCCGAGCACCGTCAGGTGCGGATCGTCGAGGGCGCGGAGCACGCGATCGGTCATCGCGCGCTCGTCCATCGCGAAGCGGGAGTGGATCGAGCCGACCACGAAGTCGAAGTGGTCGAGCAGGGCGTCGTCGTAGTCGATCGACCCGTCGGCAAGGATGTCGGCCTCGATCCCCTTGAGCACGCGGAATCCATCCGTCGCCGCGGCGTTGATGCCGTCGATCTCGGCATGCTGCATCAGCACCTTGTCGCGCGAGAGCCCGCCGGCGTAGAAGGCCGCCTGTGAATGGTCGGTGATGCCGATGTAGCGCCACCCCCGCGCGCGTGATGCATCGGCCATCTGGGCGATCGTCGACTTGCCGTCGGACCAGGTGGAGTGGCAGTGCAGCGCGCCTTGGATGTCGCCGAGGGTGATCAGGTCGTCGATCGGGCTGGCGGCGGCGCGCTCGATCTCGCCGTGGCCCTCGCGCATTTCGGCGGGGACGAACGCGAGGCCGGCCAGCGCGTACAGCGCGGGCTCGTCGGCGACCGGGATGGCGCCGCCGCGTGCATCGCGCACGGCGTCGCCGTCGAGCGTCAGGCCGCGCTCGTGCAGCCGCGCGGCCACCGCCACGACGTGCGACGCCGATCCGGTGGCGCGCCAGAGCGCGACGACGAAGTCACGTTCCTGCACGCAGTGCAGGTCGAGTCGCGTGCCGTCGACGTAGGTGATGCGCGGTGACGGCGACCCCTCGTTCGCGACGGCGCGGACGCCGGGCGCTCGCGCGAAGGAACCGGCGACGACGCGCGGATCGGTCCGGCAGGCGGCGACGACGTCGGTGTCGCCCACCGTCTCGCCGTGGCGGCGTACGGAGCCGGCCACCTCGGCGGCGCTCACGTCGGGATGTGCGCGCACCATGGACAGCAGCGCGCGCGCCTGCACGGCGCCGCGGTGATGCAGCACGCGCGAGCCGGACGACCGGAAGAACTCGATGCCGCGGAGCAGCTTCTGCGCCGTCTTGGGGCCGAAGCCCTTGAGCTTCGCGACGCGTCCGTCCTGGAGCGCCGCCTCGAGGGAGTCCACGGAGTCGACGTCGAGCGCGTCGCGCAGGAGATGGATCTTCGCGGTGGCGAGGCCCGGCACGCGCAGGAGGTCGAGCAGGCCGGGCGGGGTATCGGCGCGAAGCTGCTCGAGGTAGCGCGACTCGCCTGTCGCGATGAGATCGCGGACGATGGAGAGGGTGGCCGGTCCGAGGCCGCGCGTCGCCGCCAGCTCGCCGGTCCGGTCGAGGGCGGCGAGGTCGTCGGTCTCGAGCTTGGTCAGCGACCGCGCCGCCTCCTCGTACGCGCGGATCTTGAAGCGGCTCTCCCCGCGCAGCTCCAGGTAGGCGGCGATCTGCGCGAGCACGTGGGCAGCGGAGCGCGGATCCATCCTCAAAGATAACCGTGAACCGTGAACGGATCACGGTTCACGGTTCACGGTTCACGATGAACGGTGAACGTTCACCCCTCGACTCCCGCGTGCGTCTTGAGCCGCTCGACGATCTCGTGCAGCTGCCGCTCCGTGAGGTCGATCTCGGCGGCGGCGCCGTCGGTGTCGAGCAGGCCGGCGCGCATCGAGATCGCGACCTGGTTGAGGTAGCGGATCTTGCTGAGAATCTCGTCGGTCGCCTTGCGCAGGCCGGTGAAGCGGCGCTTCTCGGCGAGGGCGCGGCGATAGCGGAGCATGAGGTCCTGCTGCGTGAGCCGCCGCGCGAAGCCGATGACCTCCTCGCGGGTGCGGCCGGGCAGCGCGCCGCGGTCGGGGAGCCCGCCGTCGTCCCAGCTCTCGTCGGCGAACCAGAGGCGGCCGACGTACTCGATGCCGTCGAACGCGATGCGACAGGAGACGTTGAAGCGCCGTCCGTCGTAATCGAGCGATGCGATGTGCGGCTGCACGATCTCGTCGGCCACGGATCCGTTACCCGGTAGGGTGGAGTGAGGCGCGCTGCTCGCGCAGGAAGGCGAGCAGGGGCGGGAAAAGCTGGTCGGGCTGCTCCACGTACGGCACGTGCCCGCAGTCATGCAGGACGATGCACTCCGTGCCCAGGGCACGCGCCACGGCGTCCGACGAGGCGAGCGGGATGGGATCCTCCTGCCCATGCAGCACCACGGCGGGCAGGCGGAGCGTCCGGAGCGCCGGGAGTATGTCGTAGTCGCCCAGCGATTGCCAGATGGATTGCTGCACGCGCCCGGTCACCCGGAAGGGGGTGAGATCGTGCGCGCGGCGCGGGTCGGCGAAGTAGCCCGCCACGCTGAGCTCGAACGACCGCTGGCGGAATGCCTCGGGATTGCGCTCCCTGAGCCCGGACCGCTGGAGCTCCTCGCGCAGCGCGGCCACGACGGGGCCGGCCTGGCGTCGCGCGAACTCCCGCTCGAAGGTCTCGCGATAGCCGCGCGTGGCCGGCGCCGGATCGATCAGCGCGAGGCTCGCCGGCGCGGCGCCCACGCGACCCTCCGCCGCCTCGATCGCGTACAGCAGCGCGAGGAGCCCGCCCCACGAATAGCCGACGAGGGAGAGCGGCGCGACGCGCAGCTCGCGCGCCACTCGTTCGACGTCGGCCACCTGGTCCTGCCAGCCGATGGTGGCGCGATCGTCGTCGGCGCGCGATCGGCCGCCCCCGCGCTGGTCGTAGGTGACGAGGCGATGCTCTCGCGCGAGCTCCAGCATCTGCGGAAGCAGGTAGTCGTGGCTCGCGCCGGGCCCGCCGTGCAGCAGGAGGAGGGGCGGCGCCTCGGGATCGCCGTACTCCGCCCAGTAGAGCGGAACGGGGGTCGTGGTGGTGAAGCCGTCGGCGCGCGGCGGGGGAATCGGTGGCATCCGGTGCAGTCTGGCAGGGCGGGGCGACATGCGAAAGAGGCGGCTTCTCGCGAAGCCGCCCCTCTCGGTTCATGCGCTCGTACGGGCTGCCGTCAGCTCGCCGTGCAGCTCAGCGTGAAGTTCGCCTGATTCGACCTCACGACCGTGCCGTCGGCCAGAGTCATTCGCAATTGCTCCCACCCCGAGAAGGATGCGGGTGACAGATCCCAGGTCGTCTGCACGGTGGCCGAGCCAGTCGCGTCCGTCGTGACCGTGAGCGCTGTCATCGTCGCACCATCGCTACGATCCCAGACGTAGCTGATGGCGGTTCCGGGTGCGGCACTGATGGTCGCAGTGAAAACGAACTGCTTGGGGCAGGCGCCGGTGAAGGATTCGGGCGATACCGTGGCCGATGCCGAGGCTGGCGTCGGGTCGAGGCGAACAGCCGCGAGCGCCGTGCTCTGGGAGGCGGTCACCGTGGCGTCGCGGGAAGCGCCGGCATAGCCCACCGCCGAGTAGGTCACGGTGTGCGCACCGGGAACGAGCCGCCGCAGCAGGAAGCTGCCGTCCGCTGTCGACGTCGCCGTGTTCGTCCCGTCGCTCAGGGTCACACCGCCCAGCGGACTTCCGTCCAGAGATTTCACCACGGTCCCGGTGATGTTCCCGAACTTCCACTTGAGCGGGATCGCCGGGTTCGCGGTCTCCTCGGCGGCCTTCACGACGACGCCAGCGACCGTCGCATCGTCGTAGTCGTCCGAGTGCACCGACAGGCTGTAGGTCCCCGGGGGCAGACCAGCGATGGCGAATGCACCATGCGAGCCCGGTACGGTCACCGACGCGGGGGCGGGTGCGGCGTCGCCCGCAGCCACGCACTTGTCGGAGAAGGGGACCGTGGTCTGTGTCGCCGTTACCGTGACAGCATCAGGATCGATCAGCTTGCCGTCCAGCGTACTGACGACCGTCCCGCTGATGCTGCCGTTCGACGGCGTCAGGCAGACATCGCCAAGATGGGTCGTCTCCTTCGGCTGCACGTCGATCCCGGCGCGCGCCCGATCCTGATGCTTCGATGACGTGAACGACAGGCTGTACTGCTGCCGTGCCAACCGCGGTCCCGGCGTCAGGTTCTCGATCCGGAACGCGCCGCCGCTTGCCGACGTCGGCGCTGCGGGTCCGAAGGGTGACCATGTCACCGTCGCGTCGATCGCATCGCCGGTCTGCGCATCGATCACGTGTCCGTCGATGCTTCCAACCGTGATCGCCGTGACCTTCATCGTTCCTACACCGACGGTGGTCGGCGTGTGCGTCTCGGCACAGGTCAACGGGCTTCCCGGCACTTCCCAATTGCGGTCGCACGGCTGGAAGGGGTCGATCTTCGTCGGCGTGCGATTCCGTGGCCCGTGCGAGTCCTCACCGCCGATGCCTTTCCCGGTCGCCGTCAGCGTGTTGGGTGATGGCGCCGTCACCGTCCAGGCGACGGTCGCGATGCCAGCCGAGCCCCCGTCGCTGCCGGTCGACTTGATCGCGTCGCTCACCGTGCCCCCCTGATCCACGCTGAAGCGGACCCGCGCGTTCATCACCGGCTCGTCGCCGAGGTCGGTGACCTTCACGCTGACCGAGAGCTGGTCGGCGGGGTAGGCGGCCCGGTCGGTCGCCGTCTCGATGAAATCGAACTTGGCGGGGAGCAGGAACTGGAATTCGTGGCGGGGCTGTCCGACGCCGCTGACGCTCAGACGCGGACCGCCAATGCTGGAGACGCTCAGTGCACCGCCGCCCGCGTCGAGGCTCGTGAGGCCGCCGCCGCCGAGGTCGATGAACCGCGCGGCGTACAATGACTTCGGTGCGAGCATCGCCACCATCTGCCGCCCGGCAGACCTGAGCCGGCCATGCGCGAGGTCGCTGAGCATGCCGCGCATGCTACCCGTCGCCGCGGTCGACAGCCCGCAGTCAGGGTGATCATGCGGCAATGCCTCGAGCTTGTCGCCGACCAGCCGATGCATCGTGATCCGCTCGGCCTGCGCGTGGCTCACCGTGCCCGTCACGCTCGCAGCGGTGACGTCGCAGCTGTACACGAGCGCCGGCGTGGTGAGGGGGCTGGTGAGCGCCGGCTCGACGCGAAGGCGGACGCAGGGTCCGAAGGTCGGCAGGTCGGTGACCTCACGCTGGCGGAAGTCGGTGCAGCGCTCCACGGTGATCGTGCGCTTGCCCGTCGTCGTGGTCGTCGTGGCAAGTCCCGCTGTCGACGCGGTGCTGCTGGCGAAGATGACGCCGTTATCCTTCGTCGAGTTCGGTACGAGGGGGAGGGAAACCTTGCCGCCGGCGCCGAACACGTCGATCGCCTTCGTCGCGCATGGTCCCACGCCAGGCACCTCGCACAGCGCGTAGCGCTCGATCCGGAACTTGATCGGTAGCGTGCGGCCGTCGAGCAGCTGAATGACCTCGTTGGTGCCGACCTTCTTGAGCTGTCCGGTGTTCGAGCCCGTTTCGAGGTCGGCGTAACCGAGCGTCGTCGTGCCCACGGTGACAGCCAGGCGATAGTAGATCGTCGCGCTGGTCGGGACCTGCCAGTTCAGCTTGTACTGCTCTGCGCTCGGGTCCACCACCGCGATCCGATCAGGGTCCGCGTCGCAGGCGGCCGTTGGAATCTGATCGACGGTGAGCGCCCGCGATGCGCAAATCTTGACCACGGGTTCGAGATCCGGATTGAATGCGCCTGTGTCCCAGTTGGGGCTGGAGCTCGGATCCTGCACCATCGGCGGCAGGAAGAAAAAGTCCGGGTTGCCGATCGTGCACGTGGTGCCCGAAATGACGCAGTGATTCCCATCCACGATGACTTTGGATGGATCGGTGGCTGCGTCAGTCGGGGCGGTGACTTTGTCGCCGTTACAGGCGCTCAGGGCAATGAGCGTCAGGTACAACAGCACGCGGCGTCGCATGACAGCTGCTCCTGTCCTGGGGAGGGATCTCCCGTCGGCGCTGAGCTGCCGGCGGTGGGGTCGGGGAGAGTACGCCAACCCGGATCGCCGCGTAAGAGGCGACGCAGCACCCGTCAAGGGGCCCAGCAGACCTCGCTGATGCGGAGCGGGGCCAAGCGTTTGTGCGTCAAGCGTTTACGTCGATCGATCCCCATCGCTCACGCGAGCTCGGCCGTCAGTAACCCACCCCTCAGCCGCTTGCCGCCGCGATGCGCGCCGTCGCGACATGCGCCGCCACCGTGTCCTCGATCCGCGCACCGTACCCTCCGGCGATCACCACCGCCACGGGAAGCCCGACCTCGCGACACGACGCGAGCACCATCCCGTCCCGCCGCTCCAGGCCGGCGAACGTCAGCTTCATCCGGCCGAGTCGATCGCGCTCGTGCGGATCGGCGCCGGCGAGATACACGACGAGATCCGGCTGCGCCGCATGCAGCACGCGCGGCAACGCTGCACCGAGCCGCGCCAGATATTCCGCATCCTCCGTCCCATCCTCGAGATCGATGTCCATCGTGCCGGCCACCTTCTCGAACGGATAGTTCCGCCGGCCATGCATGCTGAAGGTGTACACCGCCGGGTCGCCGGCGAAGATCGCGTGCGTGCCGTTCCCCTGGTGCACGTCGAGGTCGATCACCGCCACGCGACGAACGAGCCCCTCTGCACGCAGCAGCCGGATGGCGATCGCGACGTCGTTGAAGACGCAGAACCCCTCGCCATGATCGGGAAACGCGTGGTGTGTGCCGCCGGCGAGGTTCATCGCCGCGCCATGGGCGAGCGCATGCCGCGCCGCCGCGACCGTGCCGCCGACGGCGCGACGCGACCGCTCGACGAGCGCCGCCGACCACGGGAAGCCGAGCCGCCGGAGCTCCGCCTCCGACATTGCTCCACGCACGAACCGCCCGACGTAGTCCGCCGTGTGCACGAGGCGAAGCATGTCGTCGGTCGCGGCCGCCGGATCCAGCACGCGCTCGGCCGCGACGATCCCCTCCGCCACGACGCGCTCACGCAGCATGGCGTACTTCTCCACGGGAAAGCGGTGGCCCTCCGGCAGCGGAAAGGTGTATCGCGCCGATGACCACACGGTGAGTGGCATCAGCCTGTGCGCGCCGCCGTCGCTCGCCTCACGGTCCGCGCCGGCCCAGCGTCACCGTGATCGCACGACGCTCCCCCGCGCGAACGAACAGGATGTCGACACGATCGCCGGGCTGGTGCGCGTACAGCGCGTCGCTGTACGAGTAGAGATGCTTCACCGGCCGCCCACCCAGCGCGATGATCACGTCGCCGGCGCGGAGACCCCCAGCGTCCGCGGGGCTGCCCGACCGGACACCGGTCAGTCGCAGTCCGGGCGCGTCGCCGGCGCTCATGTCGGGCACCGTGCCGAGATACACGCTCGAGCCCTCGCGCCCACCGGCGGCGGGAGCGCGCGCCGCCATCCGCACCCGCGTCACCGGCGCCGGCCGATCGGCGATCGCGCGCACGACACGCTCGGCCAGCGCGACGACGCGCGCTTCACCTGCCGCGTTGATCTTCGCCACGTCGTCGGACGCCCGGTGATAGTCGTCGTGCAGGCCGGTGAAGAAGTGCAGCACCGGCACGCCCCGCGCGTAGAACGAGCTCTGATCGGACGGTCCGAACCCGTCGCCCACCGCGCTGATCGCGAGGCGCGGCGCGACGTTGGCGCTGTCGAGGATCGCCGGCAGCTCGCGCGCCGTCGCCACGCCGTACACGATGAGCTTGTCGTTCCGCAGCCGGCCAACCATGTCGAAGTTCACCATCGCCACCGCGCTGTCGAGCGACACCGGCGGATGATCGACGAACCACTGGGAGCCGAGCAGCCCGAGCTCCTCGCCGCTGAAATGCGCGACGACGACGGAGCGTCGAGCGGGACGCGCGACGAGGAGCCGCGCGAGCTCGAGCACCGCCGCCGTGCCGGAGGCGTTGTCGTCGGCGCCATTGCGCACCGCGTCCCGCGCTTCGGGGTCCATCGCGTTCGCGGCCGAGCGGCCGAGGTGGTCGAAGTGCGCGCCGATCACGACGTACTCGCCCCGCAGCGCGGGATCGCGACCGGGGATGAGCCCCAGCACGTTCCGGGTAGTCACGCCCTCCGCCTGCCCCGCGTGCGCCATCTGCGCGCTCCGCGCCGTGAACACCTGCACGTAGCCGGCTCGGTCGCCGAGCGGGCGCACGCCTAGCGCCGCATGCCGCCGCGCGAGCCACGCCGCCGCGCTGTCGTTGCCGGCGGTGCCGGTCCCGCGGCCCTCGAGCCGGTCGTCGGCGAGCCACGCGATGTCGCGGAGGATCCGGCCGGCATCGGGCACGGCACTCGGCGCAGGGGAGGGCTCCGCGGTACGGCACGCCCCGGTGAGCACGAGAAGCACTGTCGCGAGGCGCAGCGGAGGACGCATGACGGGAGATCCCAGGAGCATCGACGGGAGGGCAGGAGACCGGTCGTGGAATGGTAATGAACGCTCACCGGCCGGAGTGAGTGCCCGGTCGCTCCGGGCCGAGTGGCGGAGCCCTTGCCCGATTCGGTAGCTTTGCCGACCGCCCCGCCCGTGCGACCGGCCTCGCGACACCTCCCATGGATTATTCGGTCACCTTCGCCCGGCACTTTGCCCGCCTGGTCTGGCTGCTGACACACGAGCCGGCGAACGTCGACGAGCAGAAGGCGGTGCTGCGCGCTCTGGTCACCGTCGCGCGCGAGGGTTTCATCAGCCTCGGTGCGCGCATGGGGACGCTCACGGCGAATGGCACCGCGCTGCCTCCCGCCCTCTCCGGGGTGGCCGAGATCGTCGCTCGCCTGAGCGCGCTGGGTGCCGGTACGCTCGACGTCGACCGCAACGCGTCGGCGGGCGACATCATTCGTGCGGCGCGTCTGCTCGCCGCACCAGGGTCTGACCTGACGCTGGTCCCTGGCGCCACCGTTCGCTTCGCCATCGCGCCGGCCGGCGAGGTCGATGCGCCGTTGGTCGACGCGAGCCGCGCCGCATCGCTGCCGGAGTTCGACTTCGGCGAGATGATCGACGATCCCATCGCCGCCGCACTCGAGCGAGCGACGCCGGTGCGATCGCAGCCGGCGCAAGCGCCCCCGCCCCCCGCCGCGAAGCGCCGCGTCGGAGGGGGTGGGATGTTCGATCACTTCAGCACCGAGTCGTCATCCGCCACCGACGGGGAGCTGCTCGCGCGGTTCGACGCCGAACGGTCGCCCGACGCGCTCATCGGGCTGCTCGGCGAGCTGGCCGCGCGCGCAGAGCAGGCCATGGGCGCCGGTCGAGCGCCCATGGCGACGGAGATCTTCCATCGCATCGTCCGCCGGGAGCACGACGCGCAGGAGTCCGACGTCAAACGCGCCTTCGTGCTCGCCGTGAAGCGCCTCACCAAGCCGGCGTTGCTTCAGGCGGTCGTCACCGACCTCACGCGGTCACCCGACGAGCACGCGCGGGCCAAGGTGGTGCTCGCGCGCACCGGCGAGGAGGGCGCGGACGCGGTGATCGAGCGTCTGGCCGCCGAGGAGGGACGCAAGGCCCGACTCCTCTTCTTCGACGTCCTGGTGCAGCTCCATGCGGGCGTGCCGACGCTGCTGCACATGCTTGGCGACGCGCGCTGGTACGTCGCGCGCAACGCGGCGGCGCTGCTGGGCGAGATGCAGGCCCGCGATGCCGAGAAGCCCCTCACCGGGCTGCTGCATCACGACGACGAGCGTGTGCGTCACGCCGCGATCGTCGCCCTGATGCGGCTCGGCACCGCGCGCTCGATGCCGACGATCCAGGAGGGGCTCCGCGATCGAGCGCCGCAGATCCGGATGCAGGCGGCCGCCGCCCTCGTCGGTCGCAAGGAGCGCAATGTCCCCGACCTGCTGCTTCGCGCCCTGGACGACGAGCGCGATGACGAGGTCGCGGCGGCGTTCCTGCTCGCGCTCGGACGCCTGGGCACACCCGACGCGGTGGCGCGGCTGATCGCCACGGCGGAGGCGGACAGGGGACTCTTTCGCCGGAAGCCGGTGGCGCTGCGCGTCGCCGCGGTGCAGGCGCTGGCCGAGGTGGACACCGAGCAGGCGCGCGCCGCGCTGACCGCGCTGCAGGGCGACAAGGACGAGGACGTGCGCGCGACCGCGGTCTACGCGTTGGGACGGCGAAGCCGGATGGGCGGCTAGCCTAGCGCGCCGTCAGGTCCGTCTTCTCGGTCACCGCGCGGCAGAACTCGGCGATCAGCGTCGCGGCGTTGTCGACGTCCGCGAGGTCGACCATCTCGTTCGGGGAGTGCATGTAGCGATTCGGGATGGACACCAGCCCCGTTGCCACCCCTTCGCGCGCGATGTGGATCGCGTCGGCGTTGGTGGAGGTGTCGCGCCCGACGGCGTGCACCGCGTGCGCGATGTTGTGCGTCTTCGCCGTTTCCCGCAGCAGCGTGTGCACCACCGGCGAGATCAGCGCACCGCGACTGATGATCGGCCCGCCGCCCATCTTGTGCTCGCCGATCTCCTTCTTCTCGACGTTCGGGTGATCGGTCGCGAAGGTCACGTCGACGACGAGGGCGATCTGCGGGTTGATGCAGTGCGCGCACACCAGCGCGCCGCCGCCGTGCCACGCGATCTCCTCCTGCGTCGTTGCCGCCGCCACGACGCGCGCCGCACCGGGCCGCTCGGCGTACCGCCGCAGCGCTTCCAGCACGATGAACGCGCCGATCCGGTCGTCGATCGAGCGCGAGACCAGGCGCCCGTTCGGGAAGTCCAGGCTCCGCGAGTCGATCACCCCGGGGTCGCCGACGTCAAGCCGCTCCTCGGCCTCGCTCCGCTTCCGCGCCCCGATGTCCACCCACAGATCGGAGAACTTGCTCGAGTGCTCGCGGTCCTCCGTCTTCATCAGGTGGATGGGCTTCTTGCCCACCACGCCGAGGACGTCGCCCTTGGCGCCGAGGAAGCGAATGCGCTGGCCCACCAGCACCTGCGGGTCCCACCCGCCGATTGGCGCGATGTAGATGTAGCCGTCGTCGTCGATGTACTGGACGATCACGCCGATCTCGTCGATGTGACCGTCGAGCATGATCGTCACGGCGCCGCGCCCGTTGACCTCGGCCATGCTGTTTCCGGCCACGTCCACGGTCACTTTCTCGGCGAAGGTCTCGGCCTCCGCGCGCCAGGCACGGGCGGCGGCAGTCTCGAAGCCCGAGGGGGCGGGGGCGTCGAGCAGTCGCTTGAGAAAGCCGATCGAGGACGAGCTGAGCATCGTGGCCGTCGTGGGAGGGGTCGCGCAGGTACCGTGGCGAATCCTAGTCCGCTCCCCGGCGTCGAGGAAGCGCGGCAGTCGTACCCGGATCAGGTGGTTGCGCGGCTGGAGGAAAGACGACAGCCTCCACGATCATGTCACTCATCTATCTGCTCATCGGCCTCGCGGCCGGCCTCCTGTCGGGCCTGTTCGGCATCGGGGGCGGGATCCTGATCGTCCCGGCGCTGCTCCTCGTCGGCCGGATGGCGCCGGCCACGGCGACCGGAACCTCCCTCGGTGCCCTCCTGCTCCCCGTCGGCGCGTTCGGGGCCTGGGAGTACTACAAGAACGGCCACGTCGACGTCCGCGCCTCGGCCCTCATCGCGTTGGGACTGCTGGCGGGGGCCTTCTTCGGCGCCCGGGTTGCGCAGGGGCTGGACCCTGCGCTCGCACGGCGCGCCTTCGCCGTCTTCCTGCTGCTCGTGTCAGTGAAGGTCTGGTTCAGCTAAGGGGCGCGCATACGTCACGTCCGGCGGGCCGAACAGAGCCGGCGCGACGATCGCCGCCATCACCTCGACCGCGTCGGCCAGGCGTGGGCCGGGCCGGCTGGTAAGAGCATTGCCATCCAGCGCCCAGCAGCGGAGTCCACGCGCCCACCGCCACGCGTCGGTGCCGAGCAGCGCGCGCGCTTCACGCTCGGCACGCTCGGCGTCGAAGCCGCACGGGGCGAACAGCAGCAGCTCCGGCTGGGCGTCGCGCACCTGGTCCGCGGTGATCGTCGTCGAGTGGGCGCCGGGAGACGCGAGGACGTCGATTCCCCCGGCGCGGCGCACGAGGTCCGGCGTCCAGTGTCCCGCGAAGAAGAGCGGGTCGAGCCACTCGATCACCGCAACGCGAGGGCGTGGCGCGCGCGCCGCCTTGAGCGTCTCGTGCACGGCGCGGAGTCGAGCCGAGATGGCGGCGAGCAGCTCGGCTGCCGCCGCGTCGCGTTCGAGGGCGGCGCCGACCGCGATGATGTCTTCCTGGACGCCATCCAGCGTCGTGCCAGAGAGATGCAGCACACGCGGGGATGGCGTCACCACGTCGGTGAGCGCGCACATGGCGCCGGCGCTGAGGGCGCACACCTCGCAGAGCGCCTGGGTGATGACCAGCGTCGGCGCGAGTCGGCGGAGCTGATCGGCATCGAGCGCGAACACCGGCGCGCCGGTCGCCGCGAGCGCACGCACCGCGGCGTCGATGCCGGCCGAGGTGTCGTCGCGATTCACGAGACTCGCCGTGAGGCGCGGCAGCTGCGCCACCTCCGGCGGGAAGTCGCACTCGTGCGAGATGCCGACGAGCGTCGGCAGTGCGCCGAGCGCCGCCACGATCTCCGTCGCCGCGGGGAGCAGCGAGACGACGCGCATCGTGGTCAGTCGTCGCGCCGGATGGGGAAGGCGGCGAAGGTGAGGAGCAGGACGAGCAGGCCGCCGGCGTACCAGCGGGCGTCCTCGGTGAAGCCGTAGTAGATGATGCCGAACCAGGCGAGCATCTGTCCGAACAGCCAGGCGATGACGCTCTCGGGGATGCCGAGCGAGATGCGCCGCCGGCGTGCGATCCCGCTGTGCCAGAAGCGCATGTCGACGATCTGCACGAGCGCGTAGAGCCAGGTCATGATGCCGACCACGCGCAGCTTGCGGATGAACGTGCCCTGCAACGGCGACGTCGCACCGAGCGAGTGCCAGACCCACACGACGAGCCCGACGAACAGGGCGACGCCGAGCAGCACGGCGCGAACGCGCGCCTGCGCCGTGGGGGTGAGCCACGGATAGCGTCTCGCGACGAGAGGGTCGAGCTCGGTGGAGTTCTGCTGAACCATGGATGAAGGCCGCACGGGGGAGAGGCGGCTAACGCTTTTCGTACACCGGCTTCCCACCAATGTACGTCGCGATCACGGCGGTTCCGAGGATGTCCTGGTCGGGCACGGTCATGATGTCGCGATCGAGCACGACGAAGTCGGCCAGCTTGCCGGCCGACAGCGAGCCCATCACCGTCTCCCTGGAAGGCAGCGTATGCCGGCCAGATCGTCATCGAGCGCAGCGCCTCCTCACGCGTCATGCGCTGCTCGGGCATCCACCCCGCCGCCGGCCAGTTGTCGGCGTCCTGGCGCGACACGGCGCTGTGAAAGCTGAGGAGCGGGTTCACCGCCTCGAC
>JABFYH010000148.1 GCA_013361335.1 Gemmatimonadaceae bacterium | reverse complement strand
GCCGCTGCCGGTGCCGCATCTCGTCGCCGCGCTGCTCGGCGTCTGGGTGCTCGGACAGAGCGGCCTCCTGGCCCGTCTGCTCGCGGCGGTTCGCGTGCTCGACCAGCCGGCGCAGATGCCGGCGTTGGTCTACGATCGCGCTGGCGCGGGGTTCATCCTGGCCCTCGCGTGGAAGGAGCTGGCGTTTCTCGCCATCGTGGCGAACGCGCTGCTCGCGACGCGCGGCGCCGCAGCCGAGGAGGCCGCGCGAACGCTGGGCGCCTCGCCGTGGCAAACGTTCCGTCGCGTCAGCTGGCCGGTACTCTGGCGCGGCCTCGCACCAGCGGCCGTGGCCGTCTTCGTGTTCGTGGCCGGCAACTACGAGGCGGCCGCGTTGCTCGCGCCGAGCGATCCGCTCGCGCTTCCCCTGCTGATAGCCGATCGTGCCGCCGATCCCGATCTCGCGCGGCGTGGCGATGCCTACGTGGTATCGCTCCTCCTGCTTGACATTGCCATCGCTGCTGTCGCCGCGCACGAATGGATGCGGTCGCGCTGGGAGCCGCTGACGTCATGACCGGGCACACCGGGTGGCGGCACCTGGTGCTCGTCGCGCTCGCGGTCTCCTCGGCCGCGCCGTTTGCGTTGCTTGCGCTGTGGTCGGTGCAGGGAGAATGGTTCTTTCCGGCACTTCTGCCGAGTGGATTGACCACGGCCGCCTGGCAATCGGCACTTGGATCGGGAACGTTTGGCCTGGCGCTCGCCACCAGCGCGGCGCTCGCGTCAGCCACATCGGTGCTTGGTTGCGCGCTCGCGCTGCCTGCGGGGCGTGCGCTTGCCCGGCTGCGCGGCTGGCGGCGGCATGTCGGCGCGGCCGCTGCGTTCCTTCCAGTCGCCACGCCGCCGCTTGCCCTGGGCACCGGTCTTCAGGTGGTGCTGCTCGCCGCGGGGCTGGGTGGAACGCTGCCGGGCGTGCTCCTCGCGCATCTGGTGCCGGCGGTGGGCTACCTCGCGCTGTTCTTCCTCGGCACGTTCTCGCTGTGGGACGTACGCCCGGAGGAGGCAGCGCGCACGCTCGGCGCCACGCGGGGGCAGGTGTGGTGGCGCGTGGTGCTGCCAGCCTTGCGCCGACCCATCGCCGAAGGCGCGGCCGTGGGGTTCCTCGTCTCGTGGACGCAGTTTGCGCTCACGCTCACGGTGGGCGCTGGCGCCGTGCGCACGCTGCCGCTGGAGGTCCTCGCGTACGCGCGCGCGGGGGAAGACCGTGCTGCCGCCGTTGGCGCGCTGCTGCTCATCGTGCCGCCCGCGGCGGCATTCGCGGCCCTCCGCTGGGCTGTGCGACGCACCACCGTGGTGCCCGCGTGAGCGGCCGGGTAGCCCCGGCCCTGGCCGTCGAGCGACTGGACGTGCTGTTCGGCACGACGCCGGGCGTCAACAGCGGCCTCAGAAACATCAGCGTCGCGGTCGGCGGCGGGGAGCGGCTTGCCGTGCTCGGCCCGTCAGGCGTGGGCAAGACGACGCTGCTGCGCGCGCTGGCGGGCCTCGCGCCGGTCGCCGCCGGACGCATAGCGGTGCGCGGCGCCGACGTGACGGCTCTCCCGCCGGAGCGGAGGGACATGGTATACCTGCATCAGACGCCGGTGCTCTTCGAGCACCTGAGCGTTGCCGAGAACGTGGCGTTCCCGCTCCGGGTGCGCCGGGTGAGCAACGACGCGGTACGCGAGCGCGTCACCGCCGCGCTGGCCGCGGTCCGGCTGCCAGGCCTCGAGCATCGCGCACCCCACATGCTGAGCGGCGGTCAGCGTCACCGAGTGGCCCTCGCCCGCGCCCTCGTCGCGCGGCCGGCCGTCCTGCTGCTGGACGAGCCGCTCTCCGCGCTGGACCCGACATTGCGCGACGAGGTGCGCGAGGCCATCGCCGACGTACATGACGCCGCGGATGCCCTGGACCACGCCCCCGCCCTGGTGCTCGTCACGCACGACGTGGACGACGCGGGTCTGCTCGCCGACCGCGTGGCCGTGCTGCTGGCGGGCAGGATCGCGCAGCTCGCCGCGCCCGCCACGCTCTTCGCCTCTCCAGCGACGCTTGGCGTGGCGCACCTGCTCGGCACGTATCAGACACTCCCTGCTCTGGTGCGCGCGGACGGCGCCGTGGACTGTGCGCTCGGCACCATCGCGAGCCACGCCGTACTGGAACCAGGCGCGGCCGCGGTCGTCGCATTCCGGCGCGACGCGCTGACGGTGAGGTCGGTGGCCAGCGAGCCGTGCGCGGTAGCGGCGCGCGTGGTCGGCATCAGGCATCGAGCGCACGGTGCGAGCGTTGTGCTCCGCCTGGAGAGTGCACCCGGGACACCCATGCTGGAGGCGGAGCTTCGCGGTGCAGTGGCGCCGGGCGTTGGCGAACTGTGCGGCGTCGCGCTCGAGCGGCGCGCGGCGCTCGTCTTCCCCGCGTGAGGCGCTCCTGATGCTCGATGCGCTGCTACGTCCGCTCAAGGAGCGATGGCTCGCACCGGCGGCTCATGCGCTCGGCCAGCGGGTCGCGCCGATGACCGTGACCTTCGCGGGATTCGTGGTCGGACTCGCGGCGGCCATCGCGACGGCGTACGGCCTCCGTGACGTGGGACTCGGTTTGTGGATCGCCAATCGTGTGCTTGACGGATTCGACGGCACGCTGGCCCGCGTTCAGGGCGCACAGAGCGATCTTGGGGGATACCTCGACCTCCTGCTCGACTTCGTGGTCTATGCGGCCATTCCGCTCGGCCTGGTGCTCGACGTGCCCTCACTGCCGCGGGCTCTCGCCGCACTGGCGCTGGTCGGGAGCTTCTACATCAACGCGGCGTCCTGGATGTACCTGTCGGCGGTGCTCGAGCGGCGCGGCCATGGCGCGCGCATGCGTGGCGAGCTGACGTCGGTCACGATGCCTGCGGGGCTCATCGGCGGCACGGAGACGATCGTGTTCTACACGCTCTTCTTCGTCTGGCCGGCGCAGCTCGTCGCACTGTTCGCCGTGATGACGGCGCTGGTGCTGGTCACCGTCGTGCAGCGGCTCGCGTGGGCGATCCGTCACCTCCACGCGTGATGCACGACCCCGGGGTGGTTATCTCAACGCGTCGATGCCCGCCTCGCGCGTCGCGCTCGAAACGCGTGACGCATCGCGCGGTGGCGTCGGTGGCAGCGGCCTGAACGGCATGGCGAGGCTGCGCGCGAGGGTGACGTCCCCCGGCGCGCGATACGCTGCGACGCCGATCTCGATCTCATCCTGCGGAACGTCCGCGCGGTAGGTGCCGTGAAGGCGATCCCACAATGTGAGTCCGCTCGACCAGTTGGAGTCCTGCTCGTCGATGACGAGCGAGTGGTGTATCCCGTGGAGACGCGGCGTCATCATCACTCGTGACAGCAGGCGCTCCCAGCGCAGCGGCAGCCGCGCGTTCGAGTGATGGAAGAGCACCGACCCCATCGTCAGCCGTTGCCAGACACGGAGCGCGCGGGGTGAGGCGCCGAGCAGGACCACCTGTGCCGCACGCCACGGCACCGAGGCGAGGAACTCCCCGAAGTGAAAGCGGAGTGCCGTCGTGGAATCCAGCGCGAGATCGGCGTGGTGCACCTGGTGGAAGCGGTAGAGCCAGGGCACCCGGTGCTCGAGCACGTGCCACCAGTAGAGCGTGTAGTCGAGCAGGACGACGGCCACCGCGTCCCGCAGCCAAGCCGGTGCAGGAAGTCCCTGGGTCAGCCCGAGGCCATCCCGCTCGGCACGCTCTGCGAGTGGCGTCACGACCGGGGCCATCGCTGCCGTCGACACCGCCGCCGTGATGCCCGCCATCACGAGGTTCGTCACGATGCGCGCGGACCCTTCGCTCTGCGCAGCGGGGCTCGGCGTGCGAAGGGCACGCCGACGCTCGGTCCATAGGAGCACTCCCACGCCGAGCGCGACCGTCGTCGCGACGGCCCATCCTCGCACCCTTGTCGAATCGCCGTTCGCTGACGCCACGGCATCTCCTCGCGCCCTCGCCGATGCGGCGAGAATCGGCCGTGAGTGCAGGATCCGCTCCAGCGAAGTGCGCGGGAACTTGCCGCATCTCCCGTGAGTTGCCGGCCGACGCAGGCCAGCGCGACTCCATGGCCACGCACTGACACACGCACGGGGACGAATGGCGCCTTACGATCTGGTCGTGATCGGCGGTGGAACGGCGGGGCTGGTGACCGCCGCAGGAAGCGCCGGCATCGGCGCCCGCGTGGCGCTGGTCGAGCGTGCCAGGCTCGGCGGCGAGTGCCTCTGGAATGGCTGCGTACCGAGCAAGGCGATCATCGGCGTCGCCCGCGCCGCGGCCGACGCGCGGGCGAGCGCCCGCTTCGGCGTCAACACCGGGACGGTGGAGGTCGACTTCGCCGCCGCGATGCGGTGGGTGCAGGACGCACAGCAGCGTATCGCTCCCCACGACAGTCCCGAGCGGTTCCGTGGGCTCGGCGTGGAGGTGATCGAGGGAGGAGCGAAGTTCACCGGCGAGCGCACGATCGCGGTCGACGGGCGGCAACTGGACGCGAAGCGGATCGTCCTTGCCACCGGCTCTGCTCCCGCGGTGCCGCCCATCCCCGGCCTCGCGGATGTCCCCTTCCTCACGAACGAGACGATCTTCTCGCTCACGAGCCAGCCCCGAACCCTTCTCGTCCTCGGCGGAGGGCCCATCGGCCTCGAGCTCGCGCAGGCATTCGTACGGCTCGGGACCGCGGTCCACGTGATCGAGGCAGCGCCCCGGCTGCTGCCACGTGAGGACCACGAGCTCGCCACGCTCCTCGGAGAGCGGCTCACGGCCGAGGGGGTGCAGCTGCACCTCGGCCTGAAGGCGTCGCGAGTGGAGCTCGCTCCCGATGGTCGGGGCGTGCGCGTGACCGCGTCACCTGACGGGGACCCCGAGGTGGGGCGTGGGCCGATCGTGCTCGACGGCGACGCCCTGCTGGTGGCCACGGGGCGCACACCCCGCCACGAGTCGCTCGAGCTCGCGCGTGGCGGCGTGGAGGTGAGGCACGGCGGCATCATCGTGGATGACCACCTGCGCACGACCGCCGAACAGGTATGGGCAGCCGGGGACTGCGTGGGGCCGCTCCGATTCACGCATGTGGCCGACTACCAGGCGCGACTCGTGATCCGGAATGCCTTCTTCCCGCTCGCCAGCAAGGCCGACTACTCCGCGGTGCCCTGGGTAACGTTCACGGAGCCCGAGCTGGCGCACGTGGGGCTCACGGAGGAGGAGGCGCGCGAACGGTACGGCGAGCGGGCGCGCATCTGGCGTCGCCCGTTTGCCGACGTGGACCGCGCGATCACCGACGGCGAGACGCAGGGCATGGTGAAGCTCGTGACGACGGCACGCGGCAGTATTCTCGGGGGCCACATATTGGGACACGGGGCGGGGAACATGATCGGCGAGATCACGCTCGCCATGAAGCACGGCATCTCCGCGCACGCGCTGGGGAGCACGATTCACCCCTATCCCACCTATCCCGAGGCGATCAAGCAGGCCGCGGAGCAGTACACGAAGTCACGATTTACGGGATTCACGAAGCGCGCCGTGAACTGGTACGTGCGGCGATGACGGGCAGCGTCCCCGCGCGCTATGCCTCGCCCCGGGCGGGGTAGTCACGGGCGATGATGAAGTCCACCGCCGCGAGCATGTCGTCCAGCCGTGGCCGGCCGAACGGCATGCTGTTGATCGCCGCGTAGTAAAGGGTGCCGTCCGGCCGGACGAGAAAGAGGCCCGGCTCGCCGAACAGCTCGGGCTCCGGTTCCTTGATGGCATGCGAGACGAACAGCCCCCATTCCCGCATCGAGGCGATGCTCTGGCCGTAGCCGATCGTGAGGTTCTCGAGCTTCCATTCCTCGACCGTACGGCGTGCGCGCTCCGCGTCGTCGCCGCTCACGGCGATCACGTCGACACCGCGCTCCGTGAAGGCGGGCAGTTTGCGCTCGAGCTCCGCAAGGTAGACGCGACAGACCGGGCAATGGAGCCCGCGGTAGAAGACGACCATCGTGAACCGCTCCGGCTGGCGAGCGGCAAGCATCCACTGGCCAGCCGATAGCGTCTCCAGCCGCAACGAGGGCGCGGTGCGGTTCGGGACGGGCACGCAATTCATGGCGTGCACCTCACCCGGCTCTGATGACATGGGATGTTGGGCGTGGGAGGGTGACGAACGGCCGCAATGCCGTCCCGCGCGACCGCGGCCTCAAGCGGCACCGAGATACGCGACCCAGAATCGCTCGGCGGCGTCCGTCCAGAGACGCGTGATCCGGAACCCGGCACTCGTGACGAGCACACCGAGCGCCGCGAGGTCGTACTTGTACGAGCTTTCCGTCCAGATCGACTCGCCCGCCTCGAACGCGAAGCGCTCGCCCGCGAGGTGCACCACCTGGCGCTCGAGGCTCACGAGGTGCATCTCGATCCGGCTCGCCACCTCGTTGAAGAAGGCGCGGTGCTGGAATCGTGGGAGGTCGAAGTCGGCACCGAGCTCGCGATTCAGACGGGCGAGCATGTTGAGGTTGAAGACAGCCGTGATGCCCGCACTGTCGTTGTACGCGGCGTCCAACGTCGCTGCATCCTTGCGACGGTCCACTCCAAGGACGAGGACGCCGTCATCCGCGATCGTGCGACGCACTCGCCGCAGAAACGCCGCGGCCTCGGTCGGATGAAAGTTGCCGATGGTCGAGCCAGGGAAGAAGGCGATCCGCCGCGCGCGCTGCGGCAGGTCGGGCAGGCGAAGTGGCGCCGTGTAGTCCGCGCACACTGGATACACCGGCACCGCTGGATACTCGGCGGCGATCTGCGCGGCCACGTCGGCGAGCTGCTCGCGGGAGATGTCGATCGGCACGTAGGCGGCCACGGGATGCCCTTCGCCGGCAAACGCATCGAGCAGCAGGCGGACCTTCACCCCCGCGCCACTCCCGTACTCCACGAGTGCGCAGCGCTCACCGGCGAGTGTGGCGATGTCACGCGTGTGCGCCCGGAGGATCTCGAGCTCAGCGCGCGTCGGGTAGTACTCGGGCAGTTCGGTGATCCGCTCGAACAGCACGGCGCCGGTGGCATCGTAGAATAGCTTCGGCGGCAGTGTCTTCGGTGTCGCCGCGAGCCCGCGGAGCACCTCCGTCCGAAGTGCGAGGTCGAGGCCGTGGCTCGTCGCGGTCCGGACGCGGTTCGTCGCGGTGGATCTCTCGAGCGGCGCGTTCATCAGTGAGTCTCCGCGGCGACGCCGCCATCGGCCAGCCGGATGCCGGTGAACTGCCATCGCGCATCGGATGGAAAGAAGTTCCGGTACGTCACGCGCGCGTGCGACTGCGACGTGGCGCACGAGGCGCCGCGCAGCACCCATTGATCGGCCATCCACTTGCCGTTGTACTCGCCGATCGCTCCCGACGACGGCTTGTAGTTGGGGTACCCGACGTATGCGCTGTGCGTCCACTGCCACGCGTCGCCGTAGAGCTGCTGGAGTGCACTCGAGCCCGCGGCAGGCCCCGGATGGAAGCGCCCCGCGTCGACGAAGCGCCCTTCGACGGGTGCACCGCGCGCCGCCGTCTCCCACTCGAACTCGCTCGGCAGCCGGCGTCCGGCCCAGCGGGCGAAGGCGTCCGCCTCATAGTAGCTCACGTGCGTCACGGGATCGGCGAGCGCCGCGCCCTCCAGCAGGCGCGTACCGCCGAGGGTGAACTCGGTCCACCGACCCTCGGCGTCCCGCTCCCAGTAGAGCGGTGCATCCCATTGGTTGGCCTGCACTGTCGCCAGTCCAGCGGAAAGCCAGAGCTCGGGGCGCGAGTAGCCGCCGTCCTCGACGAACGCGAGGTATTCGCCGTTCGTGACAAGCCGCGATGCGAGCCGGAACCGCTCCAGGAAGACGCGGTGCCGCGGCCCCTCGTTGTCATAGGCGAAGCGGTCGCCCTCGTGGCCGATCCAGGCCACGCCGCCATCGAACTGGCGCCAGGCGAGGGGCGCCACCTCGCGCGCGGGCCCGTCCGGCTGGGGGTGATAGGCGGGGCGGAGCGGGTTGGTCCACAGCACGTGCTTGATGTCGGTGAGCAGCAGCTCCTGGTGCTGCTGCTCGTGCTGGAGGCCGAGCTCGATGAGTCCCGCCGCGGGGTGAGCCGCATCGTCGCCGATCCGCTGGATCAGCCGACGCATCGCGGCGTCCACGTGCGCGCGGTACGCGAACACCTCGCGCACGGTCGGACGCGTCACCAGTCCTCGCATCGCGCGGCAATGGCGCTCGCCCGCCTGCACGTAGTACGAGTTGAAGAGGAAGGCGTAGCGCGGGTCCGGCGGTCGGTACGACGGATCGTGCTCCGCGAGCACGAACGTCTCGAAGAACCAGCTTGTGTGCGCGAGGTGCCACTTCGTCGGGCTCACGTCCGGCATCGAGCTCACGACGAGGTCCTCCACCTCCAGCGGTGCACAGAGCGCCTCGGTCTGCGCGCGCACATTCTCATACCGCGCCATGAGCGTGGCGGCATGCGGCTGAGGCGAGGCGACGAGCGAATCGGACCGTATCATGACGAGATCGTCGAGGCACGAGGGGAGAACGCAAGAGCGAACGTGACTCTTGGGCAAGTCACGAGCGACAGTCCCGGTTCCCGGCCGAGCACGGCGCCGTCAGCCGATGGGAACACCTTTGGGCACCAGATGGCGGCGCGAGCGCCGTCTAGGGTGGGCCATCACCCTCCGTTGGGCGGCAACTGCCGCGCCGCCGGACACCCCAGGGCTCGCACGATTGTCGTACAGGCATGGAAGTTCGAGCTGCGCGGTCACCGGAAGGCGCAGCCGTGACGACACATCTCGCCCACCTCTCGCGCCGTTGGCCAATACCGTCTATGCCCCGCCCAACGCTTGACGGTGGCTGTATCCTTGCGGCCAAACCTCACTCCGCGCTGAGGCCTTCACTCAATGCGCGCTGATCTGGTCGCTCCTCGCCGCCTAACGCGCGCGCGAGCAGGCGCCACCAGCTCGTGAGCGGTCGGCACCCGAGATGGTGTAGGTTGGTGTATGTTTCGCGCCTCAATCCGCGCCAAACCGTTCGCGAGTCTGCACCTAGTCAGGCGCGCTAAGCTGCGAAAACACACGACCTTAGCCGTCTGGACCGCGCTATCGCGTCACAATGGGGTTCAGGGGGTCGCGGGTTCAAATCCCGCCGTCCCGATACAAGTGATGAAGCGACAACGACTTACCGCGTCTGCGGACGCCGTAAGTCGTTTTGTTAATCATACACCACAGGTCTGCCGACATAACTGATTGATCGGCAGGCGCTTGCGGCGATGACCACTGCATACTCAGGTTTCGTGGCCGCCTGACGCGCAAATTCTGGTGTATGTTCTGCGCCATTTCGCGGCGGAGAGAGCGACGTGCGCGAGCCACGACGCGTGCAGCGCGGCTCGCAAGACGTTGCAGACCAATCGCGTACGTCGATGACGATGGATTTGAACGCGGCCGCACCTGAACGCAGGTCAGGTCTCCCACGTTGCTTCGGCAAGAAGGCGCGGGAGAGCCGCAAGTAGGCGCGGACGCAGGCCAGCTTCCAAAGCTGGACGTCGCGGGTTCGAGTCCGGTCGCCCGCTCACGAAGTCACTGTGATTATCATAGTTGCGGAAACGGGCTGCCGAGCTCGGCAGCCCGTTTTTCGCGTTGCAGCGGTCCCGCAATGGTCCCCACGACGTTCGACGTCTGGGGCCGTTGTAATTCCCGAAGCGTCGCTGTTGACTCGCGAGAGCGATGGCACCGCTATTCATGACGCGTACGCTCATCGATCGACAACGCACACGATCCTAGTCGCGACTGGAGAATGCCTGTCTCCAGAGCTGGGCTGCTCACGGCGTTTTCGATGCAGCTCGGCAGGTGTCCGCGACATTGCGACCGTTGGGCGCCCCCGTTGAATCGTGCGGCTATGGCTCGTTGGCCGCGGCGATGTTCCGCCACTGCCCGTCGCTCCT
>JABFYH010000151.1 GCA_013361335.1 Gemmatimonadaceae bacterium | reverse complement strand
CCGATATACGTCACGATCATCCGGCGCCAGTAAGGCCAGTCGTGCGCCCAGCCGTCCCAGATGCGCAGCGCGTTGCCGATGCCGCGGTCCCAGAGCTTGCCGGAGAAGTACTCGCTGTTGCCGCGCATCTGGTCGTCGCGCCCGATGGCCAGGATGAGATCGAGCCGCTGGAGCGCGGCGAGGCGATTGCCGTCGTGCTCGTTGGCGATGAACTCCGGTGGGTTGAACGGATACACTTCCCCGTCCGTATAGCCCCCCGTCATCTCGCGGATGTCGTAGATGCCGCTCAAGCCGATCGCGCGCCCCGTCTCGAAGGGATGGCGCAGCGCGAAGGTGAGGGCATGATAGGCGCCGAAGCTCGCGCCCGTCGTGACCAGAAAGGGATTGTCGTTCCGGTGGCGCGTGAAGGGCAGCACCTCGTCATGCAGATAGCGGTCGTAGCGGGCGTGGTATCGCGCGCGGTCCGCGGGGTGCTTCCACTTGGCGTACCAGCTCTCGGCGTCCACGCTGTCGACGCAGCAGAGCTGGAGCCAGCCGCGCTCGAGGTGCTCGCCGAGCGCCCCGATCATCCCCTGATCCTCCCACTCGAAGAAGCGGCCCATCGAGCTCGGGAAGACGAGCACGCGCGCGCCGGCATGTCCGAACAGCAGGAGGTCCATGTCACGCTCGAGCGCGGAACTGAACCAACGGACATGCTCGCGGTGCATTGGCGTCAGGCTCGAGGAAAGAGGAACTTCAACACGGCGTCGATGCGCGCGGCCCAGCTCTGCTCGTTGTGCTCCCCGCCCTCCGCCTCCAGGTAGGCCAGATCCTCGCCCACCACCCACCCTTTCGCAACCAGCGCGTCCCGCAGCGCGCGGGCATCGGCGATGACCTCCTCGCCCTCGGCGGTGCCGGCGTCGAGCCAGATGCGCATGGGCAGCTTGGCGGGCAGCGCATCCACCTCACGCAGGATCTCGCGGTCGTCCCACCAGACCGAGGGAGACATCACCGCCAGGCGGCTGAAGGCGGTAGGATAGCGCAAGCCGAGGTGCATCGTGAGCAGGCCGCCGAGGGACGAGCCCCCGATGGCCGTGCTGGCGGCGCTGGGGAGGGTCTTGTAGGTGGCGTCAATGAAGGGCTTCAGCTCCTCTACCAGCATCCGGCCGTAGTCCGCGGCGTGCCCGCCGCCCTCCGAGCCCGGCGTCGGGGTGTACTCGTCGATTCGATGGATGCCGGTGTTGTAGATGCCGACGACGATCAGCGGCTGGATCTCGCCAGCGAGGATCAGCGCCTGCGCGGCCTCGTCGACGTGCCATTCCTCGCCGATCGAGGTGGCGCGGTCGAAGACGTTCTGGCCGTCGTGCAGGTAGAGCACCGGGTAGCGATCGGCCGACTCGGCGTCGTACCCGGGCGGCAGGTACACGATGATGGTCCGGTCGTGCTCGAGGTACCGCGAGTGGAAGGCCTCGTGGGTGCGGACGTCCCCGGTGAGGGTGTGCTCGGTGCCGGTCTGGGAGGCGTCGGACATATCGGGTGGGGCGGGTGCAAGGAGAGGACCAGGGAGGGCTCGCGCCGGTCGCTAACGCTAACCCCCGCTCCTCGGTGTCGCTCCCGCCGGTGGGCTTGTAGCTTTCAGCGCGAAGGCGACCGGATAGCTCAGTTGGTAGAGCAGGAGACTTTTAATCTTCAGGTCGTGGGTTCGATCCCCACTCCGGTCATCATGGGGAACCGCCCCCGGTCCCGCCATCGCGAGGCGACGGGGGACGGATTGCACGACGGCCCCGCGAGCAGTGCTCGCGGGGCCGTCGCCATTCAGCGTGTCAGGCTCAGACGATGCCGGCCGACAGGTTGGTGCAGCCCTTGAAGTTGGGGTTGTTCGTCTCCTCGCGCGGCACCGGGAAGTTGACTTCCGTCCCGTAGTCCGTGCCGGCCTTGCTCGGGTTCGTCGGCTGGTACGGGCCCGTCGGGAAGACCGTCTCGGCGTTGCGACCGTACTGCCACACCAGGCGGCGCAGATCGCCCAGGCGGTGCGACGTGAGATAGAACGTCAGCGCGCGCTCGCGGAACAACAGATCCTGCTGTCCGGTCGTCGTCGCCGGGATGTCGGCGACGGTGAGCGGCGAGGGCGAATCCTCGGGGATCCCCGTCGGATCGGCGTCCGCCGTGTAGGTCGGGGCCGAGGCGCGCGCGGCATTCAGCTTCGCGAGGAACGTCGTGAGGTCGCTGTTGCGCAGCGCGTTCTCCGCCTCGATCAGCCGCGCCTCGGCACCGAGCGCCAACGGCGTCGGGGCCTTGTACTCCGGATACTTCGTCGGCAGGTACTGCTCCGTGGTGCCGTCGAAGCCCTTGCCGTTGTCGATGAACGGCGTCCGCGGATCGTTCAGGCTCACGAACGGCAGCCCGTTGGTGCCCTCGCGATTCCCACCGCTGAAGCGACCCTCGAGATAGTTGAACGTGAAGATGGCGTTGTTCTGCCGCCCGGTGTTCTCGCTGTGCTGCACGCTGTAGTTGAAGTTCGACGGCACGGCCGCCACGGCCGCGGCGGCCTCGGCCGGCTTGTTGAGGTCGAGCAGCGCGCGACCCTTGCCGATGCGTGCGAGGTTCAACGCCTTGCTGCCCGCGCTCCCCGCGGCCGTGGCCACGGTGATCGCGGAATCGAACTTCGCCACGGCGGCGTTGAGCAGCTGCGTGCCGGACTGCGGCGCGCCGTAGGCGAACGATCCCTTGTCATCCACCGAGCTCGCCGGAACGCCGTTGCAGTAGTTCTCGGCGAAGAGGACGTAGGTGTAGGCGGCGAGCGCCTGGACCTCGGCGCCGTCCGGGTTCTGACGATCCAGATCGCGGAAGCGCGCCGACACCAGCTCCGCAGTGGCGCGAGCCCGCTGCAGATCGTGGAAGGTCTGCAGCGTGCTGCTATTGATCTCGCTCACGTCGCGCAGGTCGACCTCGAGCCGCGTCGGGTAGGTCTCCGCGTTGAGCAGCTCGTCCGTGAAGAGACCGCTCATCTGCGCGATCCCTTCGTTGTAGTTCAGCCCCGACCCATAGCCGCCGCCGTAGGCGATCTGGAAGTCGCCGAGGGCCGCGGCGTACGCGCTGGGCAGCGCCGACGGGCTGTTGATGTCCTGCGGCAGGACTACGTCGGGCGTGGGGACCGTCAGGAGCTTGTCGGTATTGCAGGCCGCGAGGCCCACGGTGCCCGTGAGGGCAGCGGTGAGCAGTCGGCGACTCGAGAGTCTGGAGGAATGCATAAGTCGGGTCATGGGTGGTATCGCCCTCAGAAGCTGAGCGCGAGACGCGCCGTGAAGTACCGCACCTGCGGTGCGGTCAGGAAGTCGGCCGTGCTGAAGTTCGATTGCGCGTTCGCGTTCACTTCCGGATCCAGACCGGTGTACTTGGTCCAGGTGTGGAGGTTGCGGCCGGCGAGCGTCAGGTTGGCCGACGCCGCGCCCGCACGCGCCGCGACGGACTTCGGCAGCGTCAGCGTGACCGCCACTTCGCGGAGCTTGGTGAAGGAGTTGGTCTGGATGAAGCCGCCGTACTCGTTGAACGGCACCAGCAGATCCGCGGCCTGCGCCTCGAGGTTCGAGGCGCTGGGGTGCTGCCACGACTCGCTGTTCTGCAGCAGGCGCCGGAAGGCCGCCGTGCTGTTGTAGATCTTCTGACCGCCGCGGTGATCGAGCGTCGCCGTGACGCGGACGTAGTCACCGAGCGAGAGCGCGGGCGAGACGGTGATCTCCGCCGACGGGAAGGGCGAGCCGGCGTACGACGCGGTGTCGGCCAGCGTGTACTCGCAGCCGGGGCTGCCCGGGCCGCCGTTGCAATCCACCAGGCCGTTGCCGTTGGCGTCCTTGACCGAGGTGATCGCGCGAACGAAGTACGAGCCGAGCGGCAGGCCGGTCTCGAAGATCTGGGTGTCGTCGAAGCCGGTGGTGATCGGCGGAACGGGGACGCCATTCTCGTCGACGCCGAGGTTGTCGAGATGGTTGCTGTTCCAGGAGCCGTTGACCGTGAGGTCGAACTTCACCGTGCGGCCATCGAACAGCGTGGCGCGCATCAGCGCCTCGTCACCGTAGTTCCGGACCTGGCCGAGGTTCTGGTAGCGGCGGGTGGCCGAGCCCAGGGACGGCGCGAGGTCGACGTTCACGAGCGCGTCCTTGGTGATCTTGTTGTAGTGCGTGTACTCCAGGTTCACGCGATCGCCGAAGAGGCCGAGGTCGAACCCGCCTTCCGTCTCCGTCGACTTCTCGGGGCGGAGATTCGCGTTGCCCGCGCCGCCGACCGTGAAGGCCGGGACGTCGGCGCCCTTCGCGAACACCGACACGGGGCTGTAGTACTTCTCCGCCGCGAGGTAGCCGGGGTTCTGACCGGCCGACCCGATCGCCGTGCGGAGCCGCAGCGACGACAGTCCGGCGACCTTCGGGAAGAAGTCCTCGTCGCTGACCACCCACGAGGCGCTGACCGACGGATAGTAGACGCGGGCGTAGTTGACGCCGAAGGCGCTGTTCTTGTCCGTGCGCACCGCCGCGGTGAGGAACATCCGGTCGCGCCACGCGACCTGCCCGCGGCCGAGGAAGCCGAGCGTGCGGACGTCGTTGGTGAGCTCGTCGACGGCGAAGCGGGACGAGGTGCCACCGAGCGCGCCCGAGCCGGCGAGCAGCTTCTGGCCCGACGCATCGGTACGATGGAAGCCGACGTCGGTGTACTGCGAGCCGACGGTCCCGGTGAGGCGTAGCGCCGGCGTGACGTCGTGCGTCGCCGTCGCGTTGAGGCTCGCCGTGTAGTTGAAGATGTTGGACTCGTAGACCGAGCGCGATCCCTCCTCCGACGGCACGTCGACCAGCAGCACGTTCGGCGGCAGGGTGTTGTTGTCGTTGCGGTGGTTGATGTCCGCGCCCAGCGTGCCGTTCACGGCGAGCCAGCCGGACGGGGTCCAGTTGCTCGTGATGCCGCCGGTGAGACGCTGCACCTGCTGACGGGTGTTGATGTTGAAGAAGTCCGTCGGCGCGATGCCCGGGTTGTAGTAGCCGTGGCTGACCTCGTCGGTGCCGCCGCTGCAAAGGTTGGGGTGCTTTGCCGCCGTCGTCGGACCGCAATCCGCCGCGACGCCCAACATCGAGCCCGACACCACGCCGTAGGAGTTGTTGTCGTTCTGCGGACGGCGCAGATCGCTGTTGACGTACCCGATGTTGACCTGCGCGTCGAGGTTCCGCGCGAGCTGGCCGCGGATGTTCGAGCGGATGTTCAGGCGCTGCTGCCCGTTGACCGGGATGACGTTCTGTTCCTTCTGGTACTCACCCGACAGGAAGTAGGTGGCGACATCCGACCCGCCCGACGCGCTCGCGCCGACGAGCCGGCGATTCCCGGTCTGGAGAATCCCCGCCGCCTTGATCGGGATGTTCGTCGCGAGCGAGTCGACGGCGACGCAGCGGTTGGCCGACGTCGACGTCTGGCGCGCCAGGTTGCAGTTCGTGACGGTCGCGCCGCCGGCGGTGTGGCCGTATGCGCGAAAGTTGAACGGATAGTCGTTCACGTCCTTCAGCGTGCCGAGCTCGCCGAAGGTGTCCCAATGCACCTTGCCGGCGCGTCCCTTCTTGGTCGTGATCTGGATGACGCCGTTGGAGGCGGCTGTGCCGTAGAGGGCGGCCGCGGCCGGTCCTTTGACGACCTCGATGCTCTCGATCTCTTCCGGGTTGATGTCGTTCAGGCGCGAGGGGAACTGGCCGCCGACATCGATCGGGGAGGACTCGGGAGTGTTGTCGATCCGGATACCGTCGATGATCAGCAGCGGCTCGTTGGACAGCGAGATCGAGTTCGACCCACGGATGCGGACGCGCGAACCGGCGCCAGTCTCACCCGCGGACGTCTGCACGACGACGCCGGCGGCGCGCGAGCTCAACGCGTCGGCGAAGGTGCTGATCGCCGCCTTGTTGAGCTGCGAGCTGTCGATCGCGGCCGTCGCGGCGCCGTTCTCGCGGCGGCGCTCCGACTGGCCGGTCGCCGTCACGATCACCTGATCGAGCGTCGTGGCGGCCACCGCCATCTGGAAGTCGGCCGTCGCCGTCTGCCCGTCCACCACGGTCACCGTCCTCGACTGCGGCCCATAGCCGAGCCGCTGCGCGACGACCTGCATCGTGCCCGACGGCACGTTGCCGATCCGGAAGGCGCCGGTCTCGTCGGTCTGGCTGCCGCGAGTGGTGCCCACGATGCGCACCTGCACGCTGCCGAGCGGACGCTGCGTCCCGCGGTCGATCACTCGGCCCGTGATGGTGCCGGTGCCCTGCGCCCACGCCGGTGCCGCGATCGCGAGCGCGATGGCACCGACAAGAAACCGCCGTAACACACTACTCATGATGTAGCTCCTCCGAATCCGGAGACGGGTAAAAAAAGGGGCCGAAGCCACGATTGATTGCGGGCTCCACGAGGTGGAGCAGGGCTTCACCGCTGGTGGGGGGCGGCGAGTCGATATCTCGTTGGCCGTCACAGGACGGCGCGATGCCGTGTGGACCCCCGCGAAGGACGGGGGGTCACGACAAACACATCGTGTGGGGGCTTAATGCTGAGTCCGACAGGGCATCGTGTGGCCCTGCCGACTACGAGGATGCGTATGTCAGCCGGCCGCGAGGTGGGGGGAGTCGCGGTGGCGCCGGCGGACGGGTCGAGGAATATACAACTCGACTCCGACGCAAGGGAATCAGATTTTCTTGCTGCGCGGAGTCGCCACGTCCATCAACGCGGCAATGGGTACGTTGCCACGGGCGGGGGGGGGGCCGGTGTGGCCCCGGCGAGCCCTCTATCTCCGCCGGACGAGGAGAACCGGTCCCGCCTTGGAGATGCTGCCGAAGCGCTGCGCAGCCGCCGCGGCGCTCAGATATCGCATCTCCTGGATCTCCCGGCCGCGCAGCGTGGTCAGCACGTCGCGCCCGGAGATGCGCCCATTGTCGATCACGACCTGCAGGGTGCCGCCGCCGGTCTGGTCGCTCCCGCTGACGTTCCCCCGGAAGGCGAGGAAGCGAGGGCGGAGCTGCTTGACGATGGTCAGCCCATCGACTTCACCGAGCGATCCCGCATCGATCTCCGCGGCGGTGATCAGCTCGGGATCGAGGCGCGGCGACGCGGCGGACGACGTCGTCGCGGCAGCCGGCTCGGGGCTCGATGATGGTTGGTTGCCTCCGGCGCAGGCGGCGGCGAGGAGGGCAAGGCTGCACCAGGCGAGATGAATCCGTGACATGGGGAGCGCTCCGGTCGGGGAGATATTGCAGGCCGATCGAGAGAACGCGCTACTCTCGATCGCGAACGCTGCAGCGCCCGCCGCGACGTCCGGCGGGCGCTGCGATCACGATGGGCGTGCGATCAGGGCGCCTTGTCCGTGCAGCCCGACCAGTTCGGGTTGTTGAACTCGTCCTGGTGCGGGGGGAGCACGGCGTCGGTCCCGTACGTACCACCCTTGAAGTACGAGCCGGTCGGATACACCGTCTCGATGCCACGGCCGTACTGGCGGACGAGGCGGCGCATGTCGCCCAAGCGGTGCGCGGTGAGGTACATCCAGAAGCCGCGCTCGCGGAAGAGCTGGTCCACCTGACCGGCCGCAGTCGCCGCGGGAACGAGCGGTCCGAGCCCGATCGTCGCCCGTGCGGAGTTCAGCGTGTTGATCCAGTTCGGGTTGCCGTTCGCCAGCTCCGACTCGGCCTGGATCATCCGGGCCTCGATCCCCGACGCGACGGTGACCGGCGCGTCCAGCTTGGGATACTGATTGAGCGCCGGCGTGCGCGTTCCATCCTGGCCCGCCGAGACCTTGGTGGGGTCGACCTTGATGCGGGGGTCGCCCGACGAGATGTAGTCCAGCCCGTTGCCGCCTTCCTTGTCGACGGCGCCGAAGTTCTTCGTCGAGTTGGCCCAGTCGTAGATGGCGTTCCCGACGCCCGCCGTGCTGGACCCGAAGACCACGTTGAACTTGTAGTCCGTCGGGATGGCCGCGACGAGTGCCGCGGCGCTCGCGGCGCTGGCGGCGAGGGTCGCCGGAGTCGCCGCATCGAGGGTGGCGCGCGCCTTCCCGATCGTGGCGAAGTTCACGGTGTTCGTGACCTGCGTGAGCGAGAGCGCCTTGTTGAACTCGGCGATGGCCGCGTTGTACAGCTCCGCGGTGGAGAACGTCTTGGTCGCGGGATTCAGATCGCTCTCACCGTTCCACAGGGGAACGCCGTTGCAGTAGTGCTCCGCGACGAGGACGAGGGTCATCCCCTCGTACGCGTGCAGCAGGGCGAGCTGGTCGTTTCCGCCTGTCGCCGGCGGGAAGGCCTCGAGCGCCTTGATCGCCCGGGTGATGCGCGTATGGGCGGCGCCGACCTGCCGCCACGAATCGGCCGGGAAGGTGGCCGGCACGATCGACCGATTGTCGATGTGCTCGGTGCCGGTGCGGGTGGAGATCAGCTCGTCGGCGAGCAGACCGCCGGTCAGGTTCAGGCCGAGCGGAGACGACCCGCCGCGATCGCCGCCGACGAGGCGCGCGAAGTCGCCCTGCGCCGCGATGAAGAACGACTGGGCGCCCGCCGCGCTGCTCGCCTTGTCCGGCGTCACGATGTCCGGCGTGCTGACCTCGAGCAGGGGGTTCTTGATCCTGTCGCACGCCACCAGCCCGGTGCTCGTCGCGATCGCGACGAGCGCCAGTGCAGCGTGATATGTCCGTCTGATGGTCATCGGTATCTCTCGAAGGTAGGAAGATGGCCTAGAAGCCGAAGTTCAGGCGGACGTTGTACGTCCGGATGGACGGTGGCGTTCCGAGATCGTCGTTGCCGGCGGCCAGGTTGCTGATCAGGCGATTCGCTTCGGGATCGATGCCCGGGTACTTCGTCCAGAGCGTGGCGAGGTTGCGCCCGGAGAACACGATCTGCGCCGAGCGACCGCGCATGTAGCGTCCGATGAACGACTCGGGCAGGTTCGCCGAGACGGAGATCTCACGCAGCTTGATGAAGTCGTTCGGCTTGAAGATCCCCCACCGCGTGTTGCGGAGGGCGCCCGACGAGGCGGCGACCGCGGCCGCCTGGTCCTCGAGCGGCGAGCCCGGCACGTTGACCGTGGGGCAGTTGCCCGCCGTGACGCAGCGGTTCACGCCGATGGTGTACGAGTTCCAGTAGTTCCCGCGGTAGTCGATCAGCGTGTTGATGTGGATCTGGTTCTTCAGCAGGCCGAAGGTGTTGGAGAAGCCCGCTTCGTACTCAGGGAGGGTCGGGCCCTTGAAGGAATCCGCCGGCGCGAGGGTGATCTCGCTCGCCGTGATGATCCCGTCGCCGTTCGCATCGGCGAAGGTGTACGGGCGATCCCAGAGGCCGAACAGCGGATAGCCGACCACGTTTCTCGCGCCCTGGGGCGACGCCAGCTGCACCGTGCCGACGTCGACGAGCTTGTTCTTGATGTGCGAGCCGTTGAGGCGGACGTCCCACGAGAACGGCGCGCTGTTGATCAGCGAGGCGTCGATGGCCAGCTCGACACCGGCGTTCACGACCTTCGCGATGTTGACCGTCTGGGTGTTGCCGGCGCCGAAGGAAGGCGGCAGCGGACGGTTGAAGATCTGGTCGCGGCTCGTCTTTCTGAACTGCGTGAGCTCGACGTTCAGGCGGCTTCTCAGCAGTCCGAGGTCGAACCCGCCCTCGATCTCGGTCGTCACCTCAGGCCGCAGGTCGGCGTTCCCCAGCGACTGGAGCGTGAGCCCCGGCAGCTCCGCGCCGGCGACCGTCAGCGACGGATAGGTGAGCGGCTGGAGGAAGGGGAGCGCCGCGGTCGCGCCGGGCTGCAGCCCCGCCTGTCCGACCGACGCGCGCAGGCGCAGGCGATCGAGCCAGTTGTACTTCGGGAAGAAGCTCTCGTCGGACACGATGTACGAGAGGTTGGCCGCCGGATACACCGTGTTGCCGACCGACCGGCCGAACGCGCTGTTCAGGTCCGTGCGCGCGCTGAGCGTGGCGAACAG
>JABFYH010000157.1 GCA_013361335.1 Gemmatimonadaceae bacterium | reverse complement strand
TCCGTTGGTTCCGTGACTTCTTTGTTGGTGTCCGTTCACCATCGGAGACGCGAGCGCACCGCGATCCCGACCCGACGCCAACAGAAGCATGGCCTGCCCAATCGAGATGCCGACGAGTAAAGGAGCGATCCGAGCCCCACCGCAGGCAGCCTGGAGGGCCATTGGGAGGCCCGAATGCCCACGGAGAGATCCGCGCGGATTGTGGAGCAGTTCCAATGTCGTTGGTCCGTCACCGCGCCTCGGCGATGAAGGTCGGGGTCTGGCTGCCGCCGCCGGCGGTTACGTTGAGCAGTGCGGCGGTGGCCAGGCGCGACAGGCAGCCGTCGACGTTCCCGCCGTACGCCACGTATGGCGCGGTGTCGACCATGCGGTCGGCGAAGACGACGCGGCCGTCGACGAAGCCGGGATAGGATTCCTTCGGGAGGGCGATCCGCTGCTGCACGATGTATGGTTCGCGCAGCGCCGTGTGGAGAGAGGCTTGCCACGCCTGGTCGCTAACCTCCCATCCGAGCACGATGCCCTTTCCACCGTAGTCGTCGTTCGGCTTGAGGACGAGCTGGTCGCGGTGCTCGGCGGCGAAGGGGAGCAGGTCCACCTCGCGGCCCTCGTGAAACGTCCGCCGCTCCTCCACCACCCGCGTCCACGGGATCGAGAGCGCGATCGCCTCCCGCTCCTCGGCGTCGAAGAGGTGGGCGTTGCGCTCGTCGTGGAGGACCGCCAGGCTCGCCTTCTTGTGCAGGACCTTGCACGGGGGCGGATTGACCAGGCATACCGCGCCGTCGCGGAAGGCACGCAGGATCGGGTGGTCGATCCCACCGCGCTCCACGAGCTCGTGCAGCAGGACGCGCTTGTAGATCAACTCGATCCGGCCGCTCGGGCCGCGAAGCTCCCCGCCCTGATACGCGACCTCGCCGGGATCGATGATCTCGCAGGCGAAGCCCTGGCGCGTGAAGTAGTCCTGGAACAGCACGAACTCGCTCTGCGTCGGCACGTCCGCCCAGTCCACGATGGAGATGGCCGGTCGATCGCGGCGACCCGACCACTGCTCGTACGCATCGACGAGCGCATGGAGCACGTTGTGGCGAGCCGGCAGCGGTCGTACGTCCCAGTGTCGCAGGAACCGCCGCATCACCGGCAGACCGTAGAACACCTCGGTGAGGACGTCGTTGTAGGCGCCGCCCGCCGGTGTCTCGGCGTTGTACTCGGTGAAGCGCAGGCCACCCGACTCGGCGACGAAGAATGCGTCGAGGCGGGAGACCGGGCTGGCGTCGCGGAAGCCCGTCGGCACGTGCACGAGCTGGCGCTCCCAGTCCAGCAGCCGGAACTGCGACAGCACCGCCTCGTCGGCCAGCGCGGCCTGATGCGCCTTCCGGAAGGCGCGCAGGACCAGCGCGCCACGCGTCTGGAGAAACCGGTACTGAGCCGGAGAGAGGAAGCGCGGGCGCAGCACCGTGCACAGCGCCCGGTCCCCGAAGAACAGGCCGCGCAGGCGCAGCTGCTCGTCGAGCTGGCGCTGCGTCTCGCCTGCCAGATCATCGGTGAGCAGCGCGTGATACCGTTCGATCCCGTCGCGCAACATCGTCAGCGGCCCACGATGGCGGCGCTCACATCCCGGTCTCGCGTCGTCCGATCAGATATCCGCCGGCACGCCGATCGCGCATCACCTTCGGCGCTTTGGCGAGACGGATCGCCAGATCGGCCATCCCCTTCACCGCCCAGTCGAAGTAGTGCGGGGTGAGCGAGTTGAGATCCATGTCCGGCGCGGGATTCATGAAGTCGATCGCGTACGGCACGCCGTCGCGCACGGCGAACTCCAGCGAGCACATGTCGTAGCCCAGGGCACGCATGAGCGTGAGCGAGTCGTCGACGATGCGCTTGCCGAGCTTCGGGGACAGGTGCTCGTGCTCGACCAGGTAGCGCCGCTCCCTGGGATCGTACTTCATGGGGAGCACGTCGCGCTGGCCGAGGGCGAGACAGCGGACGAACTGGTCCCACTCGATGAACTCCTGCACGATCATCGTCAGCAGCCCCGACGTGTCGTAGTTGTGAATCAGCTCGTCGAGCGACCGGCAGACGTAGACCTCCTTCCACCCGCCGCCGTGGGCGTCCTTCAGGATGCAGGGCATCCCGATGAAGTCGGCGATCGCCTTCCAGTCGAGGGGATACCTGAGGTTCTTCAGGCTCTCCTGGTGGTTGATCCCGGGGACGTACTCGCGGTTGGGGAGCGCGACCGTCTTCGGGCTCGCCACGCCCAGCATCGTGGCCAGCGAGGCGTCGAAGAGCTTGTCGTCGGCCGACCACATGAAGGGGTTGTTGACCACCGTGCACCCCTG
>JABFYH010000211.1 GCA_013361335.1 Gemmatimonadaceae bacterium | reverse complement strand
ACCGCAGCGACGCCGGCGGTGACCAAGCCGGCACCGGCCGTCGAGCTGCCGCCGCGCGCGGCGGAGACGGCCCGCGCCCGCACCGAGCCCGCGGAGGACGTGCGGCCGATGCGCACCGTGGTGCAGCAGTCCGCCATCTCGCAGCAGCGCTCGCCGCAGCCGCGCATCTCCGTCACGTATCAGGGCAGCGACATCCGTGACGTGCTCGCGGCCTTCGCCGCCTTCTCCGGGCGGACGATCATCCCGAGCAACGCGGTCCCGGCGGCAAAGGTCGATGCGGAGATCCGCGACCAACCCTGGGACGTCGCCCTGCAGGCGATCCTCGCGTCGCAGAACCTCGCCGCGACCGAGGATGCCAACGGCATCATCATCGTCGACACGCAGGACCGCATCGCAGCCCGCGCGCAGACCGAGCCGCTCGTGACGCGGATCGTGCGCCTGAACTACCAGCGCGCGAACGCGGTCGCCGAGCAGCTCCGCCAGCGCATCATGCAGTGCATTCCGTCGGAGCGTTCGGGTTCGTCGAGCGGCGCTCAGACGCCGGGTGCCAGCGCGCAGCCCAGCACGCCGCCAGGCGGCGGGGCGGGCACCGCCGCCGGCGTCTGCGTCGGCCGCGGGACGGCGACCGCCGACACCGTGACCAACAGTGTCAGCCTCACCGCGCCCTCGAGCCTCGTCGACGACCTCGTCGCCTTCGGCGAGACCCTCGACCTGCGCCAGCCGCAGGTGAACATCAAGGCCAAGATCATCCTGGTGAACCGGACGGATCTCGACGCGCTCGGGGTGAAGTACGACCTCAGCACGCCGAACCAGTTCTTCAGCCAGATCGTGCAGGGCCGCGACCTGCCTGACGGCAGCAAGTCCACCGCCACCAGCCCGCCGGTCGTGCTCCTCGGCGGCAACACGGTGTCGGCGATCGCCAACGCGTCCGGCTCCGTGCCCGGCGCGGCGCTCAAGGTCATCTACTCCACGGCGCTCGGCAACTTCGACTTCAGCACCTTCCTCGACGCGCTTCAGGAAGTCTCGCTGCTCGACGTGCAGGCCGAGCCGAGCGTGACCATCCTCAACAACCGCACGGCCGAGCTGATCTCCGGCTCGCAGGTGCCCTTCGTCCCCACGGCGGGTGGCGCGGGCGGCGGATTGGTGGGCGTGATCAACGTCGAGCGTGTGCAGACTGGTGTGACGCTGCGTGTGACGCCCAGCGTCACGAACAACCGCCACATCATGATGCGCGTCGAGACGATCAACTCCGGCGCCACCTTCGGGCCGAACGGCGTCCTGATCGACAACAACAGCAGCAAGTCCGAGCTCCTCGTCCCCGACGGGCAGACCGTCGTGATCGGCGGGCTCACCCAGACCACGGTCCAGCTGTCGAAGTCCGGCATTCCCCTGCTCGTCGATCTGCCACTGATCGGTCGTTTGTTCGGTGTCACCTCGCGGACCGAGACCCGCCGCGACCTGCTGATCCTCATCACGCCGCACATCATCGATGACGGTCTGCAGCCCACTGAGGCGCCGCGGCGTTGACCGCGCTGGAGCAACCATGACTACCTTCCGTCATTTCGCGCGGTCCGCCGCGCTCTTCCTTGCGGTCGCGCTCGTGACGAGCTGCGATACGCGTGCGGTCACCGGCCCGCAGGATGCCACCCCCCAGGTCGGGGGTGGCGATCCGGCGGACGTCGAGAAGCCGACCATCTCCTTCAAGCTCTCCGTCGGGACCAACAACACGGTCGACGTCGGCGCGCCGCTGACGGTGACGGTCACCTCGACGGACAACGTCGGCGTGCAGACGGCGTACACCTCGGTCAACAACGGGCCATCGGTCATCGGCTCGGACACGACCGTGCTCAAGCCGGTGCAGCCGACGGCGATCCGGAACATCCCGGTCACCATGGCCGGCCTCAAGAACGGCGACAAGCTGGTCGTCCGCGCGACGGTCGGCGACGCTTCGCTGAACTTCAAGACCGACTCGCTGATCATCACGATGTCGGACACCACGACGCCCAAGGTCACCCTGGCGTCGGGCAAGGCCGCGCCCGGTCTGTCCGGCGGCGACACGCTGGACGTTCGCGTGACGGCCGCCGACAGCGCGGGCATCAAGTACGTCGGCTATCGCATCCAGCGCGTCACCGTGACGTCGTCGTCGACGGACACGGTCACGGTGTGGTCGGACAGCATGCTGCCGCCCGCCGGCGCCAACCCGACGGTGTTCGCCCCGGCGACGGTCAAGTGGGTGCTGCCGGATTCGCTGCTCACCGGCAACTATCAGGTCATGGGCTTCGCGCTGGACGGCTCGGGCATCGCGTCGCGGCCGAACCCCAGCAAGGCCTTCACGGTCGTCGACGGCAAGAAGCCGACGCTCACCTTCACCGCCCCGGTCCCGGGCTCGCGCCTCAACGTCGGCGACTCGCTGCTCGTCACCGCGCGCCTGCAGGACAACATCGGCATCGCCCGCGTGGTGTTCTCCGGTGAGTCCAAGCGCGGCGATCCCGCGCTCGGCACCGATCGGGTCGTCCAGCGGTATGGCGCGGTCACGGCCCCGGTCTCGGGGAACTTCCACGCCGGTCTGCGCGACACCACCATCTCGCGCTACCTCAAGGTCCTCACCCCCGTCGACTCGACGACCGATTCGCTGTACGTCGTCGGCATCCTGACGGACGCCGCCACGCCGACCGCGCACGCGGACACCGTCCGGGTCGGCATCCGCATGGCGACCGGTCCGAAGGTCGTCTTCCTCGCGCCGCTGGCGACGGACAGCGCGACCGCCGCCGCCGGCCTCACGGTGAAGCTCGAGGCGACCCATCCGATCGGCGTCGCGAAGCTGGGCTTCCGGATCCAGAGCGCGCCGGGCTGGATCACGCCGGTCGACACGACGATCACGCAGCTCTACGCTCCTGCGGGCAAGGACGTGACGATGACCGCGACGGTCATGGTACCGGCCAATGCGCCGCCCAAGTCGCTCCTCACGATCACGCCGTTGTCGGTGGACGTCGACGGTCAGGCTGGTTCGACCGCGCCGATGACCATCGCCGTGCGTCAGGGCGCTCCGCCAGGCCCGGTCGTGACCCAGACCATCCCGCCGCGCCTGGAGACGATCGATTCGATCGCCGTCTCGGCGTCGGGCAACGGGCTCACGTACGTCGGCTTCGAGATGCGCGATCAGACGGGCGTCGTGGTCCGGCGTGACAGCGTCGCGCAGACGTCGCCCTTCCCGTCCGCCGTCGTGAACAACATCGGCGTCAGCCTCCCCGCGGGCAGCCAGGGCAAGAAGCTCGCGGTCGTCAGCTTCGCCTACGACATGGGTGGTCGCATCGGGTACTCGGTTCCGCAGGGCGTGACCGCGTCCAACCCGAATCCGCTCACGGCATTCGTCGACTCCACGCTCATCGTGTTCGGCCGCACCTATCCGGTGCCGACCACGCGGAGCGGCACCATCGCGGACGTGGTCGTCGACCGCAACCGCGGCAACGTGTTCGTCTCGAACCTGTCGGCCGGCCGCCTCGAAGTCTGGCAGCAGTCCGCCAAGGCCTTCGACGCGAACGGCATCTTCGTCGGCTCGGAGCCCTGGGGCATGACGATGTCGCGCACGGCTCCGGCCGGCGACACGCTCTACGTCGCCAACTCCGGCGGGACGAACCTGAGCCGCGTCTACATCGGCGCCGCCACGCCCTCCGGCATGAAGGAGGACCTGACGAACCGCATCGTGACCCGCATCTCCCTGATGTACAAGGTCACCGAAGCGCGCGATCCGGCGAGCGGCAAGATCCGGCTCGGCCTCATCGGGCCGATCCTCTTCTCCGATCGCCCGCAGTACGTGCAGCAGAGTGGCGCGGGCCGCATCTATCTCTCCACGCGGCCGACCTCGGCCGCGACGGCGGGCACGGTGCGCTATCTCGACCCGGCGGCCACCGCCCCAGACCAGCGCTTCATCCTCAGCTTCGCTCGCCAGGGGAACGATCCGAACTCGTACCTGATCGCCAACATCGACGGCGCATCCGTCATCCCGGCGCCGGCGAACTCCTCGGCCAACGACACGCTGGTGCTCTGCGATCATCCGACGGGCACCACTGCGGCAGGGAGCTGCTACCAGTCGGGCCAGGGCATCGTCGCCGCGGTCAACGCGCTGCGGGCCGGCGTGCCGCAGACCGACATGGATGCGCAGGTCAACCTCGACGAGAACTCCGTCGGGCTCACCGACACGACCTTCGCCGCGGCCAGCAGCAACGGCCAGTGGATCGCCTTCGGTGAAGGCCACAAGGCGCCCTTCGCGCGGGTCTTCCTCCTCCGTGACGACGGCACCGTGCCCGATCGCTACTCGTACGCGTCGCCAAGCCTCAACGTGGCCGACCTGGTGAACAACGCGTCGGATCAGCTGTTCGGTCTCGCGCTCGACAAGAATGGATCGATGCTCGGCGTGCACGGTCTCGACTCCTACTTCGCTGCGGTCGCGCAACCCTTCAGCCAGCGTCTGCAGGGTACCTCCTCGACCTTCGACGTCGGCGCGGGCATCGCGTTCCATCCGGAGGCGGACGGCACCAACACGCCGATGCCGCAACGCCTGGCCTTCGTCGCCTCGAACAACGGTCAGGTGGACATGGTCGACGTGGCCTACTTCACCAGCCGCGGCACGCTCACGACGAAGCTCAACCTCACCGGACCGCTGCGCGCGTCGCTGCCCTTCCCGGGTGACGATCCGTCGGTCGTCCTCAAGCTCTTCGGTGTCTCGGCCAGGGGGCTCGTGGTGATCGACGTGACAGCGGCGGACATCAAGCCTGGGCCATGATGCGCGGCCGGGCATGGGGATAGATTGATGGAAGCGAGCCCGGCGTCCCGCCGGGCTCGCGTCCTTTTCACCAGGCTGTCAGCCGATGCTGCGTTTCACCACCGCCGGCGAATCCCACGGTCAGGCGCTCGTGAGCATTCTCGAGGGAATGCCCGCGGGCGTCCCGCTGCTTGCGGCAGACGTGGATGCCGAGCTCGCGCGCCGTCAACAGGGCTACGGGCGCGGACGCCGGATGCAGATCGAACGCGATGCCGCCGAGCTCCTCTCCGGTGTCCGCGCCGGCGAGACCCTCGGCAGCCCGATCGCCATGCTCATCCGCAACCGGGACTGGACCACCTGGCAGGAGATCATGGACCCGGCGCCGCACGACGCTGACGCCGAGGGCGCCCCGCGAAAGCGAGCCCTCACCAGGGTCCGCCCGGGCCACGCGGACCTCGCCGGAATCCTCAAGTACGACCGGGACGACGCCCGCGACATCCTGGAGCGCGCCTCGGCGCGCGAAACGACGGCACGGGTCGCGGCCGGCGCGGTCGCCCGCAAGCTGCTCTCCGAGCTCGGGGTGACGATCGGCAGCCACCTGGTGCACCTGGGCGGGATCGACGCCCGGCGCCCCGACGCCATGCCGTGGCCCATCAATCCGGTCGCCGACGCGTCGCCGCTCCGCACGCTCGACCCGGAGGCCGAGGCCCGGATGGTGACCCGGATCGACGCCGCCAAACGCGCGGGCGATACCCTGGGAGGCGTGTGCGAGGTGGTGGCGGACGGGCTCCCGGTGGGGCTCGGCTCCCACGTCTCGTGGGATCGCAAGCTCGACGGACGCCTCGGTGCCGCGATGATGTCGATACCGGCGGTGAAGGGCGTGGAGATCGGGTTGGGCTTCGGGACCGCACGGGTGCCGGGGTCCGAGGTCCACGACGAGATCGCGCTGGAGCCAGGCCGGCCGCTCACCGGCAACGTCCGGCGGGCGACCAATCGAGCCGGGGGCCTGGAAGGGGGGATCACGACCGGCGAGCCGCTGGTGATTCGCGTCGCCATGAAGCCGATCAGCACGCTCATGCGGCCGCTGGAGACGATCGACGTCGCCGCCGGTGGCTCACCGGCGAAGGCGGCGGCCGAGCGAAGCGACGTGACGGCGGTGCCGGCGATGGGGGTGATCGCGGAAGCCATGGCGGCCCTGGTGCTCGCCGACGCGATGCTGGAGAAGTTCGGCGGCGATTCGCTGACCGAAATTCAACGGAATCTGCATGGCTACCTTTCTCACGTCTCCAGCCGGCTCGGCTGACCGGTCCGTTCCGCACCTGATCCTCGTCGGGCTTCCGGGCTCGGGGAAGACGACGGTCGGCCCGCTGCTGGCCGAGGCGCTCGGGATGCCTCTGCTGGACTTCGACGCCGAGATCACCCGGCGGGAGGGGATGCCCGTCCCCGAGATCTTCGGGCAGAAGGGGGAGGGGCACTTTCGGGAGCTCGAACACGCTCTGACGACCGAGCTCGCGCAGGTCGGCGGGATGGTGTTGGCGCCGGGTGGCGGCTGGGTGGCGCGGCGCGACAACGTGGCGCTGCTGCGGCCACCCGGGCGGCTGATCTATCTCAAGATCACGACGTCGGTGGCGGTGCTGCGGATGGGCGCGTCGGCGACGAGCCGGCCCCTCCTCAACCGGCCGCACCCGAAGGGCGAGCTCGACCGGCTCCTGTCGGCGCGAATCGGGGCCTATGAATCGGCGGACCTGATGGTCAACGTCGATCACCTTGACCCACAACAGGTTACGCAGAAGATCCTGGCGTCGCTCGGCCGCCCGTGACCGAGCTCGACCGGCCGGATTTCGCCGAGGCGGTTGACGCGCCCACTACCTTAGAGTGATTATCGGCGCCGCGTACCCATCGGGACGCTGAAGCGAACGCCTGACGGCCCTGGGGATTGCTCGTGGACCCCATGCCGACCGCTGGTGTCGTAGGAAACGAAACGCTGCCGGTCGGTGCGGGGGACAAGTCTATCCTGCAGTGGCGGCCGCACAAGGACACATGACCATTCGCGTACTGGGACCGCACGAGCGTGGCCGGTTTGCCCCCGAGGCCTGGGGGCATCTGCTTGCCTTGTCCGGGACCGGAGCGCTCAACCCCGCGGAGCTCGAGCAGGTCATCGAGCGGGCGATGCTGCAGTTCGACGGGCGCATCGCGCTCGACGACCTGCGCTCCATGATGGATGGATCCGGATACGATGATCCGGGCGCCGCGGCGGATACCCAGACCGTACACTAGACAAATGGCTGCGAAGAAAACGACCACCAAGCGCACGACGGCAACGAAAGCGGCCGCCAAGCGCGCTCCGGCCGCGAAAGGGGCGGCCAAGAAGGCGCCAGCCCGCGGCCGAAAAGCCGCGGTCGCCGAGGAGGAGTACCCGGCGGCGCCGGCGGGCAGCACCTCGCTCGTCATCGTCGAGTCGCCCGCCAAGGCGAAGACGATCGGGAAGTACCTCGGCCGAGGCTACCGCGTCCGCGCCACGGTCGGCCACATCATGGACCTGCCGGAGAAGAAGCTCGGGATCGACATCGATCACGGCTTCGAGCCGGAGCTCGTGCCGATCCCGGGAAAGGAAAAGACGATTGCCGAGCTGAAGAACGCGGCGAAGGACTCGCGCGAAGTCTTCATCGCGACGGACCCCGATCGTGAGGGGGAGGCGATCGCGTGGCACGTGGCGGAGCAGATCCGTCCCCGGCGCGGTCAGCCCACCGTCCCCGTGCGTCGCGTGCTCTTTCACGAGATCACCAAGGACGCGGTCAACCTCGCCATCCAGCAGGCCGGGGAGATCGACGACAAGAAAGTCGAGGCCCAGCAGGCAAGACGGGTGCTGGATCGGCTGGTCGGATACAAGGCGAGCCCGGTGCTCTGGAAGACGGTGAAGAAGGGCATCTCCGCCGGCCGCGTGCAGACCGTGGCGCTGCGGCTCATCGTCGAGCGCGAACGGGAGATCCGTGCGTTCAAGCCGGTGGAGTACTGGACGGTGGAAGCGCTGCTCGAGAAGGCGGGGCAGCGGTTCACGGCGAAGCTGCATCAGATCGACGGCAAGAAAGCGGAGATCGCGAATCAGGCCGAAGCCGATCGTGTCCTGGCCGACCTCAAGGACAGGAAGGTTTTCGGATGCACGGAAGTGAAGCGCCGCGAGCGTCGCAAGAATCCCTCGGCGCCGTTCACGACGTCCACGCTGCAGCAGGAAGCGGCGAAGAAGCTGTCGTTCGGATCCAAGCGGACGATGCGCGTCGCGCAGGATCTCTACGAGGGGATCGACATCGGGCCCGAGGGCGCGGTCGGTCTCATCACGTACATGCGTACCGACTCCACGCGCATCGCCGAGAGCGCGGCATCGCAGGCGCAGGAATATCTGCGGGTGTTGTTCGGCAAGGAGTATCTCGCCGGCGGGCTCCAGCTCTATGGCAGCGGCAAGGCGAAGAACACCCAGGACGCGCACGAGAGCGTGCGTCCCACCGATCCGACGCGCCGTCCCGACGACATCCGGAAGCATCTCTCGCCGGATCAGTTCAAGCTGTATCAGCTCATCTGGCAGCGCTTCATGGCGTCGCAGATGGCGCCCGCGGTGTTCGATACCACGACGGTGGACTTCGACATCCCGGCGAAGGAGCAGCCGACCATCGGACGCCGCTCGTATCTGTTCCGCTCCACCGGCAGCATCATCAAGTTCCAGGGCTTCCTGGCGCTCTACCGCGAAGCGCGTGAGGAAGGGGACTCCAAGGCGCTCGAGGACGAGCAGGCGCTGCCCGTCGTCGAGGTGGGCGAGAAGGTGCCGGTCCGATCCATCACGCCGACGCAGCACTTCACCGAGCCGCCGCCGCGCTTCTCCGAGGCGAGCCTCGTGAAGGAGCTGGAACGGCTGGGCATCGGCCGGCCGTCGACGTACGCGAGCATCATCAGTGTTCTCGCGGACAGGCGGTACGTCAACCTCGAGCAGCGTCGCTTCTTCCCCACCGAGCTCGGTGAGACGGTGGAGAAGGTGATGATCAAGCAGTTCCCCGACATCTTCAACGTCGGCTTCACCTCGGGGATGGAGCTGGAGCTCGACAAGGTGGAAGAGGGCGAGCTGGGATGGCGTGCGGTGCTCAAGGAGTTCTGGGGACCGTTCGACGCCTCGCTCAAGAAGGTGGACTCGGGCGCTCTCATCGCGGCGGCGCACGACCTGTCGTCGATCGCCAACGAGCGCTGTCCGGACTGCGGGGGCAAGCTCGAGCCTCGCGGCGGCTTCTTCGGACCGTTTCTCGCCTGCGAGAACCACCCGAAGGCGTGCAAGTACACGCGCCCGCTCAAGGGTGAGAAGGCCAAGCCGCGGATGACGGACATCGCCTGTCATCTCTGCGGCCAGCCGATGGTCGTGCGGCAGGGGCGGAGCGGCGAGTTCCTCGGCTGCAGCACCTTCCCGAAGTGCCGCGGCACGCGCTCGATGCCGACGGGTGTCTTCTGTCCGAAGGACGGTGGAGAGCTCGTCGAGCGCCGCTCGAAGAAGCGGGGCACCGCGTTTTACGCGTGCAGCAACGAGACCTGCGACTTCGTGGCGTGGAACAAGCCGGTGGCCGAGACCTGCCCCGACTGTGGCTACGTCGGTGCGGAGATGAAGTTCACGAAGACGCGCGGCGATTTCCGGAAATGCCTCAAGTGCGGGAACGAGTGGGACGTGCCCGCGCAGCCGGAGCCGGAGACCGAGACGGCGCTGGCCGGTTGAGCCAGGACGTCAGCCGGTCCGCTGCGCGAGCGCGACGCGGACCCGGCTGACGTACTCCGTCCGGGTGAATGGCTTGCGGATCAGCCGGGCGTCCGGGACGGGCAAGGACCCGGCGGCGGTGCCGCTCACGTCGCCGGTCACCAGCAGGGCGGTGGCGGCCAGCTCCGGATAGTCCTGCTCGAGCGACGCGAGCAGCCCGAGGCCGTCGATGTCGCCGGGCATGCGCAGGTCGGACACGACGAGGTCCACCTGGTTGCGCGAGAGGAGCTCGCGCGCCTGGGTGCTGTTCTCGGCCAGCAGGACGTCGAAGCCCTCCAGCATGAGGAGACGTCGCTGCACCTCCCGCAGTGACGGCTCGTCGTCCACCACCAGGATCAGCGTCGGTCGCGCGTCGGGAACGTCGGGCGCGGCTGGGGCGGCGCCATCGCCGGCGCCGGACCCGG
>JABFYH010000161.1 GCA_013361335.1 Gemmatimonadaceae bacterium | reverse complement strand
CCCTCCCGCGGCGACGCCGGCAATCTCCACACGCGTCATCGGCGCCGTCATCGCAGCCCGTCCAGGCGCGCGACGCGAAGCCATCCACTCTGGGTCTCGGAACGGGCGTCACCGGCCACCGGTGCGGCAGTGGATCGCCTCGGCGCGGCGCGCTCGCGCTCCGCGAGCAGGGCCGCCGCGATCGCGGCGCGCACCACGCCGTCCGCCGGCGGCGCGACGCTCGTCAGCTGCGCGAGGTGCTTCTCCAGCCACTGGATGTCGATCGCGCCACGGCGGAAGTCGTCGTTCTCCATCATCCGCAGATGGAAGTCGCGCGAGGTGTCGACACCGTCGATCGTCAGCTCGAGCAGCGCGCGATGCATCCGCTCGATCGCCTGCGACCGGTCGGCCGCCCACACGATCAGCTTCGCGAGCATCGGATCGTAGAACAGCGAGATCTCGCTCCCCGCCTCGATCCCGCCGTCCCAGCGCACGCCCGGCCCGCTCGGCACGTGCAGGAACTGTACGCGCCCCGTCGACGGCAGAAAGCCGTTCGCGGGATCCTCACTGGTGATCCGGCACTCGATCGCCCATCCGCGCGGCGTCAGCTCGGCCTGGGTGAAGGGCAACCGTTCTCCGGCGGCGATCCGCAGCTGCCACTGCACCAGATCCACCCCGGTCACGAGCTCCGTCACGGGATGCTCGACCTGGATGCGCGTGTTCATCTCGAGGAAATAGAAGTCCCCGGCGGCGTCGAGCAGGAACTCACAGGTCCCGGCGTTCACGTACCCGGCTGCCTTCGCCGCCGCCACGGCCGCCGTGCCCATCCTCGCCCGCAGCTCGGGGGACACGGCGACGCTCGGCGCCTCCTCGATCATCTTCTGGTGGCGTCGCTGCACCGAGCACTCGCGTTCCCCGAGATGGAGCATGGTGCCGTACGCGTCGCCGAGCACCTGGATCTCCACGTGGCGTGGACCGACGATGAACTTCTCCACGTACACGGCGTCGTCGCCAAAGGCGTTCCGCGCCTCGCGCTGCGCCGAGGCGAGGGCACCCGCGAGCTCCTCGCGGCGGTGCACGACCCGCATCCCCTTCCCGCCGCCTCCCGCGGCAGCCTTGAGGAGCACCGGATAGCCGAAGCGGTCGGCCACCTCGGCCGCCTCCTCCGCACTGCGAAGCGCGGTCGTCGTGCCGGGCACGACCGGCGTGCCCGCCCTGATCGCCAGCTCGCGCGCCGCGGTCTTGCTGCCCATCGCGGCGATCGCCTCGGCCGGGGGCCCGATCCACACCAACCCTGCGTCACGCACCGCGCGAGCGAACCACTCGCGCTCGGAGAGGAACCCGTAGCCGGGGTGGATCGCCTCGGCGCCGGTGGCTTTCGCGGCGGCGATGATCGCGTCGCCCTTGAGGTACGACTCGCTCGACGGCGCGGGGCCGAGCAGCACCGCCTCGTCGGCCTCGCGCACGTGCGGCGCGCGGGCATCCGCGTCGGAGTAGACGGCGACCGTCCTCACCCCGAGCTCCCGGCAGGCGCGGATCACACGGAGTGCGATCTCACCCCGATTCGCCACCAGCACCTTCGTGAACATCACAGCGGGATGTTCCCGTGCTTCTTCGGCGGATTCCGATCCCGCTTCGTCCGCAGCGTCTCGAGCGCGTCGATGAGCCGCGGCCGGGTGTCGCGCGGATCGATGATGTCGTCGAGGTAGCCGCGCCCGGCGGCGATGTACGGGTGGGCGAACTTCTCGCGGTACTCGTTGATCTTCTCGTCGGTCGCCGCGGCCGGGTCGGCGCTGTCCGCGATCTCCTTGCGGAAGAGGATCTCCACGGCGCCCTTCGGCCCCATCACCGCGATTTCCGCCGTCGGCCACGCGAGGTTCACGTCGCCGCGAATGTGCTTGGAGCTCATGACGTCGTACGCGCCGCCGTAGGCCTTGCGCGTGATGACGGTGAGCTTGGGCACGGTGGCTTCGCAGTACGCGTACAGCAGCTTGGCGCCATGCCGGATGATTCCACTGTGCTCCTGCGACACGCCCGGCAGGAAGCCGGGCACGTCCTCCAGGGTCACGATCGGGATGTTGAAGGCGTCGCAGAAGCGGATGAAGCGCGCCGCCTTGACCGACGCGTTGATGTCGAGCACCCCGGCGAGCATCGCCGGCTGGTTGGCGACGATGCCGACGCTGAAGCCGCCGAGGTGCGCGAAGCCGCAGAGAATGTTCCCCGCGAAGTCACCGTGCACCTCATAGAAGCTCCCGTCGTCCACGACACGCCGGATGACCTCGTGCATGTCGTACGGCTTGTTCGGGTTGTCGGGCACCACGTCGAGCAGCGCCTCGTCGCGGCGGTCGCGCGGGTCGGTCCCACGGCCGCGCGGCGGCTCGTCGACGTTGTTGCTCGGGATGAACTGGAAGATGTCGCGGATCGCCTGGAGGCAGGCCGGCTCGGAGTCGTGGGCGAAGTGCGCGACCCCCGAACGCTGGGTGTGGGTATCGGCGCCGCCCAGCTCCTCCATCGTCACGTCCTCGTGGGTCACCGTCTTCACGACGTTCGGCCCGGTGACGAACATGTAGCTCGACGTCCGCACCATGTAGGTGAAGTCGGTGATGGCGGGGGAGTACACCGCGCCGCCCGCGCACGGGCCGAGGATCGCGCTGAGCTGCGGCACGACGCCGGACGCGAGCACGTTCCGGAGGAAGATGTCCGCATATCCGCCAAGCGAGACCACGCCCTCCTGGATGCGGGCGCCGCCCGAGTCGTTCAGGCCGATCACCGGCGCGCCGTTCCGCACGGCGAGGTCCATCACCTTGCAGATCTTCTCGGCGAACGCTTCGCTGAGCGACCCGCCGAACACGGTGAAGTCCTGCGAGAAGACGTACACCAGCCGGCCGTCGATCCGTCCGTAGCCGGTGACGACGCCGTCGCCGTAGATGCGCTGCTCGTCGAGCCCGAAATCGTGCGAGCGATGGACGACGAAGCGGTCGAGCTCCACGAAGCTCCCCTCGTCGAGCAGGAGGTCGAGTCGCTCGCGCGCCGACAGCTTCCCCTTCTCGTGCTGCGCCTTGAGGCGCGCCTCGCCGCCACCCAGCTCCGCCTCTGCCGCGCGGCGCTCCAGCAGCGCGAGCTTCTCTCGCATCGTCATGGGCGGGAAGATAGCGCGCGCGCCCACCCGCCTCTAGCGGGATTCAGCGCCAACCGAGACGGTCGGTGGCTGCCCGCGCGCGGGCGACGACGGGCCGCCGCGCCGCGGAGGGCAGGTCGTCGCGTCGGAGGAGCTGCCGGTAAGCCTGCGGCATGACGATTCCTACCGGCGCACCGGCTCAGCGAGGATGAACCGCGCACGCAGCGTGGCACGGAGCGGCTCGGTGTCGGTCTCGGCACCGCGAAAGCCGATGTAGCCATCGGGGCGGACGAGATAGATCGCGCCCGGGTCGGCGCCATACCGATCGTGCGCCGCGCCATGCTCGTCCACCTCACCGCGCGGCGGTTGCGCGTTGGCGAGCCGGATGACCACCGGCTTCACCAGATCCCCGTAACGCGCCGTGACCTCGCGCGCGAGCTCGCTGAATCGCTCGATCAGCGCCGTCGAGCGGCCGCCGAAAAGGAGCAGCGTGTGGTGCGGGCCGCGCAGCAGATCGGAAACCCGGTGGCGGTAGCCGAGCTCCACGTCGGGCGCCCGGTCGCCCGCATGCGGCGCGTGGCGCGGAAGTCGCCCCGCACCGTGGGCTTCCGTCGACAGCGCGCTGTCGCGATAGCGAATGCCGGTCTGCGAGACGAACCGGGCGAGCCGCTTGCCGACGATCGGAAACCCCAGCGCGCGAATGGCGAGGGCGGGGGCGAAGCGGCGAACGGCGAGGCCGATCCGTCCACCGCCGGCCAGCGCGGAGAACATCCGATCGGTGCTCTTCAGCAGCACCTCACCCACGCGATGCCGCTCGGTGTGATAGGTGTCGAGCACCGCGGGCGGCACGACGCCGCGCGCCACCAGCGCGAGCTTCCATCCGAGATTGTAGGCATCCTGGATCCCGGTGTTCATCCCCTGCCCACCGGCCGGGCTGTGGATGTGCGCCGCATCTCCGGCGACGAACGCGCGGCCCTTGCGGTAGGTCGGCACGCCGCGACTGTGCAGCCGATAGCGCGTCAGCCACCGGCTCTCGAGGATGGTCGGCTCGTCCACGGCGCCGGCGACGCGCGGCACCATGCGCCGCAGCTGCGCGAGGAACTCCTCCGCCTCCAGGTGCCGATCCTCCGGCTGAGCGGTGGCGGGAAGGATCATGATGATCCGGAAGTGGTGCTCGCCCGGCAGCGGAAAGGCGAGCAGCACTCCGTCGGCGACAGGGCAGATCGAGAGCTGATCGTCGGGGAGCCGCCACCGCATCTGCACGTCGCCCAGCAGACACTCGTCGGGATACATGCTTCCCGGGAACTCGATGCCGGCGAGATGCCGCACGGCGCTGTGCGCGCCATCGCAGCCGAGCAGATAGTCGATCTCCATGCGCTCTTCGCGGCCGTCGGCGTGCTGGAGCACCGCGACCCCCGACCCTTCTCCGTCCTCGAAGCCGACGAGCGCCACCCCGCGCTCCACGGTCACGCCGCATCGCGCGACCAGCTCGCCGAGGATCCGCTCGGTCTCGTCCTGCGGCAGGGTGGCGAAGCGGCCGTAGAGGCTGTCGATCCACTCCGGCTTGATGGTGATCGTTCCCCGGCCCCCGCCCTGGGTGAACACGTTCGCCGACGCGACGACGAGCGCCTCGTCGAGCACCTCGCGCACGATGCCCAGGTCGTCGAACAGCTCGAGGGTACGGGCCTGCAGCACGATCGCCCGCGAGCGATCGGCGGGCGGTACGGTCGCGCGCTCGATCAGGCGCGGCATGACGCCATGGCGCGCGAGGGTCGCCGCCATCGTGAGCCCGGTCGGCCCAGCGCCCACCACGAGGATGTTCGCCACGAGGTCTTGCTCCACGTTCGGTGTGAAGGAGGCGGACGCGGCGAAGCGTCCGCGGCCCGTCACCCCGAAAGGCGAGCCGGGTCCGTCCGGAATCTCAGCGGCGAGCCTGCCACCGTACAGTGACGGGGGTTACTCATGCGCGCGCGGATCAGGCGTCGCGCCGGCTCTTCGACGCGGCGAAAGAGGAGGAACGACAGTCCCAGCGCGACGGCGAGAAAGGCCAGCAGCTGCAGTGCCGACGGCGTCGCGAGTTCCGGGTAGCGCGCTTTGAGCAACCCGCGCAGCAGGCGCTGATAGCCGAGGAGGGGCGAGTGCACCAGGTAGAGCGCGTAGCTCGCCTCGCCGAGTCGCACCAACGGTTGCGAGCCCAGCAGCCTGGTCGCCCATCCGTCCCCGCTCGCCAAGCGAAGGATGAGGGCGGCCCACAGCGGCGCGAGGAGGCCGTCGTGACACAGCTCGTACGGCAGACGGTCGGCGCCCACGACCACGAGCAGGGCGACGACGAGCGCGATCGGCACGCCCAGCGAGAAGGCGCGGGACGAGAACGCTGCGGGGCCGCGCCGGAGAAAGGCGAGACCCGCGGCCACGCCGATCGCCAGCTCGCCCAGGTGCACCACAGGCGTGAGCTTGACGGCCTGCTGCCAGAAATAGTGGTCGAAGCTCGACGCGCCGCGGTCCCCCGCCGCGAGCGCGAGATACATGCTCGGTGGGATCAGACACGCGACCCACAGCAGCGCGCTCGCCCGCACGACGTGCCGCCGCCGCGCGAGCCAGACCGCGAGCACCGGAAAGAGCGCGTAGAAGAACAGCTCGACCGAGAGCGACCATCCGGGCGTGTTCCACTGCGTCGCCGCGCTGGGCCACCAGGCCTGGAGCAGCAGCGGGGTGAGCGTCGCGGACATGAGCGCCGCCGGCCGCTCGTCCGGCACGGCCATGACGACGCGGAAGACGACGAAGATCGGCAGCGAGATGAGCAGCGCCGCGAGGTACACCGGATAGATCCGCGCGATGCGCGCCCACCAGAAATCGCGCGTCGAGCTGCGCAGCGTGGCCCGGTCCGGATCGATGTACGTGTACGTGAGAATGAACCCGCTCAGCACGAAAAAGAGCGACACGCCCAGGTAGCCCCGCGACAGCAGGAGGACGACCGCCCTCGGCGTGCCGGCGACGAGCGGCGCATGGTACAGCACGACGGCCATCGCCGCGACGAACCGAAGCCCCGTGAGGGCTCTCAGGGCGGGGCGCGTCGAGCGGTCCTGCCGGGTGTTCGTGCCGTCCGGAAGCGTCATCCCCTGACGACGACACCGCGCCGCACAAGCAACGAGCCCGCCCCGGATCCCGGGGCGGGCTCGTTGTCGTACGGTGATGCGGCTACTCGTCCAGGTCCGTCGGAAGGTCGCCGATGATCTCGCCGTCTTCCGTGTGGATCTTGGAGGGCGTCTCCGGCCGCGGCGGCTGCTCTTCGGGGATGTTCACCACGCTGAGCACGATGCGGCGGTGAATCGGATCGACCTCGAGCACGCGCGTGTCCAGGTTCATCCCCTCGTACACCACGTCCGCCGGGCTGTTGACCGCCGCCCCGCCCTGACCGAGCTGCGAGATGGGGACGAACCCTTCGATGTCGTTGCCGATGTCGACCACGACGCCCTTGTCCATCAGCCGCACGACGTGCGAGCGCATCTCCGTGCCGACCGGATAGTTCTCGCCGATCCGGAGCCACGGATCCTCCTCCGCCTGCTTCAGGCCGAGGCTGATGCGCTTGTTCTCGGAATCGATGTTGAGGATCACGACATCCACGGCGTCGCCCTTCTTCACGACCTCGGACGGATGCTGGACGCGCTTGGTCCAGCTCATGTCCGAGATGTGAATCAGGCCGTCGATGCCCGGCTCGATCTCGACGAAGGCGCCGAAGCTCGTGAGGTTGCGGACCTTGCCGTTGATGCGCGTGCCGACCGGGTACTTGAGCGGCAGCACGACCCACGGATCCTGCTCCGTCTGCTTCATGCCGAGCGAGATCTTCTCCTCGTTCGGATCGACCTTGAGCACGACCGCCTCGATCGTCTCGCCGATGCTCACCAGCTTCGACGGGTGCCGGACGTTGCGCGTCCAGCTCATCTCGGAGATGTGCACCAGCCCTTCGATGCCCGGCTCGAGCTCGATGAAGGCGCCGTAGTTCGTGATGCTGACGACCTTCCCCTGTACCCGCGTGCCGACCGGGTACTTCTCGGCGACGTCCTTCCACGGGTAGCTCTGGAGCTGCTTCAGCCCGAGCGAGATGCGCTCGCGCTGCCAGTCGATGTCGAGCACCTTCACCTCGAGCTCCTGCCCGATCTGCACGAGCTCGGACGGGTGCGAGATGCGGCCCCACGACATGTCGGTGATGTGCAGCAGGCCGTCGACGCCGCCGAGGTCGATGAACGCGCCGAAGTCCGTGATGTTCTTGACGACGCCCTTCCGGATCTGGTCCTTCTCCAGCTCCTTCATGAGCTTCTCGCGCTTGCCCGCCCGCTCGTTCTCCAGGATCACGCGGCGCGACACGACGATGTTGCGGCGGCGCTTGTTGAGCTTGATGATCTTGAACTCGAACTTCTGGCCGAGGAGCTCGTCGATGTTCGGCACGCGCCGCAGGGCGATCTGCGAGCCGGGGAGGAAGGCGTCGACGCCCATGAGGTCGACGACCACGCCGCCCTTGATCTTCTTGACGAGGGTGCCCTCGACGGGCTGCTCGTTCTCGTAGGCGAGGCGGATGCGCTCCCACACGCGCATGAAGTCCGCCTTCTTCTTCGAGAGGACGACCGACCCCTCCTGGTCCTCGAGATGCTCGAGCAGGACCTCGACCTCGTCGCCAGGCTTGAGGTCGGGGAAGTCCTTGAACTCCTCGAGGGGCACGCTGCCCTCCGACTTGAAGCCGATGTCGAGCACGACCATGTTGTCGCGAATCTCGAGCACGCGGGACTTGACGATCTCGCCTTCGTCGATCGAGGCCATCGTCCCGTTGTACATCTCCATCATGGCTTCGAGCTCGTCGGGCGAGTAGCCCTCGTCGTCGACGAGTTCGGGGCGCAGGTTGGCAAGCGGACGCAGAACCGCGCGCTGCGCGTCGCGCTTCTCGCGCGCGCTGAGTCCCGCCGTGCCGGTGGGGGTGTCGAGCTCAGTCATACTTGTGGCCACGTCTCCTGGATCGCGGATGTTTTCGCTCGCCGCGGCGAGTTTGAGGGAGGTGCGAGCGCGGCCGGAAGTGGCGCGTGCGCGGTCAACGCTGCTGCCGTACCATCGGGCCGAAAGCCCGGCAGCACGGCGAAGCAACCCGAAAATATAGGGGCCTCCCGCACCGACGTCAACTTTAAGTGACGCCGGCGCGCCGACTTACGCCTCGTGGCTCACCGCGCGAGCCAGGGCGACGATCCGCTCCACCTGCTCCGCCTGCGTGAGATAGGTCGTGTCGAGCACCACGGCGTCCTTCGCCTGCACCGTCTGGGTGGCGTCCCGCGCGTCCCGCTGCACCAGCAGCGCGGTCTCGGCGGCGATCTCCTCCTCGGTCGCCCCGCGCTCCAGTCGCTGCGCCAGGCGCCGCCGAGCCCGCTCCCATGGATCGGCGATGAGAAAGATCTTGAGGGTCGCCTCCGGAAACACGGCGGTCCCCATGTCCCGGCCGTCCACGACGACGTCGTGATCCTGCGCCGCCTCCCGCACCCGGGCATTCACCCAGGCGCGCACCTCCGGCACCCGCGCCACGAGCGACACGTGCGACGTGACCAGGGTGCCGCGGATCTCCTCCTCCGCCGGCACGCCGTCGATCAACGTCAGAAAGGACGTCGGCTCCGGCCGCAATGCGACGCGACTCCCCTGACCGGTCATCACCGCCGGCGTCCACCGCTCCGGCGGCGCACCCTGCCGCAGCAGCGCAGCCGTCAGCGCGCGGTACAGCGAGCCGGAGTCGACGTGCCGGAAGCCGAGCTTCTCCGCCACCCACTGCGCCGTCGACGACTTCCCTGACGCCGCGGGGCCGTCGATCGTGATGACGACGTTGCGGTCGCCGCTCATCGCTCGGTCACGCGGGCGAGGTCGCTCCAGAATGCCGGGTACGACACCGCGACGCATTCGCGGTCGTCGATCGCGATCTCGTTCCCCGGCAGCGTGGCCAGGACCCCGAACGCCATCGCCAGCCGATGGTCGCCGTACGTCGTCACCATGCCGCGCAGACGTGGCCGCGTGCCACGCACGACGAAGCCGTCCGGCAGCTCGTCGGCGTCGGCGCCGAGGGTGCGAAGGTTCTGCACCACCGCCGCGATGCGATCGCTCTCCTTGACGCGGAGCTCCGCGGCGTCGGTCACTCGCGTCTCCCCCTCCGCGTACGCCCCGACGCAGGCGAGCAGCGGCAGCTCGTCGATCAGCGTCGGGATCGCCGGCCCACCGACGGTGATCCCGTGCAGCGCGGCACCTGCCGTGATCCGCAGCTCGGCGACCGGTTCACCCCCCTCGCGCCGCGCATCCTCAAGCTCGATCGAGGCACCCATCTCGCGGAGCGCGGCGAAGAATCCGGTGCGCGTCTCGTTGACGCCGACGCCAAGGGCTCGCAGCTCCCCTGCCGGCGCCAGCGCAGCGAGCGCGGCGAAGAAGGCGGCCGACGACGGATCGCCCGGTACGGTGAGGTCGAGCGGCGCCAGGCGCTGGCCGGCAAACAGAAGCACGGCATCCTCGTTCACCCACACCTCCGCGCCCTGCGAGGCCAGCATCCGCTCGGTGTGATCGCGCGACCGGCTCGGCTCACGCACCGTCGCTTCGACGCCGGCGCACAGCGCGGCGAGCAGGATGCAGCTCTTCACCTGCGCGCTCGGCGTATCGCTCCGCCACTCGACGGTCGTGAGCGGTGCGCCGCGCACCGTCATCGGCAGCCCACCGTGCTGCGGCAGCTCGACGGTCGCCCCCATCATCTCGAGCGGGCGCTTGACGCGGCGCATGGGACGGCGGCTGAGGCTCGCGTCGCCGGTGAAGCGGGCGGTCAGGCCGGAGCCGGCCACGACGCCGGCCATCAGTCGCGACGTCGTCCCGCTGTTGCCGCAGTCCAGATCCGAGTGCGGCGCGCGGAGCGAGCGGCGGCCCGCGCCCGTGATCACCATCGACGGCGCGAGCGCCGGCACCTCGACGCCGAGCGCCCGGAGCACGCCGGCGGTTGAGTGCACGTCGGCCGAGGGAAGGACCCCGCGCACGCGCGAGGTGCCCTCCGCGAGCGCACTGCAGATCAGGGAGCGATGCGAGATGGACTTGTCGCCGGGCACCTGCAGCTCGCCGGAGACCCGCAGGCCGCGCCCGGTCATCGGTGCACGCCGGCCGTCCCCCGGCTCATCGCAGCCACCCCTCGAGCGCCGTCGCGACGTCGGTGCGCTCGTCGCGGTACTTCACGATCACCGGCGTCTGCAGCGCGATCCCCTGCTCCGCCCCCCAGCCGCCGCTCACCCGACGGGCGCCCGGCACCACCACCGCACCGGCGGGGATCTCGAGCGGATGCTCGGCGTCGCCGCGATACACCCGCTCGTGGACGAGATCGAACACCGGCGTCCCGCGCGTGAGCACGACACCCGCCGCCAGCACCGCCGACGCTCGCACGACGGTTCCCTCATACACCCCACAGCCGCCGCCGACCATCACGTCGTCCTCGATCACGACCGGCGACGCATTCACCGGCTCGAGCACCCCTCCGATCTGCGCCGCCGCGCTGAGGTGCACCCGCTCGCCGATCTGGGCGCACGACCCGACGAGCGCGTGCGAGTCCACCATGGTTCCCGCGCCGATCCACGCGCCGACGTTCACGTACATCGGCGGCATGCACACGACGCCAGGCGCGAGATACGCCCCGCGGCGGACCGACGACCCGCCGGGCACGATGCGCACGCCATTGGCGGCCGTCACCGGCTGCGGCGGGTACAGATGCTTGTCGAAGAACGCGAAGCGCGGCTCACCGTGATGGCCGCCGATGGACATCTCCACGATCCGGCCGATGCGGAAGCCGAGCAGGATCCCGCGCTTCACCCAGGGGACGGCACGCCAGACACCGTCGTCGCCCTTCTCCGCGGCGCGCACCTCGCCCTTCTCCAGCGCATCGAGCAGGACACCGACGATCTCCTCGGCGTCCGGCCCCAGGGCGCTTCCGCCGGGCGTCTCGCTGTAGGCGAGGATCTTTCCGGCGAAGACCTGATCGATCGTCGGTCGCGAGCCGGCCATCAGCGCGCTCCCGCGTCCTCGAGCGCGGCCCGCACGACCGCCGCCTTCGACTCGGCGAGGGGAACGAGCGGGCGGCGGAGGACGTTCTCCATCTTGCCCATCATCGCCAGCGCGGCCTTCACCGGGATGGGATTGGACTCGACGAAGGCAGCCCGCATCCAGGGCAGCACCCGCAGGTGCAGCTCGCGCGCGCCGGCGAGATCACCGGCGCGGGCCAGCCGCACGAGCTCCGTCATCAATCGGGGCACCGCGTTCGACACGACCGAGATCAGGCCGTCCCCGCCGAGCGCGAGGATCGGGAGGGTGAGCTCGTCGTCGCCCGAGAGGACGGTGAAATCCTTCGGTCGGCCGGCGATGCAGTCGGTGATCTGCTGCAGGTTGCCCGACGCCTCCTTCACGCTCGTGATCCGCGGGTGCTTCGCGAGCTCCAGCGTCGTCGCCGCCTCGACGTTGCTCCCCGTGCGTCCCGGCACGTTGTAGACGACGACGGGAAGCGTCGTCGCATCGGCGATGGCGGTGAAGTGCGCGACGAGCCCGCGCTGCGGCGGCTTGTTGTACATCGGCGAGACATGCAGGAGATGGGTGGCGCCCGCCTCCTTCATCCGCCGCGACAGCTCGATCGCCTTCACCGTGTCGTTGGAGCCGGCGCCCGCCACCACCGGCACCCGCCCGCGCACCTGCTCCACGGTGATCTCGACGACCCGATAATGCTCCTCGGGCGACATCGTCGCCGCCTCGCCGGTGGATCCGCAGGGGACGACGAAGTCGATCCCCTCGTCCAGCTGCCAGTCCACGAAGCTGCGCAGCGCGCGCTCGTCGACGTCGCCGCGCGTCGTGAACGGGGTGGCGAGCGCGGTACCGCACCCCGTGAGCAGTTGATCAGCCATGAGAGGTCTGGGGTGCGCGTTGATCGGGGGCGGCCAGGACGTCCTGCATCGTGAAGACCCCGCGGCGGCCGGCGAGCCAGCGTGCCGCGGTGAGCGCCCCTTCGGCGAACACGCGTCGGTCGCGCGCTTCGTGCACCAGGCGCACCTGCTCGAAGGGCGCATCGAACAGCAGCTCGTGCGTGCCCGGCACGGAGCCGACCCGCACGCTGGTGATCGGCAGCGGTCTGCCGGACGCGGTGGCCGCCGTCTGCGCCAGGGCGGCCGCGGTGCCCGAGGGCGCGTCCTTCTTCGCCGCGTGATGGGTCTCCACCAGGTGGGCGTCGAACGCCGCTACGCCGCCGAAGAGCCGAGCCGCTTCGGCGACGACGCGGTGGAAGATGGCGACGCCGACCGAGAAGTTCGGCGCGTACAACATCGCGGCGCCCTTGCCTTCGACCTCGGCGCTCACGGCCGGCAGCTGCCCATACCAGCCGGTCGTCCCGACGACGATCGGGCACCCCAGCGCGGCGCAGGCGAAGACGTTCGCCGCGGCCGACTCCGGCGTCGTGAACTCGATGGCGACCGCCGCGCCGGCGAGCGATTCGCGCGTGATCGGCTGGCCACGTCCGAGGCGTGCGACGACCTGAAAGCCGCGCTCCGGGGCGAGGTCGACGAGCGCCCGGCCCATCTTCCCCATGCCGATCAGGGCGAGCGGCATCGCGCTCATCGCGCCCGCACCGCGAAGAAGGCGTCGTGCAGGCGACGCATCGCCGGCGCCACCTGCTCCCCGTCCACGACCACCGTCAGGTTGATCCGGCTGGAGCTGAGCGAGAGCATGTGCACGTGCAGGTCCCCGATCGCGGCGAGCGCCTGCGACATCGCGGCGCCGCCGTCGGCGAGCCCGTTGCCGACGACGGAGACGATGCCGCGGTTGCGCTCGATCGTGACGTCGCCGAGGGCGCGCAGGTCGACCACCAGCGCCTCGAGATTGGTCGTGTCGTCGATCGTCACGGAGACGCTCACCTCCGACGTCGCCACCACGTCGACCGACGTGGCGTGCCGCGCGAAGACCTCGAACAGCGTGCGCATGAACCCTTCGGTGAGCAGCATCCGCGGGCTGCGCACCTTCACGAGCGTCACTCCGCTCTTGCCGGCGATGGCGGTGACGCTCCGTCGAGGCGCGTCGAAGGCGATGAGGGTGCCCGTGCCTTCCGGGCGCCGCGAGTTGAGCACCCACACCGGAATGCCCCGCATGACCGCGGGCGCGATCGTGTTCGGGTGCAGCACCTTCGCGCCGAAGGAGGCGAGCTCGGACGCCTCCTCGAACCCGATGCGCTCGATGAGCCGCGCGCCCTCGACGACCCGCGGGTCGGCGGTGAGCATCCCGTCGACGTCGGTCCAGATCTCGATCGCCTCGGCCTGGAGCGCCGCGCCGACGAGCGACGCGCTGTAGTCCGATCCCCCGCGCCCGAGAGTGGTGGTGACCCCGCCCCCGGCCGACGAGCCGATGAAGCCGCCCATCACCGGGATCTTGCCGGCGCGCACGAGGGGCATGACCAGCCGCTGGGCCGCCTCGCCGATGGCATCGGTCTGCGGCTCGGCGCGCGTGAAGTTCGCGTCGGTGATCATCACCTGGCGCGCGTCGAGGTGCTCCGCCGGCAGCCCGTGCTGGCGAAAGGCCGCCACGACCAGCACCGATGAGAGCTGTTCGCCGAGCGACGCAATGGCGTCCAGCGACCGCGGGGTGAGATCGCCGAGGGTGCGCAGCGCCTCGGCGAGCGCGGCGAGCTCGTCGAACATCGCCGAGAGCTCGGTGCACACCTCGTCGGCGTCGTCGCCCGTGAGCAGGCGTTGGGTCTCGGCGAGATGACGGTCGCGCAGCCCTTCCACGGCTCGTAGCGCGCCGATGAGCTGCCCCTTCGCCGCCTGCTCCGCGATCTGCAGCAGCTGGTTCGTCGCGCCGCCGAGCGCACTCACGACGACGACCGGCTGGCGGGCACGCCGTGCATCGATGATCGTCGCCGCCCGGGCGATCGCGTCGGCGTCGCCGACGGAGGTGCCGCCGAACTTGCAGACGATCACGCCGGGCCTGCCTGGCCGGTCGACACGAGGAGCTCGGCGTTGAGGACGGAGGCGCCCGCGGCCCCGCGGATGGTGTTGTGCCCCATCGCGACGAGCTTGACGTCGAACAACGGGTCGGCGCGCACGCGGCCGACCGTCACCGTCATGCCGCGCCCGGCGTCGACGTCGCGGCGCGGCTGCGGGCGGTCGGCGTCGTCCGTGACGACGAGCGCACGCGCCGGGGAGCTCGGCAGGTCGCGGGCGCTCGCCTCGCCCCGCCACTCGCGCAGCACCTCGAGCGCGGCGTCGGCGCCGACGTGCGTGCCGAAGTCCACCGACATGCACACGGTGTGGCCGTTCTCCACGGCCACGCGGTTCGCATGGGCGCTGATCCTGATGTCGGCGAGATCGATCCGCGTGTCGCTGCGGCGGCCGAGCATCTTCCGGATCTCCGTCTCGATCTTCGGCTCCTCGTCCTTGATGAACGGGATCACGTTGCCGAGGATGTCGAGCGAGGGGACGCCGGGATAGCCGGCGCCGGAGACCGCCTGCATCGTGGCGACGAACAGCCGGCTGATGCCGAACGCTTCGTGCAGGGGCGCGAGGGCCATCACGGCCATGATCGACGCGCAGTTCGCGTTCGTCACGATGCCGCCGCTCCAGCCGCGCTTGGCGCGCTGCACCTCGAGCAGCCCCAGATGGTCGGCGTTGACCTCGGGGATGACGAGGGGCACGTCGTCGTCCATCCGGAAGTTCTTCGCGTTGCTGAGCACGAGCCGGCCGGCGCGCGCGAAGGCGAGCTCCACCTCGCCGGCGACGGAGGAGTCGAGCGCGGAGAAGACCAACGGCGACTTCACCTGGGCCGGATCGCAGGGGAGGACGGTGATGCCGCGGACCTGCTCGGGCATCGCGTCGCCGATCCATCGCGCGGCCTGCGCGTACGTCTTCCCGGCCGATCGTTCGGAAGCCGCGAGCTCGGCGAGCCGGAACCAGGGATGATCGGCGAGCAGGCGGATGAAGGTCTGGCCCACGGCGCCGGTGGCGCCGAGCACCGCGACCGGCAGTCGCTCGCGAGGCGGGGTCGGTGTCATGCGGCGAGCACGCTGCGCGCGATGCGCTCGTAGGCGTCGACCGCGCTCCGCAGCTCCTCGACGTCGATGTACTCGTCGGTCGTGTGCGCCACGTGAATGGACCCGGGCCCGAACAGCAGCGGAGTGCCCCAGCGGCTCAGCAGCGGAATGTCCGAGGTGTACGCCACCGGCGCCACCTCGAAGCCGGGGATCGTGTGGAAGTGCTGCGCCGGGATGTACGAGCCCCACTCGAGCTCCGCCTTCCCGTCCGCCCAGCGCGTGACCGCGTCGCGCAGCGGGGCGACGTCGCTCACCAGCCGGAACATCAGCTCCGACTCGCACAGTGCGGGAATGATGTTCGCCTCCGTGCCGCCGCGGATCGTCCCGATGTTGACGGTCGTGCGGCCGAGGATCGGATCGGTCGGCAGCGGCAGCGACTTGACGGTGGGGAGAAGCTCGAGCATCGGCTCGATGGCCGACACGCCAAGCTCCGCGTACGCGGAGTGCGCCGCGCGGCCGCGGGTGCGCACGACCACGCGCTGCGAGCCCTTCGCTCCGGAGGCCAGCTTGCTCTCCGTCGGCTCGCCGTTGACGAGGAAACGGCTCGTGGCCGGGAGGTGGTTCGCCGCGCGTGCGCCGTCGGATCCCTTCTCCTCACCGACGACGAGCAGCAGATCGACGCGCTGTTCGCCCCCGCCGGTGAGCCGCTCGGCGGCGCACATCATCGCGGCGGCAATGCCCTTGGCGTCGCAGGCGCCGCGCCCGTAGAGCCGCGTGCCGTCGAGGCGCGGCGGGAGATAGGGCGGGACGGTGTCGAGATGGGTGGAGAAGGTGACGCCGCCGCCGGTGCGCGAGGCCCACACGTTCGCGCGCCCCTTCGAGACTTCCTGGGTGGTGACGTTCCATCCGCGGGCGATGAGCCAGCGCGAGACGAAGTCCACCGCGGGCCCTTCGGCGCCGGTCGATGATTGCAGGGCGAGCAGCTCGGCGGCGAGGGCGACGACGTCGGTCATCCGGAAAAAGTAGCGGAGAGCGCAATGGTCGAACAGTCGGACAGCAAGCAAAGGCACACCGAACTCAGGTCGGTGTGCCTTCTCCGTCAGACCGTCATACCGTCCGACCGTCAGACTCTGTTGTCCGCCGACACCCCACTCGCCGCGCTGATCCCGAGCCCCGTCGTATCGCCCTGCCGGACCAGCTCGACGAACAGCTGCGTCACCAGCTTGTTCGCCTCCTTGGCGTAGTCGTCGTGATCCCGCTCGCCCATCTCGCCGATCTGCGCGAGCCGCTGGATGCCGAGCTGCCGGCCGGCGTCGCGGAAGGTCTTGAAGGTGTCCTCGCTCTGCCGCGAGGTCACGATGTCGCCGACGAGACGGAGGAAGTCGCTCTCGCGCGCGGCGTCGGCAAGATCGCGCGCCATGCCGAGCGCCTTGCCCAGCATCTCCTTGCCCTTGCCCGTCTCGGCGCCGATCTCCCGCTGGTAGTCCTCCAGCATCTGCTGGTGCGCGGCGGCCTTCGGGGCGAACCGTGCACACAGGGCGCGGAATCGCTCGTCCTCAGCCTGCTTCTCGTGATCCACCAGATTCTCGACGAACGCCTTGTGCTGCATGACGGCGTTGTTGATCTGGCTCTTCAGGAAGTCCTTGCCTCTATCCATGGGTCACCCTCCTCCGCTCGTGTGTGGTGTCGCGCGCGGGAGGGTTGCACAACGTGCGCCGTCTCAGAGCTCGCCCGCGAGGACTCGACGTCGGATCTCGGAGTAGTCGATCGGCAGCGCGACACCGGCCTCGACGGCCAGGTCTTCGACCGCATTGAGCAGCGCACGCTTGAGTCGACGCCCGCCGTCGCCCGCCGGCAGCGTGCGGATCGTCGCCGCGAGATGCTGCGCGTCGGTGAGGTACTCGGACAGCGTCGGCGTGGAGGCGAGCGACGCAAAGGCGCCGAAGGTCGCCGCTCCGTCCATCACGCGTGGCGTGGGCACGGGGCCGAGCTGGGAGAGCGTGCCGGGCTCGACGGACAAGGCAAAGGCGAGCCGATCACGAAGCGAGCTCGTCAGTTCTGATTTTCCGGTCATGACGCGCCAGAGCTGTTGGCGCGAGGTGCCGGCATGTCGGGCGAGATGCTGTTTGGAGACGCCGCGTTCGATCCGGAGGATCTCCAGCCGTTTGCCGAGCTGGGTGAGCTCCGGTGCGCCCTCGGCGAGCCCGTCGGCAAGGAGGACGTCTGCGATTGCTTCCGTTGACATACGTTACCGAATTCCCTAGATTGCTATACCGAAAATACCCCGAAACAACGCGACGTCCGTTGCGCAGTCTAGGAGCAGAGGTGGCGAAAGTCAAGAAAAGGGCTGGACTTACGGGCGTTCGTAACGTGAAGCCAGGCAAGCCCGCCAAAGGAAAGAAGCTCGCAACCGGTCGAAAGGCAGCGGTACCGGCCAAAGTCGCCAAGGCGCCCAGGTCGGTGAAGGCGGGGGGATCGAACAAGCTGGCGAAGCATGGAAAGCGGCCGGTGGCGGACGAACCGGTCGGACGCGTGGTGATTCGGGAGCTCGACCCGCAGCAGAAGTGCGGTGAAGGCACGTCGGTGCAGTTTCTCTATCGGGTGGATCAGACGGTCGACGGACAGCGCACGGCGCATCTGGTGTTCTTCGACCCGCACGGATGGTACTGCGAACATGGCCGCACCTGCCCGGCGGTCGCGCACGCGCAGAAGCACAATGGGCAATTCGCGCGAGTCTCATGACGAGGCCTCGCACCTGGACTGACACGAGACGGTAGGATGAGAGCATGATCGCACGACACGAGACCCACCTGGAGAAGGTCGACATCTGGTCGGCCCTGGCTGCCCCCCTTCCCGCCGGCGTCATCTCCTGGCGTCAGGACGGCCGCACCATCAACCGCGACGGCCGCTATCTCGCGCGCTTCGTCGCCTACATCGAGGCGAACACCGTTCGGGAGCGGCTCGATCGCGTGGTTCCCGGGGAGTGGGACCTCACGCTCGAGCTGTTGCCGGCGGTGGCTGGACTCGACGACGACGCGAACCAGGGCGCCTGCTCCTTCAAGGCGCGACTGCAGATCCTCGGCGTGATCCGCGAGGACGTGGGCACGGGCAAGGATTACAAGCAGGCGGCCACCGACGCGTTCAAGCGCGCCGCGGTTCGCTTCGGGATCGCGCACGAGCTCTACGCGTACGAGCAGAACTGGGTGCAGATGGATGGCGACGGCAAGTTCGCCCGTCCGATCGAGGATCCCGCGCTGGCGTATGCGCGGCGCTACGGCCGTCCGAAGGCGGTCAGCGCGGGCGCGACGACGCTCCCCGCCCCACGCGGCGACGTCGCGGCGGATCTCACGGTGTCGGCCGAGCCGGCGCCGCCGGCGGAACGCTCGCTCGACACCATGCGCACGACGGACGAGCCGAGCTGCCCGAAGTGCGGGGGGCGGGTGTGGGACAACCGCCTCACGAAGCGGAACCCCAAGGCCCCCGACTTCAAGTGCCGCGACCGCTCCTGCGACGGCGTGATCTGGCCGCCGAAGGGAGAGAAGATCGAGGCGAAGGCCGAGCCGGTCGAGGCGCCCGCAGCGGTGGAGACGGACGAGATTCCCTTCTGAACGGTCTGCAGTGCCGGGACCGGGGATCGAACCCGGATGTCCTTGCGGACAAGGGATTTTAAGTCCCTCGCGTCTGCCAGTTTCGCCATCCCGGCGGCACGTGGCCCCTCGACGCAGAACGGGGGAGCGTTCGCTCCCCCGTTCTCGTGCCCTCCTCAGCGTTCAGAGAGCGGGAAACGGGACTCGAACCCGCGACCCCAACCTTGGCAAGGTTGTGCTCTACCAACTGAGCTATTCCCGCGTGGGCAAGAATATAGGCGTCGGGCCGTCCAGATGGGAGACACCAGCTCCTGACGGTCTTTGCCAGGGACACGACGGCATCCCGACCATGATAGATCCGCGTACTCCGCGCGCATCCGCGGCATCCGCGTTCTGCTGTTCGAGGCCTGACGAACGATCTACCCGGCCGTCAGTCCGCTCGTGCAATTACCCCTTGACTCCCAAGGCATGCACGGCGAACCATGCCGTGGCCGCGAGGAGCCCGGAGAGGGCTGCATCGCCGCCGTTCGCGATCGCCAGGCCCTGCTCGTCCACCAGCTCGGCCGCCACGCCGTCGTGCAGCGGCGCGCGGCGGAGCCACTCGAGCACCCCTTGCGCATCGGGCCCGATGAGTCGGGCGATCTGCCGCACGAGGATGGAACGGTCGGACGGGATCGCCTTCACCGTCCGTCGCCAGTGCGAATCACTCCGGTCGAACGCCTCGAACAGCGGTAGCCAGAGCGCGCTCGCCGACGGGTCGTCGTCCTGGGTCTTCTGGCCGGCGAGGTCGATCGCCGCGGCGAGGAGCCCCTTCGGATCGCGCTCGGGAGCGAAATGCCGGCGGATCGCCGCCCGCACCGCGGTGGGATCCTCCACCTCGCGCGCCGACTCCTCGTCCAGCGTGCGACGCAGCACGTCGAGCGCGTTGGCGACCGCCGCGTTCGCGTGCAGCGTGAACGGCTGCGCAGCGGGCGCACCGCTCGGCGTCACGTCGGTGGAGTACAACGGCACCCGCCGGTCGCGTCGATCCCGGATGTCGTCGCCCGCGAGGTACAACGCGTCGCCGACCGCCGGCTCGTCGACGATCGCGCCATCTCCGGAATCGCGGATGTACCGGTCGACGGCGATCGGATAGGCGGCGACTCCTTCGAGCGCGAAACCCGGCTCGAACATCGTGCCGTCGAAGTAGTGCACCCCCTGGCCCGGCGCATAGGCGTGCAGCTCGCACATCCGGAGCAGTAGCTCGCGCGCGAGCCCGGTGTCGGCGAGCTGCACGGCGGGGAGCGTCCACATGAGCGCGTCCCAGTCGCGGACCGTCACGCCGCCGCTGTGCCAGGGCGCGCGCGTCCGCACGAGGTAGTAATGCGCGTCGTCGATCGCGCGCGCGACGCCGTAGAAGTAGGCGAAGAGCAGATTGCGATTGATCAGCCGGTCGACCGCATCGCTTCCCGTGCTCTGCTCGAGCTGTTGCAGGGCGTCGCGTGTCCCGGCGAGCAGCGCGCGCCAGCCGCGCCGGCGCAGCACTGCCGCCGTCGCCTCGGCGCCGTCGCGCTCCGGACCGGCAGCGAGGTAGAAGGCGGCCTGACTGCTGCCACCGGCAGGCACCTCCAATGCGCGCTCGATGGAGAAGCCTGTATCCCGCACGTCGACCTGCGACTCGCCATCCGCCCCGACCGCCAGCGCGATCAGCCCCGGCTGAGCACTTCCCTCGAGCAGCACGAGATCGTTCGCGCTCCGCGACACCCGTGCCGCATCCTCGGCCGGTCGCGCGGTCCGGACCCGGAGCTGCCGGTGGCCGAGGCGGCCCGTCATCCGCACGGTGATGCGGCGCGCGGCCTTGCCGCGATTTTCCACGGCGATCACGTACACCGCGCCGGCGACGTCGACGTCGCGGCCATATGGCGCGAACACCGTCCCACGCACGACGACGTCGCCGAAGGCGCAGGTGAACGCGGGGAGCCACTGTGCGGCCAGCTCCCAGGCCATCGTGCCGCGCGCCAGGTCGTGCGCCACCCCGTCGATCTCGATCACGGGGCGAAGCAGCGCGTCGCCCCCGCCGTCGACGAAGGTCGCCGCACCGGCGAGCTCCACGGCGGCGCGTGCGCCCCGATGCAGGAGGCTCACGGCGTGAATGGCGCCGTCGGCGGGATGGATGCACGGCAGCGCCAGCCAATGGTTGCCGGTGAGCTGCCAGGGAACCGCGGGAAGCGGCGAGTGTGTCACGCGTGCCGGACGATGAAGTTGATGGTGGTGCGCACCAATGATAACCTTCGGCCCCATGTCCTCGCTCGCCGGCATCACGCTTCGCGCCACCGCCCTCGCCCTCGTCGTCGCCGGCTCCGCGGTGGCACAGTCGGCGAGCACCCCGTTGTCGCATCTCGACGACGCGGCGCCGATCCCGACCGGCGCGCTCCGGTTCCGCATCGCCACCACCTGGACGCGGTACGACGAACGGTTCGCCGCCGGCGGTGGAACGACGCCACTCGGCGCGGAGCTCTCGGTGGACTCGCTCGGCATCGCGCAGCTGCCGTTGCTGTCGGGGGTGCAGTCGGCGGTTCAGGCGCTCGCGACCGATCCGACGCTGCGGGTCTCCTTCGGCGCGGTGCGAGTCGGGAGCAACGCACGCATCGCGACCACGCCGATCAGCCTCGAGTACGGCCTCACGCGCCGGCTCTCGGTGGGGGTGCTGATCCCGATCGTGCAGACGCGTCGCGTGGCGGAGGCGACGGTGACCGGTGACGCGGCTCACGCCAACATGGGCTTCCTGGCGCTCGCGGTGCGTGGCGACGCCGCGAGACAGAATCTCGCCGTGGCGACGGCGTACCAGCGCGCCGCGGACAGCCTGGCGACGCTCGTCGCCCAATGTCCCACGCGGCCGGCAGCCGCGGGATGCGCCGCCGTGAACGCGAACCCCGCCGACGCCGCGGCCGCGCGCCTGCTCGCCCTGAGGTTCGCGCAGGCCGCCACGGTGCTCGGCACGACGGCGAGCACGGCGGTCGTGGCGCCGCGCGCCACGAGCGACCTCGCGACGAGGATCGACGCGCGCCGAGTGCAGCTCAACCAGCAACTCCAGCAGTATCTCGGCGCCGGCGCCGGCGCGACGACCTCGGTCTTCACGGCGCCGTACGATTTCTCCTACCGCGACCTGCAGGGGGATCGAGCGACGGGCACGCTGGGCCTGCTGGGCGGCCCGCTCGGCGGGGGTCTCGATTCGATCCACACCACCGAGCGGATCGGATTCGGCGACATCGCCATCGGTGCGCGCTTCCTGGTGTTCGACCGGTTCCAGTACGGCGGCGCCCCGCCGCCGCGCATTCAATCCCGGCTGATCGTCGGCGGCGCGCTCCGCTTCGCCACGAGCCTCGCCGATTCGGCGCAGAGCCTGGTCGACATCGCGACCGGCGACGGCGCGGGCGTGGACGTCAGCTCGGCGTGGGATCTGATCGTCGGTCGCGTCGGCGGGACGGTCGGCGTGCGGTACGGCAAGTCGTTCGGACGGACGGTGCGCGCCTCGCTCGTCGGCGATCCGGAAGCGCCCTTTCCCTTCCCCTCCTTCGGGCAGAGAAAGCGCACGGCCGGGGACGTGTTCGGGCTGGACGTGACGCCGCGGTACCTGATCACCGAGACGCTCGCACTCGACGCGCACTATGGGCTGGAACGCGTCGGCGCGACGACCTACGATTCGCCCGACGCGGTGCAGCCACCCTGCGCCAACTGTGTCGGCGCCGACGTCGGCAGCTTCACGTCGGGCGCCAGTCGCACGGCCCAGCGGCTCGGCTGGGGCTTCCGCTATTCCACCGTGGATGCCTACGCCCGCGGTCGGGCACCGTACCCGGTGCAGCTCGCGTTCGTGCGGCTGTCGACGATCTCCGGCGATGCGGGCCTGCCGAACCTGACGCGCGACCAGATCGAGGTCCGTCTCTTCTACCAGCTCCTGCGCCGGCGGTGAGCTAGCCGCGCTTCCCTGAGCGTTTGGTCGCGCGCGGGGTGGGTGGGACCGTCTCGGCCGGCGCCGCCGCGGCGCTCTCAAGCAGTTCGCGGGCGTGGGCGCGGCTCACGTCGCTCTCGGGGTCGCCGCCGAGCATCCGCGCGATCTCGGTCACGCGCGGATCGCCCTCGAGCACCGTGACGTCGGCGGTGGTGACTCCGCCACGAGCGCCCTTCGCGACGAGAATGTGGTGATGTCCCCGTGCGGCGATCTGCGGCAGGTGCGTGATGGCGAACACCTGGTGATAGCTGGCGACGCGCCGCATCGTCTCGCCCACCTGGAGCCCGACGCGACCACCGATCCCCGCGTCGACCTCGTCGAAGATGAGCGTGGGCACGCGGTCCAGCCGGGCGAGGATCGTCTTGAGCGCCAGCATGACGCGCGACAGCTCGCCCCCCGACGCCACCCGCGCCAGCGGCCGTTGCTCGTGGCCGACGTTGAGCGAGACCCGAAACTCCACCAGCTCGGCGCCGGTCGGCCCGATCTCGCGCGCCGGCACCAGCGCGGCGTGAAAACGCCCGTCGGGCATCCCGAGGTCGGGCAACACCTCGTCGACGGCGCGCCCGAGCCGCTCGGCGGCCGCGGTGCGCGTCGCCGTCAGCGCCGCCGCGCGCTCCTGCAGCATCTGTTCGGCCGAGCGCTCGCGCTCGACGAGCGTGCGGAGATCGAGGTCGCCGGACTCGACGAGATCCAGCTCGCCGCGCGCCTGCCGTCCCGCCTCGAGCACGTCGGCGAGGGTGGCGCCGTACTTCTTGGTCAGCTTGAAGAGCAGGTCCCGCCGACGACGCACCTCGTCGAGCCGCGCGGGGTCCAGCTCCACCGACGACTCGTACTCGGCGAGCTCGCGGGCGAGCGCCTCGAGGTTGTAGTACGCGGTGTCGTACAGCTCCTGCAGGCGGGCGAGCGTCGGGTCGATGCGCTGGATCGTCGACAGCAGTCGCTCGACGGTGCCGAGCCGATCGAGCACCGTGTCCTCGTCCCCCTCGATCGCGCTCGAGATTCCCGTCGCGAGCTCACGGAGCTCCTCGGCGTTCTCCAGGCGGCGCGCCTCATCTTCGAGGCGGACGTCCTCGCCCTCGACCAGCCGCGCGCCCTCGATCTCCTGCGCCACGTGCCGGAGGTAGTCGGCGCGCTTCTCCGCTTCGGCACGGCGGCGGCGCAGCTCCGCGATCTCGCGCCGCGTCGCGGCGAGCGTGTCGTAGGCGTTCTCCACGCCGCGCGCGAGCTCGGTGGCGCCGGCGAAGGCGTCGAGGATCAGGCGTTGTGCGTCGCCGTCGAGGAGGGTCTGGGCCTCGTGCTGGCCGTGCAGGTTCACCAGGAGCCGCCCGATCTCGGCGAGCACGCCGGCGTTCACCGTCGTGCCGTTCACCCAGGCGCGAGCCCGCCCCGCGGCGGCGATCTCGCGCCGCAGCACGACGAGCGATTCCTCGGCATCGATGCCCCGCTCGTCGAGCACGGTGGCGATCTCGGGGCGATCGGTGATGTCGAACACCCCTTCCACCGTGGCGCGATCGGCGCCAGTGCGAATGAGGTCGGTGCTCGCCCGTTCGCCGAGGAGGAGCCCGAGCGCGCCGACGATGATCGACTTGCCGGCCCCCGTCTCGCCCGACAGCACGTTGAAGCCGCGGGCGAGGGGCAGCGTGAGCGACTCGATGATCGCGAAGTTCCGGATGCGCAGCTCGGTCAGCATCGCGTGTGCTCGTCCCGCTCCAACAGGCCCCCCCAGTGCAGCTTCTCGCGCATCGTCGCGAAAAAGCTGCCATCACGGAATCGTACGATTGCGACCGGGTACGGAGATCGGCGCACGACCAACGTCTCCCCCACCCCAAACGTCGCACCCACCTGGCCGTCGACCGTCACCAAAAGCTCGTCCGGGCCATCTTCCGCCTGCACCACGACTTCCGAGCTCGGGGGCAGCACCAGCGGGCGGATCGCCAGCGTATGCGCGCTCACCGCGGTGACGAGGATCGTCTCCAGCGTCGGAAAGACCACCGGGCCACCCGCCGACAGGTTGTACGCCGTGGACCCCGTCGGCGTGGCGAGCACGACGCCGTCGGCGCCATACCGCGCGACCGTCTCGCCATCCGCCTGCACGTGCATCGTCACCACCCGCGCGAAGCCCCCCTTGTGCAGCACGACGTCGTTGAGCGCCCGCCACCGCGCGCGCTCGACGCCCAGCGGGTCGCGCACCAGCGCATCCAGCGTCATGCGTCGCTCGACGACGTGCTCCCCCGCCACGAAGCGCCGCAGCGCATCCTGCATGCGGTCCGCCGGGCAGCAGGTGAGGAAGCCGAGCCGCCCGAGGTTCACGCCAAGGATCGGCGCGGAGCGGTCCTCGACGAGGCGCGCCGCGCGCAGCAGGGTGCCGTCGCCACCGAGGGTGAGCATCGCGTCCACCTGCCGCGGGTCCATCGCCGGTGCACCGGCGCCGGCGAGGTCGCGCAGCGTGTCCTCGAACGAGAGCGTCACGCCGAGCGTCGGCGCGAGGGCGCGGAGGGTCGCCAGCACGCCGGGAAGTCCCTCGTAGCCGCGGTGGCCGACGACCCCGATGCGGGTCACCCGGTGAGTGCCTCGCTCTCGTGCAGGGCGCGCACCCGCTGGGCGATGCCGGCCGCGTCGAGCCCCAGCGCCGCGAGCTGCTTGCTCCGCGGCGCCGCGTAGATGATGCGGTCCGGCACGCCATGCGCGTGCACTCGCACGCCAGTGTCCTGCCGCGCGATCACGCTCGTCATGTACGCCCCGAAGCCATTTACCACCGTTCCCTCCTCCACGACGAGAATCTGACGATGGTCGGCGAGGATGGCCGCCAGGGTGACCTGATCGTACGGCTTGAGGTACCGGCAGTTCACCACCGTCACCTGCAGCCCCTCCTCGGCGAGCGCCTCGGCCGCGGCCAGCGCCGGCGCGACCATCGTGCCCACCGCGAGGATCGCGACCTCGCTCCCGCGATGCAGCACCTCCCAGGTGGCGTGCGGCGTGGGCTCGATCGCCGAGATCTCCGGCACCGCGGCCGGCACGACGTCGCGCGGATAGCGGAGCGAGAAGGGACCGCCGTCGTGCTCGACGCCCGCGCGCAGCAGCGCCAGCATCTCGCGGCCGTCCTTCGGCGCCGTGACCGTCATGTTCGGCACGGCGAGCATGTACGCGATGTCGTACAGCCCCATGTGCGTCTCGCCGTCCTCGCCGACCAGCCCCGCGCGGTCCATGGCGAACACCACCGGCAGCGACTGGATGGCGCAGTCGTGGATGATGTTGTCGTAACCCCGCTGGAGGAAGGTGGAGTAGATCGCACACACCGGCCGCAGCCCACGCGTCGCCAGCCCCGCGGCAAAGGTGACCGCGTGGCCCTCGGCGATGCCGACGTCGAAGAACCGCGCCGGATGCGCCTTCGCGAAGGCGCCGGTGCCCGTGCCGCTGGGCATCGCGGCCGTGATCGTCACCACCTTCTCGTTCTCGGCGCCGAGCTCGGCGAGGCCCTTGCCGAACACCGCGGTGTAGGCGGGGTTCGCGGTCGACGTCTTGAGCTGCTTGCCCGTGGCGGGATCGTGGCCCGGCGGCAGGGCATGCCACTTCTCGCCCGCCGCGTGCTCGCCCGCAGGAAATCCCTTCCCCTTCTGGGTGATGACGTGCACGAGCCGCGGCCCGGTCATCTCGCGCACCGACGTGAAGGTGTCCACCAGCGCGTCGACGTCGTGTCCGTCGATGGGGCCGAAGTAGCGGAAGCCCAGCTCCTCGAACAGCACGCCCGGCGTGAGGAAGGCCTTCACACTCTCCTCCCATCGTCGCGCGATCGCCATCACCGGCGCCGGCGCGTTCTCGAGCAGCTCGCCCACCTTGTTGCGCACGCGGTTGTAGAGCGAGTTCCGCTGGATCGACGTCAGGTACTTGTGCATCGCGCCGACGTTCGGCGCGATCGACATCTCGTTGTCGTTGAGCACGACGACGATGTCCCGCTCCGAGTGCCCGGCGTTGTTGAGCCCCTCGTACGACAGCCCCGACGTGAGCGCGCCGTCGCCGAGGATCGCCACGACCTTGAGCTCCTCGCCGTTGATGTCGCGCGCCGCCGCCATGCCGAGGGCGGCGGAGATGGCGGTCGCCGCATGACCGGCGCCGAAGGTGTCGTAGGGGCTCTCGGTCCGCTTGAGGAAGCCGGAGACGCCCCCCTCCTGCCGCAGCGTCTCCATCGCCCGGTTCCGGCCGGTGAGCAGCTTGTGCGGATAGCCCTGGTGGCCGACGTCCCACACCAGCTGGTCCCGTGGGGTGTCGAAGGCAAAGTGCAGGGCAATCGTCAGCTCGACGACGCCGAGGCCGGCGCCAATGTGGCCGCCGGTCCGGGAGCAGACGTCCACCATGCGCGCGCGCAGGTCGTCGGCGAGCGTGCGCAGCTCGTCGCGCGTGAGCGCGCGAACGTCGGCGGGAGAGTCGATGCGATCGAGGAGTGACATGAGGAACCGTGCGGCGTGAGGCGTACGGCGTGAAGCGTGCGGCATCCGGCGTGAGGCGTACGACGTCTACAGGGAATCTAAGAGGTGCGCTCGACGGAAAAGCGGGCGATCCGCTCGAGGGTGGGGGTCAGAAGGTCCACCTCCGCCAGCGCCCGGCAGCCGTCGTCGATCAGGGCATCGGCGCGCTGGCGCGCGCCGTCGACCCCGAGCAGGGCCGGGTAGGTGCTCTTGCGGAGCGCCAGATCCCGCCCTGCCGTCTTTCCAAGTTGGTCGCTCGTCGCCGTGACGTCGAGGACGTCGTCGGCAATCTGGAAGGCGAGGCCCACCGTGGCCCCGTAGTGGGCGAGCGCGCGGCGCCGCGATTCCGACGCGGCCGCCGCCCGCCCACCCAGCGTGGTCGCCGCCATGATCAGGGCGCCGGTCTTCGCGCGGTGGATGCGCTCGAGATCGGGGAGGGCGAGTGGCCGGCCCTCGCCCTCGAGGTCGAGCAGCTGGCCGCCGATCATCCCCCCCGCACCAGACGCGCGCATCAGCTCCGCCACGATCTCCGCGGCGTCGGCGTCGTCGAGCCCCAGGGTGTGCGCCGCATCGGTCGCGCAGCGCACGGCGAGCGGCACCATCGCGAGGCCGGCGAGGGTCGCCGCCCCGACCCCGAACGCGATGTGCACCGTCGGGCGGCCACGGCGGACGTCGTCGTCATCCATGCACGGCAGATCGTCGTGCACCAGGGAATACGCATGGACGATCTCCACCGCCGCGGCCAGCTCCGAGGCGTCGCCGCTGCCGCCCGCTGCCTCGTACGCGGCGAGGAGCATGATGCCGCGCAGCCGCTTCCCCTGACCGAGGAGGCTGTAGCGGATCGCGTCACCCACCGCACCACGGAGGAAGGCGAGATGTCGATCGGCGAATCGCGCCAGCGCCGCGTCGATCGCGCCCTGCGCCTGCGCGAACGAGGAGCGCGCCTCAATCATCGTCGAGGGGCTCCACGGCGAAGGCACCGTCGGCGAGCTCGGTGAGCTTCCGGACGCGTGCCTCCGCTTCGGACAGCGTCCCCGCCGCATCGCGCAGGCACGCCACGCCCTCCTCGAACAGCGCCAGCGCTTCGGCCAGATCCACCGGCTCGCCTTCCAGGCGATCGACGATCGCCTCGAGCCGAGCGAGGCGCTGTTCGACGGTCATGCCGCGTCCTTCGGCAATGGCCGGACCACCGACGTCGTCGCGTCGATCTCGCCGTCGCGCAGCCGCAGCGCGAACCGATCGCCCGGCGTGAAATCCGCCACCGACGCGCGGGTGATGCCATCCGCACCGCGAGCGACGGCATATCCGCGCTCGAGCGTGGCCAGTGGCGAGAGCGCGTTCAGGCGACCCGCGAGCGCAGCCATCGATGCCCGCTGGTCGATCAACCGGCTCTCGAGGTTCGACGCGAGCCGATGCGCGGCGGTGGCGGCTCGACGCCGGGGCTCGTCCAGACAGGCCTCCATGGCGCCGAGGAGGCGCCCGCGCTGCGCGCGCAGCTCCATCGTCACCTCGATCCGCGACGCGACCGCGGTCTCGGCGGCCGCGGAAGGGGTGGGCGCGCGCAGATCGGCGACGAGATCGCAGAGCGTGAGGTCGACCTCGTGCCCCACTGCCGAGATGGTCGGCACCGGACAGGCGGCGACTGCGCGGGCGACGCGCTCGTCGTTGAACGCCCACAGATCCTCCCGCGAGCCGCCGCCCCGGCCGACGATCACGAGATCCGCCCCGCCCCACCGGGCGACCCGCTTCATCGCCCGGCAGAGCGAGAGCGGCGCGCCCTCGCCCTGCACCGCCGCGTGCACGATCACGAGCTGCACCCCGGGCGCGCGGCGGCGCATCACCGCGGCGATGTCGTGCCGAGCGGCGCCGCTGGCGCTCGTCACGACGGCGATGCAGCGCGGATATCGGGGCAGCGCGCGCTTGCGGGTCGCGTCGAGCAGCCCGTCGCGCTCCAGGCGAAGACGGGTGCGCTCCAGCGCCTTGCGCCACAGCCCGTCCCCTTCGGCTTCCATGCGCTTGACGACGAGCTGCATCTCGCCGCGCGCCGCGTACACGCCGAGCTGGCCGAGCGCGGTCACCTGCATCCCGTCGTCGGGGGCGGCGGGGAGCTGGAGCTGATCGCGCGACCAGACGACGCACTTGATCTGCGACGCCTCGTCCCGCAGACAGAAGTACCAGTGGCCGTTGCGGTGCCGCTTGAAGTCGCTCACCTCGCCGCGCACCCAGAGCGGGATGAAGGCGCCCTCGACCACGTCCTTCACGATCTGGGTGACGGTGGAGACATCGATCGCCGACGCCGGGCTCGCGCCGGGAAAGGTCTCGCCGACGTCGGCGTACACGGACATCAGCCGTCCAGCGTGCGCGCGGCGGCGCGCACGGTGTTGTGCAGCAGCATCGCGATCGTCATCGGGCCCACGCCACCGGGCACCGGCGTGATCAGCGAGGCGACGCGCCGCACGCCGTCGAAGTCGACGTCGCCGACGAGACGCGTGCCGCTTTTCGTGGTGGCGTCCGGGATGCGATTCATCCCGACGTCGATCACCACGGCGCCCGGCTTCACCATGTCCGCCGTCACCATGCGGGCGCGGCCGGCGGCGACGATCAGGATGTCGGCACGGCGCGTGTGCGCGGCGAGGTCGCGCGTGCGGCTGTGGCAGACGGTGACGGTCGCGTCCGCGCCGGCTCCCGGTTGCATCAGCAAGGCGGCCATCGGCTTCCCGACGATCGTGCTCCGTCCGATCACGACCACCTCGGCGCCTCGCGTCTCGACGCCGTACTCCATGAGCATGCGCTGCACCCCGGCGGGCGTGCACGGCGCGAAGCCGTCGGTGTGGCCGATGAGCAGCTTGCCGACGTTGACCGGATGAAAGCCGTCGACGTCCTTGTCGGGGCGGATGTGGCGGATGACGGTGTCGGGATCGATCTGCCGCGGCAGCGGCATCTGGACGAGGATGCCGTGCACGCGCGGATCGGCGTTCAGGCGTTCGACGATCGCGAGCAGCTGCGCCTGCGTGGTGTCGACCGGCAGGCGGATCGTCTCCCCCGCCATCCCCGCCTCGCGCGACGCCTTCTCCTTCGCTCCGACATAAACGGCGCTCGCCGGATCGTCGCCGACGAGCACGACCGAGAGCCCCGGGGTCACGCCACGCGCCGCGAGCGCCGCACTCTCGAGGGCGACGTCGGCGCGGATGCGCTCTGCCAGCTCCTTGCCGTCGATCAGCGCCGCACCGGCAACCTCAGCGGGCAAAGTCCACCGCCCGCGTCTCGCGAATCAGCACCACCTTGATCTGGCCCGGGTACTGGAGCTCGGCCTCGATCCGGCGCGCGATCTCCTCCGACAGCGTCGTCATCCGGCCGTCGTCGACGTCGTCGGGAACGACGACCACCCGAATCTCTCTGCCGGCCTGGATGGCGAAGACCCGCTCCACCCCCTTGTAGCTCGACGCGATGCGCTCGAGCCCCTCGAGGCGCTTCACGTAGGTCTCGAACGCTTCGCGGCGGGCGCCGGGTCGAGAGCCGGAGATGGAGTCGGCGGCCTGGACGAGCACCGACACCTCGCTCTCGTGCGGGACGTCGTCGTGATGCGCGGCGATGCAGTTCACGACCAAGGGGTGCTCGCCATACTTCGTCGCCATCTCCACGCCGAGCTGCACGTGCGTCCCCTCGTGCTCGTGGGTGAGCACCTTGCCGACGTCGTGCAGCAGCGCACCGCGCTTCGCCATCGCGACGTCGAGCCCGAGCTCGGCCGCCATGATCCCCGCCAGATGTGCCACCTCCTGCGAGTGCTGGAGGATGTTCTGGCCGTAGCTCGTCCGCCACTTCATGCGGCCGATCAGCTTGATGAGCTCGGGGTGCAGCCCGTGCACGCCGGTGTTGTACGCCGCCTGCTCGCCGGTCTCGACGATGGCGACGTCGACCTCCTTCTTCGACTTGTTGACGACCTCCTCGATCCGCCCGGGGTGGATGCGGCCGTCGGAGACGAGCTTCTCGAGCGCCAGCCGGGCCACCTCGCGGCGGACGGGATCGAAGCAGGAGACGACGACCGTGTCCGGGGTGTCGTCGATGATGACGTCGACGCCGGTGGCGAGCTCGAAGGCGCGGATGTTCCGCCCTTCGCGTCCGATGATCCGCCCCTTCATCTCGTCGTTCGGCAGCGCGACGGCCGACACGGTCGTCTCGGCGGTGGTGTCGGCCGCGATGCGCTGGATGGCGAGCGCGACGATCTTCTTGGCCTCCCGCTCGGCATTCCGCCGGGCCCCTTCGCGAATCTCGCGGAGGGAGTTGGCGGCGTCGGCTTGAGCCTCCTCCTCCAGCCGGCGCACGAGCTCGGTCTTGGCGTCCTGGGCCGACATCCCGGCGATCTGCTCGAGCCGGCGACGCTCCTCGGCGATGAGCTTCTCGAGCTCCTCCTCGCGCGTCTGGACGAGCTTCTCGCGCCGGCCGAAGTCGCTGGCGCGGCGGCCGAGCTCGCGGTCGCGCTGGTCGACCGCCTCGCTCTTCCGGTCGAGGGCGCTCTCGCGCTCGTTCACGCGCCGCTCCTCCTGCTCCACGGTGGCGCGGCGGCTGCGAAGCTCGCGCTCGGCCTCCTCGCGCAGGCGCATCACCTCTTCCTTGCCGCTGACGACGGCGCTCTTCCGCATCGTCTCGACTTCGCGCTCGGCGTCGCCGACGATCCGCTTCGCCGTCTCTTCCGCGGTCGCCTTGGCCGCGGCCTGGCGCTCCAGCTCCGCGCGACGGCCCGCTCCGACGCCCGCCCGGCGTCCCAAAATGAAAAAGGCCGGCGAGGCGATGACGAGTACGCCCAGCGCGGCAATGATTGCCATACTGTTCATCGATCTATGCTCCACCGCGGCACGGCCGCGGGAACGGGAAAACCACCGCTCGATCCGCGGAGCGCCGACCAGTCGTCGCTGCTCGAGAACGCGCCGGCGTAGGGCGCGGGCTGGAGCGAGCTAACTACCGGTGGCGCATCGACCTACGGATCGGCCTGGCTGCTGTAGCGAAGTTACCGACGGCCCGGGGAAAAGGCAAATCGCTCAGGTCGCGGCGTCGGCGGGACCGTCGGCGAATTCCACCGGCAGCTCCACGGCACCGTCGCTCGCGTCGCCCCGCTTGGTCGGGGGAAGCATGTGCGCCACCTCCGCGCTCAGCTCGTGCATCGCCGATGCGATCGACGCGCTGGCCTCGCGGGCCTCGAAGAGCTCCGAGGTGATCTGCAGCGCCGCGAGGATCGCCGCCCGATTCGCCTCGATCACCGAGCCGCCGGCAAGGATCTGTCGGATCGAGCGGTCGAGGTGCTGCGCCACGGCCCTCGTGTGCTCGGGGGCCGCCTCGGTCCGGATCGCGTACGACTCGCCGAGAATTTCGACCTTCACGGAATGCTTGCGCGTCGTCATCGCTCGCCCCCCGAACCATTCTGGGTCTGCTGGCGGATGAAGCGCACCCGATCCAGCATCTGCCGCGTCCGCGCGGTTGCGGCGTCGAGCCGGCCACGCAGATCGGCGTTCTCCCCCTCGAGCACCGCGCACCTGTCGGCGAGCTCGCGCGGCGACGTGCTCGCCAGACGGCTCTCCTTCGCCTCGAGCTCCCGCACCCGTGCCTCCGCGGTGAGCGCACGGCGACGGAAGCCGGCGAGCTCGTCGCCGAGATGGCGTACGAGCGTCTGCAGCTCGTGGAAGGCGGCGATCTCAGGTCGAACGCTGTCGGACATGCAGCTCCGTCTGGAGGGAAGACAGAATCCGGGCCCGCCGGCCGTCGATCTCCTTGTCCCGTAGAGTGCGCTCCGGATGCCGCAAGGTCAACCGCCAGGCCACCGACCGCTCCCCGGCGACCTCATACACGTCGAAGGCCACCAGGCGTTCGAGCAGCTCCCCGGCCGCCGACCGGATGACGCGCTCCACCTCCGCCGCGGTGACCCCGTCGGGCAACAGCAGCGCCAGGTCGAACTCCGAGGCCGGCGTCGTCGGTAGCGGCCGATAGCGCGAGCGCGCCTTCGTCCCCGGCGCGATCACCTCCGGCCCGCTCGTGTGGGCATGCTCGCCGGGGGGCGCCACGTCACTGTTCGACATCCGCTGGAGCTCGAGCTCGACGCCGAAGGCGGGCGACGCCCACACCGGCGCGTCGAGCGCGACACGTCGGACCTCACCACGAACGTCGTCGCCAATCCGGATGCGCCAGAGCAGATCGCCCTCGCCGACGGGGATCAGCTCCACCGGTCCGGCATCCAGCGCGGCGGCGGTCAGCTCGGCGAGCCCCTTGGCGTCCCACGCGTCGAAGGGCTCCGGCTTGGCGTCGGTGAAGTGGGCGGGTTCCCGATCGCCCATGACGAGCATCGCCACGTGCATGCTCTCGTCCGGCAGCGCATCCTCGCCGCGCTCGAATACGGAACCGATCTCGTACAGCCGCACGTTGCGCTGCATGTGCGCGAGGTTGTGCTCGGCCCGACGCGCGAGCGTCTCGAGCACCGTGCGCCGGAGATGCGCCTCGTTCTCGGCGAGCGGGTTCAGAACGCGCACGTGCTCGTCACCGCCGGCCACGAAGGGGGTGGGCCTCGCTTCCAGCAGTCCGGCTCCCGATAGCGCGTCGCGCAGGCGCGCGGCGGTCTTCCAGAGCGGCGCGTCGGTCGAGGTGCCGGGGCGGTACGGACGGATCTCGTCCGGCAGCGTCGCGTAGCCGTTCAGCCGCGCGATCTCCTCGATGAGATCCGCCTCGCGCACCAGATCGCGCCGCCAGGTCGGCGGGAGCACATGGATCGAGGCGCCGCTGTCGTCGACGTCCGCCTGGCAGCCGATGGCGCGCAGCAGCTCCGCCGACCGCGCCGGCGGCAGCTCGATGCCGAGCAGTCGAGTGATCCGGGACGTCCGGAGCACGACCGGCGACCGCGCGGGCTCGCCGGCGTAGAGATCCACCGGAGCAGACTGCACGGCACCACCGGCCAGACTGATGATCAACCGCGCCACCCGTTCCAGTGCGCGGGGCGCGATGGCGGCATCGACGCCGCGCTCGAAGCGGTAGCTGGCGTCGGTCGAGAGCCCGACGGTGCGGCGCGTGCGGCGCGTACGCGCCGGATCGAAGGTCGCCACCTCGACGAGGATGTCGGTCGTCTCGTCGGTGACCTCGGTCTCGCGCCCGCCCATGACGCCGGCGATGGCGATCGGCTTCACCGAGTCGGCGATGATCGTGACGTCGGGCGACAGCGTCCGTGTGGCGCCATCGAGCGTCACGAGCGTCTCGCCCGGCCTGGCGGTGCGCACGACGACCGTCTTCTGCGGCAGTTGGGTGTCGAGATCCAGCTTGCCGAGATCGAAGGCGTGCGTCGGCTGCCCGAGCTCGTGCAGCACGTAGTTGGTGGCGTCGACGACGTTGTTGATCGAGCGCGAGCCGACGGCGGCGAGCCGGTCGATCAACCACTGTGGGCTCGGGCCGACCTCGAGGCCGCGAATCACGACGCCCATGTACCGCGACGCGAGCGCCGCGTCCTCCAGATGGAGGACGACGCCGCCGGCGTTGCCGGCGCGCCGGAAGCGCTTCGGCTCGGGGACGGCGATGCCGTCGACGCCGATGTCGGGGAGCCGGAGCTCACGTCCGGTCACCGCGGCGAGCTCGCGCGCGAGACCGAGGTGCGAGAGGAGGTCGGGCCGGTTGGGCAGCACGTCGATCACCAGCCGCGCGTCGCCGGCGGGGACCGCGCTCAGGAAGGGCGTGCCCGGCGCGACGTCGACGTCGAGCTCGAGGATGCCGTCGTGCTCCTGCCCGAGCCCGAGCTCGCGCGCCGAGCAGAGCATGCCGTTGGAGGTCTGCCCGCGGATCTTGCGCTTCTCGATCCTGAGCCCGCCGGGCATCACCGTGCCGGTGGGAGCAAAGGGGTACAGCTTCCCCGCCTGCACGTTGGGCGCGCCGCAGACGACGTCGAGCAGCTCGCCCGTCCCCATGTCCACCTTGGTGACGTGCAGATGATCGGAGTCGGGGTGCGGCCCTTCCTGCACGACGCGCGCGACGACGATGGGCGCGAGATCAGCGCGCAGCGCGATCAGCTCGTCGACCGTCGCGGTGTGCGCCGTGATCAGGTCGCGCAG